>NZ_CP050191.1:5138002-5186046 GCF_011745145.1 Mycobacterium sp. DL440 | reverse complement strand
CGGCAGCCCGTTGACGGTGGCTCTGGCGGGGGTATCCGATCCGGGCTCCGACGGCAGCGACGGTGCCGGTGAGCCGTCGGCCTCGGTGAGCGCGCCGGTGGCGGCGCTCGAGGCCGCATTCCCCCTGCTTTCGGCGGTCCGCGGGCGCGACTCTGCAAACGAGCCGTTGCGTAGGTCGTCGAGCGTCTCACCCATTCCGATCGGCGCGACCAGTGTGCCGGGCAGGTGCACACTCGCCGTCACGCCGGGCCGATCGGTCAATGCGGAGGTGGTACGCAGGCGCACCGTTGCTTCATGACGCCGGGCCAACCGGCCGACCACGAAAAGCCCCATCCGCTTGGCGGTTTCGGAGGTCACCTCGCCACCGAGCGCAAGGCGCTCGTTTGCAGCGGTCAAGTCGTCCTTGGACATGCCGAGTCCTCGGTCGGCCACCTCGACCAGCAGGCCGGCGTCGACCGCGCGCCCCACGGTGACCAATACCGGCGCGTCGGGCGGCGAGTAGCGCAGCGCGTTGTCGAGCAGCTCGGCGATCAGGTGGCCGATATCGCCGGCGGCCGAGCCCGCGATCGACACGTCGGCCAGGTGTCCGACCTGCACCCGGCGGTACTCCTCGACCTCGGACATCGCGGCGCGCAGCATGTCGGGTAGCGCGACGGGTACCGATGCTCGGTGGCGTTCCACGGTGTCGGCGAGGACGAGGAGGTTGTCGCCGTTGCGGCGCATGCGCGTCGCAAGGTGATCGAGGCGGAAGAGGTGATCCAGCCGGGCCGGATCCTCCTCATCGAGCTCCAGCGTCTCGATGAGGGCCAGCTGTTCTTCGACGAGTGAGCGGCTTCGGCGGGACAGCGTTTCGAACATGTCGCCGATCTGCAGGCGGACGCCGTGCTCGCCGGCCAGGCGGACGGCCTGGGAGTGGATGTCGTCGATCGCGCGCGCGAGCTGCCCGACCTCTTCATCGGTGCGGAACGGCAGCGGCTGGATCTCCGGTATGCCACCGCCCTTGCTGAGCCGTTCGATTTCCTCGGGCAGCGCGACCTGTGCCACCTGCAGCGCGCCCTGGCGCAGACGTCCGATCGACCGGATGAGCGAGCGGCCGACGGCGAGCGCGAAGACCAGGGCGGCCAGAACCGCACCCAGGATGATCGCGGTGTCACGCAGGGCGTCGGATCGCAGGGTATTGGCGCGATGGTGCAACGTGCCGTCGAGGTCGGAGGACAGGCTCTGCGTCATCGCGCGATACCCCTCGACGCTCGCCCGCATCGCCTCGGTGAACGCGGGCGCACGCACGCTGTCGTCGACCGGCCGGGTGTAGGTGTCGCGACGAACGTCGGATTCCCTGGACAGCGCTGTGCCCTCGTCCGTGGACGTCAGCCGGTTGAGTCGATCGATCGCGGCCGCTTCTGCGCCCGCCGCGTCCGCCGCCTCGGTGCGCACCCCTTCCAAATCGGCGAAATCTGGCGCGGCGATCAGGATCCGCTGCGTCGTCAATGCTCGTTGCGCCGCGAGAGCGTCAACGAGCTGGTCTGCGATCGGGCGCACGGTGCGGTCGTCCACCGTCGCGGTGGTTGCCGCGATCGCGGAGACGACGCCGGAGGCCACGTTCTGCGCCCGCTCGGCGATCACCCGCTGGGGCATCGGCCCGGATTTGATGTCGTCGCGCAACGTCTTGGCGGTGGAGGATGCCGTCGTCAGCTCGGTCGCGACGGTCGCGTCGAACTCGGCGGACTTGATCAGGGAGTCCAGGGCCTGGGCGCTCTCGTCGAATTGTGCGAGCGGTTCGTCGATCGGTGCACCCGAGGCGGCGGCATATGCCAGGCCGTCGATCCGATCGACCAGCCCCACCGCGGGGACCACGATCACGGCGTTGTCGGACGCGAGGTTGAGCTGCGATGCGGCCGACAATTCGTTGTAGATACGGACGGCGCCGAACGTCGCCGCCAGCAGGATCGGCAACACCAGGGTCGCCGCAACTTTCCACCGCAGCGGCCAGCTTTCGATCGACGCGCGCGACGCCCGAGTCACGGTCGGACGCGCATGTTCTCCGACGCTCGGATCATGTGCATCCACAGCCGTACCACCCTTCACCGAGCAAATTGACGTTCCAGCAGGGGAGCTCGGCCACGGGACAGGTTAAGGGATAGGTAACGATTCTGCATCGACGGGGCTAACGGCGGCGCGTTCGCTGGCGCGCTTCCTTAATTTATGTAGTCGACCTACATGCGGGTTTCTTGCGAATGTAAGAAAGTGGGCCGATTCTTGTCGAGGCCCCGTGACGGACAGCTGGGGCGAGGCAGTGAATCCGGTAGCTGGAACCGTCGGGGGCGACGGTGTCGGCGATCGATGGGGGCTCTCGGGGCCCGGCCTGGCAGATCGGTAAGGCGGGTTGTGATCGGTGCTCGACGACGCGCTGTATATACGGCAAACCAGACGCCGGTTACCAGCCGGCCTGCGCGCAGCTTCGGTGGAGTTGCGGGAAGGTCGGCGCCGGCTCGCTGAGTCCCGGAAGTGACTGGCCCGGTTCGAGTTTGCCCCGTTCGCCGGGATACAGACTGCGATAATTGACGGATTCTGCCGCGTGAGAAGGTGTTTCGTGATGAAAGCCCTTCGGGGAACATCGCCGATCCGCCGTTGGGACAGCCTTGCGTCCTCCGGGGTTGCCGTGTTGCGTTCCTGCGACCCGGCCGGGACGCGGGGGTCGTCGCTTCACCGTGCCGCACGTCGACTTGCCGAAGCAGTCACAGCAAACAATGTCAAATTCAGGAGTGTGAATTACGTCTCTGTTCAGGTTCTTTGGATGTGTAAAAGAGGTTTAAGAGGGATCCTTAAGGAGTCCACGGCCAACTCGATGCACCGTCTCAGCTTGGCCGAGCACGCTTGGCACTGAGTAGAAGTGCCGTGAAGCTCCCGCTGGAGGTCATTGAACATGGCGACAAAAGCTGCCGGCTCGACGGTAATCGAGTTGGCGACGCACCCGCTGTGGTGTTCGTCGCAGCGTTACTCCCGTGAGCTGGCCGCGGCCAAGCGCAGGCATCCGTCGTCCTATCGTCCTGACGACGAGGATGACGCGCTGGACCTGGAGCCCCAGCGTCCGTCCCAGTCGGGGCTGCGGACCAGCGCCTTGGTGACACCCCTGGCCTGCGCTCGGGTCCTCAGCTTGAATGCCGCCCGCGGCGAGGTCGTCGCGGACTGACGCCTGGAAGATCCGCGTCCGGTCACATGTTCGCTGTTTGACGGCCGCCGTGGCCGAAACGTGACGAACGCTTGACCGAATTGTCTACGTGTGACTACACATTCGGACAGCTGCGGGCCCATACGATGACATCGTTCAAGATCAATGGGGGCATCGCAGAAAGATCGGTTTGATGCGCGCGGTTTTTCAGGGTGTTCTCGTGCTGGGCGTTGTCGCCATGACCTACTTCTCCGGGGGTACCAACAGCGTCGACACGGCGGCGGTGAGTCTTCCGCTGACGTCGACCATCGAATCGATCGCGCCGTCCGAGGGTGCCGTCGTGGGTGTGGGGCATCCGGTGGTGGTCACGTTCAAGAACCCGGTCACCAATCACCAGGTTGTCGAACGTGCCCTCGGGCTCAAGTCGACACCGGCTCGGGCGGGCACCTACGAGTGGCTCGACGCCAATGTCGTGTCGTGGAAACCCGCCGAGTTCTGGCCGGCGCACAGCACCGTGATGCTCTCGGTCGGCGGTATGCGCACCGAATTTCAAACGGGCCCAGCCGTCATCGGTGTCGCGGACATCTCCGACCACACCTTCACCGTGACCATCGACGGAATCGGTGAAGAGCCGCCGATCGATCTGCCGGCGCCGCACCACCTGCCGCACGCCGGCGAAGCGGGTGTGCTGCTGGCCTCCCTGGGCCGTCCGGAATACCCGACCCCGGTCGGCACGTACACCGTTCTGGGGAAGGACCGCACCGTCAAGATGGATTCGAGCAGCGTCGGCATCCCCGTCGATGCTCCTGACGGGTACCTCCTCGACGTGGACTACGCGGTCCGCTTCACCCAGCGCGGTCTGTTCGTGCATTCGGCGCCGTGGGCCGTGCCGTCGATGGGCCTGGACAACACGAGCCACGGCTGTATCAGCCTGATTCCGGCTGCCGCCGAGTGGTACTTCAACACAGTGCACATCGGTGATCCGGTGATCGTCCAGGAATAGCGAATCCTGCTGCAAGGCAAGGTAAAGCAGGCAAGCGTTACACCCGAAGACACAGAAAAGGCGCCTGGCTCGTGAGCCAGGCGCCTTTCGTGACTCCAGGGGGACGGACTAGCCGCTGGCTCCGTCCGCGGGACCGGGCAGCGTCGGCGCGCCGGCGACCGGACCGCCGCCGGGCGATACGGTCGGCACACCCTTGCCGGTCGCGGTACCGGACGCTATGACTACCGGAGCAGCGATGGGTGCCGGTGCCGCGGGGACGGGAGCGGCGGCAGGTACGACCGGCACCGGCGGCGGTGCGAGGGGCACCGGCGGAACGCCTACCGGGGGTGGTGCCAGCGGCACCGGAGGGGCTACCGGTGGCGGCGCCAGGGGTACCGGAGGAACAGCTGCGGGAGCAATGCCCGCGGCTTCAACCGCTGGAGCGGCGCACACCGGTGCGCCGGGCGCTGCGGCAGCGGCGTCCACGCATTTGTATCCGCCGGTCTTGAGTGGCAGCGCAGCCGCGTACGGACTCAGCGCCACCGCGGCCGCCGCTGCGGTCAGGCAGAATCCGGCGCTGATGGCGGCCTTGACTGTGATGTGGGCAAAGGTGGTCATCCCCGATCGACTCCCTTTTTGTCGTGCGGAAATTACATCGATGAAAATTGTGTCGAGCGCAACCGTAGAGCTGGCTGAAATCGGTGTCCACACAAGTACTCAGATGGTTGCGGGGTTGACACGTGAGCGAGCCGTACTCGTGACCGCATCGTTTCCAAACGCCGTTGCCCGCCGTGATATGGAAGGGTGCCGAAGGCGCGAACTCCGCGTCAGGGTGTGATTCTCGCAAACATCACGGCGCAAACATCACTGGCCGAGCTGCATCAGAATGCCTTTGGCCACAAGCTGTTCGAAGCTGTAGCTGAACTCGCCACGGCGTCCGACCGAAAGGACGTAGCGATCCTGGCCTTCGGTCAGCGGCACGGTGAAGAAGAAGGTGCAGTTGGCGTTACCGCTCTTGCCGGGCCCCAGGGTGGTGGTGGCCAGGACATCGCCTTTGCCGTTCTTGACGGTGACGGGAGTGCCGGGATTGACGTCCGCGTATCCGTTGGCGCCCTGGCATTTCGTTCCGTCGGAGACGATACCCTCAGCCCCGGAATTGTCGGTGAGTACGAAACTTCCCGCAACGTCCGCCTTTTCGAGGATGTGGAAGCCCTGCGAGAAATGCGGACAGAAGGTGTCGACCGCGATCTTGTCGGCGAGCAGCCCCTGCTGGGGTTCACCGTCTTCCAGTTTGCGGCAGACCTGCCGACCGTGCGCGACGGCGTTGGCATCTGAATTGAATTGATCGCTGAGCCCGGCATCCTTCAGTGCGTTGAGGTATCCGGCTTCGGGCGCGGGCGGTGGCCTACGGCCGGCCACCATCAATACCCAGACCACGGCCGCGGTCATCACGATGATCGCCGCCGCGGCTGTGGTCCCCAGCCAGGTTGCCCTGATGCCTGACGTCTTCAGTTCGAGGTAGTCGGGCAGCATCCGCCCGCCATCCGGGTCGGTCGATGCGCTTCTGCCGTCACGTACGCGATTCGTCGGATGCCCGGTGATGAAGTAGCGGCCTTCGTGGCGCGCGGTGGGGTCCGGACGCCACCCGGTCGGCGCGGACCCGTGGAGCTGCCCGCAGCGGCTGCAGGTATCGGCGGTATCGAGGGGTGATCCGCAATACGGGCACGTCATTGCGGGCGATCCGCCACCGGCAATCGACAACGGTTCGTCAGCGTCATCGTCGGGCCATCTGTCATCACTACCCGTTATATGCCGGTCGGTGGGTCCGCACAGCAAGGCTGCTCACATTGTTGCCGGGAAATCGCCGTGTCAGGCTGCTGAGCACCTGCACGAGCCCCACAGGCTGAGCCGCGGATCCGGCTGTATACCGTGCTAGCCATGACACGGGTGACGGTGATCACAGGCGGCGCGGGCGGCATGGGACTGGCCACGGCCAAGGTCGTCGGCCGGGAACAGACAGTGGTGTTGTGCGATGTCCGGCAGGAGCGCCTTGACGCCGCAGCCACCGCCCTGGGGGACGTTGGGATCACCGCCAGGATCGTCAACGCCGACGTCACCGACCGGGCCGCGGTCGACCGGTTGTTGGAGACCGCGGCCGGGCTCGGCACGGTCAGCGCGGTCATTCATGCGGCCGGGGTCAGTCCCAGCATGGGTGACGCCGAGTACGTGATGAGGACCAACGCCCTGGGCACGCTGCACGTGAACGAGGCGTTTTTCGCCACCGCGGCCGAGGGCGCGGCGATCGTCAACGTGGCATCGATGGCGGCGCACCTGCTGCCCGAGGAGATCGTTCCGGTGCAGCAGTTTCCGCTGGCGCTGCAGGACCAGGACCGCTTCCTCACCGAAATGCTCGCCGCGTGCAGCGTGGCTCCCGAAGACATGCGATCAGGTTTTTCCTACGCGATCAGCAAGGCCTTCGTGAAGTGGTACAGCTCGTCGCAGGCAGAGCGGTTCAATGCTCGCGGCATCCGGATCGTCTCAGTTTCCCCGGGGTCCATCGACACCGAGATGGGCCGGTTGGAGGAACAGGCCGGCGCGGGCGCGATGGTGGCCGATGCCGCCGTACCGCGGTGGGGCAAGCCCGAGGAGATGGCCGATCTGCTGGCCTACTGCGCCAGTGAGCGGGCGGGTTACCTGACCGGCACGGACATCCTCAACGATGGCGGCGTCGTCGCATCGATGCGGGAACGGGCCCGGCTGGCCGCCGCAGGCGGTTAGTCAGCCGAACTCGAGCAGCGTGTAGGCGCCGCGAAACTGCTTGGTGGGCTGGAACTGCCAGAGCGCCGGGGATGCGGTGCGGAAGAACCACCCGCGACCGCTGGGCATCGGCAGATCGTGCACGGCCTTGATACCGGGCACGGTACGCGCCAGGTCTGCCAACTCGGCCGGTGACAGGCTGAACGGCATCGGTGGCACGCGGTAGTGCCGCGAGGACCGCATGTCTTTGGGCGCGAACTTCTTCACCAGCACCGGCGGCAGGTCGAAGATCATCTGTCCACCCGGAAACCGGCCGGCGCACTCGGAGATCAGGCCAAGGGCTTCCTCGGGCTGCAGGTACATCAGCAAGCCTTCCGCCGTGACGAACACCCCTTCGGTGGAATCCACCGCGTCCATCCAGCTGTAGTCCAGCGCCGACTGCGCCCGCACCGTGATGCGGTCGGATGCGGGCAGCAGCCGCTCGCGCAGTTCGATGACAGGCGGGAAATCGACCGTCAGCCAACGGAACCGGGCATCTGGCAACGCGGCGTCGAGTCGCCAGAAACTGGTTTGCAGGCCTTCGGCCAACGCGACCACCGTGGCGGACGGGTGTTCGCTCAGGTAGTGCCGGGCGGCCTGGTCGAAGGCCAGCGAGCGTAACGCCATCTCCTGACCCTTGCGCCGGCCGAACTTGTCGAAGTCGAAGTCGATCGAATCAGCGAGCTTGATGGCCAGCGGATCGGCGATGGCCCGCAGGTCACGATCCGGCCATGCCTGCCCACGCCCGTAGGGTGTCCTGTGGGGGCCCATGGGTCGGCGATGCGGTCGCTCACCGTGAACAGGTGCCCCGCCGGTCAGCCCAAACCACAGCGCCGTGGTGTGCAGCCTGGGTCGCAGTCGGGTACACCTCGAGTGGTAGTCAGATTGACCACGCGCAAACCCGACAGTGCCGATGTTGGAAACGAAATCTTAAGGAAGCCAGGTTGATTGGTATTTCGATGCAGCACATCAGGCAGGGTGGACATGGCCGGATAGCCCGTCGGGCAGCCTTCAAGGTCCCGCTGGTCATGACCGTCGCCGCAGCCCTGGGGAGGGCGCCGCGGGCCGATGCGCAGATCGACGGACACGGGGCCCGCTGGTCACCTGAGCGGGCGCACCGCTGGTACGCCGAGCAGGGTTGGCTGGTCGGCGCCAATTTCATTCCGTCGAACGCGGGCAATCAGCTGGAGATGTTCCAGCCGGAAACCTATGACCTGCAGCAGATCGACAGCGAGTTACGCATCGCCCGGTTGGCCGGGTTCAACACGGTAAGGGTCTTCCTGCATGACCAGCTGTGGGCCCAGGACCGTGTGGGCTTTCAGAGTCGGCTGGCACAATTCGTTGCTCTGGCCGCCAGTCACGGCATCAAACCGCTGTTCGTGCTGTTCGATTCCTGCTGGGATCCGTTTCCCAGGCTGGGGCGCCAGCGCCGGCCGCGTCCGGGGATACACAACTCGGTGTGGGTGCAGGGCCCAGGTGCGGCGAACCTGGACGATCGCCGGTACCGGCGAACGTTGCGTGAGTATGTCATCGGCGTGATCAGCCAGTTCCGTCGTGACGAGCGGGTGCTGGGGTGGGACCTGTGGAATGAGCCGGACAATCCGTCGGCCACGTACCGCGACGTAGAGCGGCAGGACAAGGTCACCCTGGTCGAGGAGTTGCTGCCGCAGGTCTTCGGCTGGGCCCGCTCGGTCAATCCCGTGCAACCGTTGACCAGCGGTGTGTGGGACGGTCCGTGGGCGGACCCGAAGGCGCGTAGTCGGATGGCAACGCTCCAGCTCGACCTCTCCGATGTGCTGACCTTCCACAGCTACGACGAACCGGCCGGCTTCGAGGCACGGATCGGTGAGCTGGCACCCATGGGACGCCCGATCTTGTGCACCGAATATTTGGCGCGCGGGGAGGGCAGCACGATCGAGGGCGTACTGCCCATCGCCAAACGACTCAACGTCGGTGCGTACAACTGGGGCCTGGTGGCGGGTAAAACGCAGACCTACCTGCCCTGGGATTCGTGGGACCGGCCGTACCGATCGCCGCCGCCGGTATGGTTCCATGACTTGTTCCATGCTGACGGTCGGCCTTACCGGGAGGGTGAGGTCCGCACGATCCGAAAGCTGACCGGACGGCCGTATCCCTGACGACGGGACTGCACCGCCTGAGCGATGGTCTCAGCGGCCCATCCGGCTGACATCGGCGATGGCGGCGACGAACTGTTCGGGTGCTTCCTGGGGCACGTTGTGCCCGATGCCGTCCAGAGCGCGGTGTTCGTAGGGCCCGGTGTAGAGCGCGCGGTAGCCGGCTCCGTCCTTGGCCGCACCGTCGAACTCGGAGCCGATCGTGATCGTCGGTACGGTGACGGGCGGCTTACCGGCCAGCCGTGCTTCGTCGGCGTCGTAGCGGGCTTCGCCGGGAGCCAGGCTGAGCCGCCACCGGTAGTTGTGCACGACGATGTCGACGTGGTCGGGATTGTCGAACGCCGCGGCGGACAGGTCGTAGGTGGAGTCGTCGAAGTGCCACAGCGGTGAGGCCTTGGTCCAGATCAGCCGGTTGAACTCTCTGGTGTTCTGGCGGTAGCCGAGTTCACCGCGCGGGGTGGCGAAGTAGTACTGGTACCACCAACCTAATTCGGCCTCCGGCGCCAGCGGCTTGAGGTTGGCGGCCAGGTTGACGGTGATGTAACCGCTGACGGCGACCAGTCCCGCGCAGCGCTGCGGCCAGAGTGCGGCAACGTTGTTGGCGGTGCGCCCACCCCAGTCGTATCCGCCGAGTACAGCGTTGGGGATGTTGAGCGCATCCATCAGCGCGATGACGTCGGCAGCCAACGCTGCCTGCTGGCCGTTGCGCACGGTGTCGGCGGAGCGGAACCGGGTCGAGCCGAAGCCGCGCAGATAGGGCACGATGACGCGGAAGCCCTTCTCGGCGAGCAGCGCCGAAGCGTCGGCGTAGCTGTGGATGTCGTAGGGCCAGCCGTGCAGCAGGATCACCGGACGTCCGTCGGCCGGTCCGGCTTCGGTGTATCCGACGTTGAGATCGCCGGCGTCGATCCGCCTGACCGGGTTCATGGTGTGCGACGGTTTCGAGGGGATCCGGGCAGCCGGCCCCGACGACGGTGCCGGAGTGGAGGACGTACCACAGGCAGCCAGTGTCGCCGCCCCGGCGGCGGCCGCCGTGAGGAAGCCGAAATTCCTTCTGCTCAAACCGTTCACCGCTGCTGCTCCTTCTCGCCGGCTCGTGTTGTCCATTTCACCGCCACCTGGCCATCAAGTCCAACGATTGAATCGGATGAGCCTCATCGACAACATAGATAAAGTGACACGGTGGAGTTACGACAGATCGAACACTTCATCGCGGTGGCCGGCGAGCTGAGTTTCACTCGGGCCGCCGAACGCGCGCATGTCGTGCAGTCGGCGTTGTCGACGTCGGTTGCGAAGCTCGAGCGCGAACTCGGCGTGGAATTGTTCGACCGGTCGCGGCAACGGATCAGCCTCACCGCCGCGGGGGAGGCCTTCCGGCCCCACGCCTACGAGGTGCTGCACGCGGCCCGTGCGGCCACCGAATCTGCCGGCCAGTTCCGCGGGGCTCTCATGGGCACAGTCGAATTCGGTTCGCTGATCTCCTATGGGCCGGTCGATGTCGCCGGCGCGCTCGGCGATTTTCACCGGGCCCACCCGTTCGTGCGGCTGCGATTGCGGCTGAGCCAATCCGGCGCGTCGGCCTACCTGGCCGCTCTGCTGGAGGGCTCGCTGGATCTGGCCCTGGTATCGCTGCCCAACCGGTTCCCGGCACAGCTGGATATGAAGCTGCTGTTCGAGGAGCCGATGGTGTTCGTGTGCCGTGACGACCATGCTCTGGCACGTCGTCGCCGCCTCGAGCTGGGGGACCTGGCGGGCGAGGACCTCGTCGGCTTCCCGCCGGAATTCGGGCTGCGGCGCCTGATGGACGAGGCGTTCCACCGCGCCGGTGTGCAACCGCAGACGCAGTACGAGGTTCCGGCCGGGTTCGCCGCGATCGCCGAACTCGTCGGCAACGGTCTGGGCACGGCCTTCATGCCACCGTCCGAGGCCAGGCGTTTCGGTGATCTGCGGACCGTCACGCTGCGCGACCCGGCGGTGTGGCAGGTCTACCTCGCGGCCCCGCCGGTGGAGCGGATGACGCCGGCCGCGGCACGCCTGGCCGAAACCCTGCTCGACGCCGCGGCTTCGGCAGGCTAGCGGGCCAGCGGACTGTAGAACACCAGGCCGTTGCCCTTGTTGTCGTAGACCACGGCGCGGCGCTCGTGGGCGTCGTCGTAGGGATGTTTGATGATTCCGCCGCCACTGGCCTCGATGGCCTTGGCGGCACCGTCCACGTCGGCGGTCTTGATCCCGACCACGACCTGGCCGGGGATCGGGTGATCCACTGACGTGGCCAGCGCGAGGGTGAGAGAGCCTCCGTCGAGCGCGGCGAAGTGGGCGCCGTCGCGGAACTTCAGTGGCATGCCCAGGGTTTCGCTGTAGAAGCGGATCGACTCATCCAGGTCGTCGGTCGACAGAATGATCATCCGGACGTCGTGGTCGCTCATCGGGTTCTCCTCAGGGCCGGGCTTTTTAGATTAGGGCACGCTGGGTCTGATCTCCTCGATCACCCATTGGGCGTAGTCGAGATATTCGTCGACCCCGCTGACGGCGGGGAGCGGCACGGCGCTGACGGTGACACCTTGCTCTCCCAGCCAACACAGCCGGTCGACGATCTCCTGTGCGCTCATGCCGGACCGAGCATCGGGATCCTCCCGTACGGCATGGCCCTCGCCCACCCGCCTGGTGGCGATCCCGTGCACGACGTCGAAGTCACGACCGCAGCATGTGAGGCAGGTTGAAGATGAATTTCACCCGGGCTCCGTTCGGTCTTGCGTGGGGCGGCGTGCAGGACTCTACATATATAGAGACTTTGTGGGGTAGGTTGTCCGGAATCATGCCGAACCACGGGAGAGCTCGCTGACGATGACGCTGCAATTCGATCTGTCGCACCGGCGGGTGTTGATCACCGGTGCCGGGCAGGGCGTCGGCCGCGGACTGGCCGATGCCTTCGTTGCCGCCGAGGCCACGGTGCTGATCAATGACCTCCGAGGCGAGCGGGCCGAGACCGTCGCCACAGAGCTGCGCGAAGCGGGCGGTGACGCGGTGGCGGTGCCATTCGATGTCACCGACTATCGGGCCGTCACCAAGGCGGTCGAAAAGGCCGGACCCGTCGACATTCTGGTGAACAACGCGGGCAATGCCGGGGCCGAGGGATTCGCCGCGCGGATGCCGTTCGCCGACACCACGCCCGCCGACTGGGACCCCTTCCTGCAGGTGAATCTCTATGGCGTGCTTCATTGCACGCGTGCGGTGCTGCCGACGATGGTGGAACGGCACTGGGGCCGGGTCGTCACGATCGTCTCGGACGCCGGCCGAACCGGGGACGCCAGCGGCGCGGTCTATGCGGCGGCCAAGGCCGGCGCCGCGGGCCTGACGCGTTCGATCGCGCTGGAGAACGGCCGCCACGGCATCACCGCCAACAACATCGCGTTGGGCACCATGCGAACCCCGCTCACCGAACCGCTGTGGGCTGAGATGGCCGATTCCCCGCAGGCCAAGGCGATCCTGTCGCGTTACCCGATCCGCCGGCCCGGCCTGCCCGAGGATGTCGCCTATCTGGCGGTGCTACTGGCCAGCGACCACGGCTCCTGGATCACCGGCCAGACGTTACCGGTCAACGGCGGCTACTCCTTCGCGATGTGAGCTTGCCGGCGCCGCCGCGACGATCGCGGTGATGATGCCGTGGAGCTGCTCATCCGAGGTGATCGTGCGGTCGCCACGGGCCAGGGCGAGCATCAGCCCGCTGATGAAAGTCATCAGTACATAAGACTTTTCGTCGATCAGCGCCGGATCGGTATCGGCCGGGCAGAGCCCAGCCACGACATTGCGGTGCAATTCGAAGAATCGCTCCTCGTTGTGGCTGAAAGCCTCGGCCAGCCCGGCATCCCGACTCGACGGCAGAACGAGCTCATAGCGGGCCTTGCTCCGGACCAGCCGCGCCCCGGCACCGGACCGGATGACCAGCCGGGCCAGACCGCGCACGTCGCCATGGGTACCCGAGCCGGTGGCCGCGGTGAGATCGGCCAGGTCGAGATCGGCGATGCGGTCGGCCGCCGCCCGTACCAACGCCGCGCTGGTGCGGAAGTAGAACGACGTGGTCCCCTCGGCAACCCCGGCCTTGCGATCGACCTTGAGGTGGGTAACGCCCTTGATGCCCTCGCGGGCCAGCAGACCGATTGCCGCGTCGCACAATTCGCGTCGCCGTTGTTCGGGGTTCTGTTTGCCTCCCACGCGGCACCTATCGGCGGGCCGGCGCGGCGACGTGCTCGGGGCGTACCCCGGTGCCGACCAGGTACGCCGGAATCGCGGTGAGTTGGGGGAACTTGCGGACGATGCTCAGCAGCGCACCCGGCGGGGCAATCTCGGCTCCTGCCATCACCGGTGCCAACACCTGACGATGCAGGATGCGTTGGAAACCCTGGGTGATCGTGGTGGGGAGGCTGCGTTGACGTTGGACAGCGGCCAGGTCGGACCGGCTGGCCCGATGTTCGCGAAGCGGCTGGTACAGCAGGCGGGCCGCCGCGGCGGCATCCTGGATCGCGACGTTGATTCCGACCCCGCCCACCGGTGACATGGCATGCGCGGCATCGCCGATACACAGCAGGCCGTCGCGGTGCCACCGCTGCAGCCGGTTGAGTTGAACATCGAGATGCTTGACGTCGTCCCAGGAGGTGAGCTTGTCCGTATCGGCTTCGGGGATCAGCTCGGCGAGCTCGGCGCGGAAGGCATCGAGGCCCCGGGCCCGCAGCCCGGCGTCGCTGCCCTTCGGGATCAGGTAGGCCACCTGGAAGTAGCCGGAGCGGGGAATCATGATCAATGCCCGGCCCGGCGCCGTACGCGGGATCAGCGAGTACTGGCCATCCTCGGTACGCGGCAAGCGGAACCACCACACGTCGAACGGCACCGGATAGTCCCGGGTACTCAGCCCGGCCTCCCGCCTGACCAGCGATGTGCGTCCGTCGCAGGCGACGGTGAGATCGGCGCGCAGTTCACCGTCGCCGTCGGGGCCGGTGTAGCGCACCCCGCTGATGCGTTCACCGTCGCGCAGCAGCCCGGTGACCTCGGTCCGCATGCGCAGGGTGAAGTTGGGGTCGCTGCGGCCGGCGTCGGCCAGCAGGTCGAGGAAGTCCCACTGCGGCACCATCGCCACGTACGGGTGGGGCTGGCGCAGCCGACGGAAATCGACGAGCGTCACCGCGTCACCGTCGACACCGAACTCGGCCTTCTCCACCTTGCTGTAGCCGATCTTGTCGAACTCGCCGAACAGCCCGAGCTCGTCGAGCATGCGCATGGTGCTCGGATGCACGGTGTCGCCGCGGAAATCGCGCAGGAAATCGGCGTGCTTCTCCATGACGGTCACTGTCACCCCGCAGCGGGCCAGGATCAGCCCGAGCATCATCCCGGCGGGCCCGCCGCCCACGATCGCACACGTGGTGTCAGGCATGTGCGAGTCCGGTCAACGCTTCGGGTAGCGGTTCGGTGTGCAGCACGCCGAGGCGCTGCGTCGCGCGGGTGAGGGCGACGTACAACTCGGCGGCGCCGCGGTCGCCGGCGGCCAGGATGCGTGCGGGTTCCACCACGAGCACGGCGTCGAACTCCAGGCCCTTGGTTTCCGACGGTGCCACTGCTCCGGGTACCTCGGGCGGACCGATCACCACGCTGGTGCCGTCCCGGGTGGCCTCTTCCCGGACGAATTTCTCGACAGCCGAGGGGATTTCGTCGACGGCAAGCTGACGCGACCAGGGCTGTACCCCGCAGGACCGGACCGACTCCGGCGCTTGGACCCCGGTCGCGAACTCGGCCAGCAGCGCCCCGGCCACCGCCATGATCTCGGCCGGCGTCCGGTAGTTGACCGACAGCGTCCGGTAGATCCAGCGGCCCGGCACATACGGCTCGAGCATCGTGTCCCAGGACCGGGCCCCGGCAGCTGAGCG
Organism: Mycobacterium sp. DL440; assembly: GCF_011745145.1. NCBI lineage: Bacteria > Bacillati > Actinomycetota > Actinomycetes > Mycobacteriales > Mycobacteriaceae > Mycobacterium > Mycobacterium sp. DL440. Next base: position 5,171,049 of record NZ_CP050191.1, on the reverse strand, counting down.
GCGCTGGGCCAGATCCCCGACCACCGTGAAGGACCGGCGTGGACACCGACGCATCAACACTCGCCAGTCCATCTCGGACAACTCCTGGGCTTCGTCGACCACTACATGACCGTAGGTCCAATCCCGGTCGGCTGCAGCGCGTTCGGCCAGTTCCCGGGTGTCGCGCTCGACGAACCGGTCCGCCAGGTCCTCGGCGTCGATCAAGTCGCTGGCCAGCAGGTGATCCTCGTCGTCCATCAGATCCTCGCGGGCGATCATCAGGTCGAGCACACCCGCGGCGTAGGCGGCCTCCTCGCGCCGTTCGCGTTCCGCGGCTTCGTCGGCCGCCTTGTCGCGGCCCAGCAAGTCGACGAGCTCGTCCAGCAGCGGTACGTCCGAGACGGTCCAGGCGCTGCCGTCAGTGCGGAACAACCGAGGGTCGGCTCCGGCCGCGGACAACCTTTCGGTCGACGAATACAGCGGGGCCAGCAGGGTCTCCGGGGTCAGGATCGGCCACAGCCGGTCGAGCGCCGCAGCGAACGCGGCGTTGTCGTCGAGTTCGCTGACCACACTGGCCCGCAGTTCCTCCCACGCCGCCTTGTCCTGACGGCTCAACCACCCCTTGCCGATCCGCGCGACCGCACGTTCGGTGAGGACGTAGGTGACGATGTCGCGGAACGTCGCCCGGGCCTCGTTGTGCGGCAGCCCGGTTTCGCGGGCCTCCTCGATCGCCCACTGGGCGGTCTCGGCGTCGATGCGCACGGTGACGTCGGGCAGCTCGATCAGGATCGGCTCGTCGGGAACCTCCTGGCGGTCGGCCACGGCGGCGGCCAGCACGTCGAGGATCTTCAGTGAACCCTTGATCTCGGCGGCCTCGGGCGCGTCCTCGGCGGTGACATGGAGGCCGGGCGCCAGGTCGCCGGGCGTCATGAATACCGCATCGGATTCACCCAACGAGGGCAGCACCCGGCCGATGTGGTGCAGGAACGCCTCATTGGGCCCGACCACCAGCACGCCGTGACGTTCGATCCGCTCCCGGTGGGTGTAGAGCAGATAGGCCACCCGGTGCAGCGCCACCACGGTCTTGCCGGTGCCCGGGCCACCCTCGACCACGAGTACGCCGGTGTGCTCGCTGCGGATGACCTCGTCCTGTTCGGCCTGGATCGTCGCGACGATGTCGCGCATGCCCTCGCCGCGCGGGGCGTTCACCGCGGCCAGCAGTGCGGCATCACCTTCGTCGCCCTCGGTGGGCCGGCCCAGCACCTCGTCGGTGAGGTCAAGTACCCGCCGGCCCAAAGTGCGGAACTGCCGGCGCCGGCGCATGCCCTCCGGACTGGCCCCGGTCGCGGTGTAGAACGGCCGCGCCAACGGTGCCCGCCAGTCCAGCAGCAACGGTTCGTAATCGTCCTCGCGATCGAAGATGCCCAGGCGCCCGACGTAAAGATGTTCTCCGGCAATGGTTTCCAGGCGACCGAAGCACAGGCCGTTGTCGGCCACGTCGAGCCGGTTGCCTTCCTTGGCCAGCGCCAGTACCTCGGCGTCACGTTCCACCGCGCTGCCGCCGTGCTCACGCAGTGCGGTGCGGTAGCGGCCACGCACCCGGACGCGCTCGGCATCCAGGCGGGTGTAGAGCCCGTCGACATAGGTCTGTTCGGTCTGTACTTCGATGTCGTGGCCGTCAGTTTGCACGTTCCCCACAGTTCCCTCGCTTATCCGTGGTTTGGGTCGGCCAGCGATTGTGCGCCATCACCGGGGCCTTGCCGCAAGGCCCCGGGTACGCGATAAAATTGGGTTCAGCAAGCGCTCACCCCATCCGGCCCGCATCCACGATACGCAGCACCGCGGCACCTTCTTCGTCGCTGGCCGCCAGGTCCACTTCCACGTCGAAGCCCCAATCGTGATCTCCGGCCGGATCTTCGAGGATCTGTCGCACCCGCCACACCTGCGGCTGTCGGTCGAAGATCAGCAATGCCGGGCCCCGCGCGTCGGCTCCGGTGCCCACCTCGGCGTGTTCGTCGAAGTACTCCTCGCCGACTTCGGCCCAGCGATCGGCCGTCCACCCGGATGAGGCGTCCAGTGCGCCGAGCTCGTCCCAGCGGGCCCGCGCGAACAACTCCACCCGCCGGAACAGCGCATTGCGCACCATCGCGGTGAACGCCCGCTCGTTGCCTGTCAGTGGACGCGGCCGGGCCGGTACCGCCACCGGAACATCGTGAGGCTGATCCGGGCTGGTCAGCTGCTCCCACTCGTCGAGCAGGCTGGAATCCACCTGGCGCACCAATTCGCCGAGCCACTCGACGATGTCGGCCAGCGCTTCGGTGCGCGCGGCCGTCGGTACTCCTGAGCGCAGCGCCTTGAACGCATCGGACAGGTAGCGCAGCACCGCCCCTTCGGATCGGGTCAGCCCGTAGACGCTGATGTACTCACGGAAGGTCAGGGCGCGCTCCCACATCTCGCGCACCACCGATTTGGGGGACAGGTGCCCGTCGGCCGCCCACGGATTGGTCTGCCGGTACACCTCGTAGGTGTGCTGCAGCAATTCGGCCAGCGGCTTGGGATAGGTGACCTCGTCGAGCAGTTCGATGCGTTCGTCGTACTCGATGCCCTCGGCCTTCATCTCCGCTACCGCCTCGCCCCTGGCCTTGTTCAGCTGGGCGGCCAGGATCTGGCGGGGGTCTTCCAAAGTGGCTTCGATCACCGAAACCACATCCAGCGCAAAGGTTTCGGCTTCCTGGTCGAGGACATCGACCGCGGCCAGCGCGAACGTGGACAGCGGTTGGTTCAGCGCGAAATCGGGCGGGAGGTCGACCGTCAGCCGGTAGCGCCGGCCATCGGCCTCGGGTTCGGCAAGCCGTTCCACCACGCCGGCCTGAAGCAGGGACCGGGCGATGCCGACGGTCTCCCGGATGTGCCTCAGCTGACGTTTGCGTGGTTCGTGATTGTCGGTGAGCAGGCGACGCATCGCCGCGAACGGGTCACCGGGGCGGTCGACGACATCGAGAATCATCGCTGTCGACACCCGCATGTTGCTGGTCAATGCCTCGGGGGCGGCGTCGATCAGCCGTGTCATGGTGTTCTCGCCCCACGGCACCATGCCCTCAGGGGCCTTGCGCCGCACCAGCTTTCGACGCTTCTTCGGATCGTCGGCGACTTTGGCGAACTGTTTGAGGTTCTCCACCTCGTGGTCGGGCGCCTGCACCACCACGGTGCCCGCGGTGTCGTATCCGGCACGCCCGGCCCGTCCGGCGATCTGGTGGAACTCGCGGGCGTTGAGCAACCGCGTCCGGGTGCCGTCGTACTTGGACAGGGCGGAGAACACGACGGTGCGGATCGGCACGTTGATGCCGACGCCGAGGGTGTCGGTACCGCAGATCACCTTGAGCAGCCCGGCCTGGGCCAGCTGTTCCACCAGCCGGCGATATTTCGGCAGCATCCCGGCGTGGTGGACACCGATGCCGTGCCGCACGAGCCGCGACAGCGTGGTCCCGAAGGTCGTGGAAAACCGGAAACCACCGATCATCTCGGCGATGGCGGCCTTCTCCTCTTTGGTGCTGACGTTGACGCTCATCAGCGCCTGGGCCCGCTCGAGTGCGGAGGCCTGGGTGAAGTGCACGACGTAGATCGGCGCCTGCAACGTGTCGAGCAGGTCGGCGATGGTCTCGTGCATCGGTGTGGTGGCGTACGAGTAGAACAGCGGCACCGGCCGTTGCGCACCGGCCACCAGTGCCGTCTCCCGCCCGGTGCGCCGGGTCAGGTCCTTGCGCAGGAATTCGACGTCACCCAGCGTCGCCGACATGAGTAGGAACTGGGTGTTGGGAAGTTCGAGCAGCGGCACCTGCCACGCCCAGCCGCGGTCCGGGTCTCCATAGAAGTGGAACTCGTCCATCACCACGAAGCCGATGTCTGCGTCGGCACCTTCCCGCAGTGCCAGGTTGGCCAGGATCTCGGCGGTACAGGCGATGATCGGGGCGTCGGCGTTCACGGACGCGTCCCCGGTGAGCATCCCGACGTTGGCCGCGCCGAACACGTCGCACAGCGCGAAGAATTTCTCGCTCACCAGCGCCTTGATGGGCGCGGTGTAGTAGCTCCGGCGACCGGCGGCCAGTGCCGCGTACAGCGCTCCGGTGGCCACCAGTGACTTGCCTGAGCCGGTCGGCGTCGCGAGGATCACGTTCGCCCCGCTGACCACTTCGATCAGCGCCTCCTCCTGCGCGGGGTACAGGGTGGTGCCGTTGGCTTCGGCCCAGCCCGCGAAATCGGTGAACAGGGTGTCGGCATCGTTGCCCTTGGCGTGCAGCGCCGACAGGTCGCTCGGGTCGTCGAGCAGGGGAGTGGTCATGTTGGTAACCAGCGTGCCAGTTCGCCGGTACCGCCGTTCGTCCCGGTCGGCCACGGTCCCATCCGGCACAGATGTCTCGGCGCGCCGGTACCCACACACTAAGCCGAGGATTACAGCCAGCATGTGGCCGTAATCCTCGGCCTAGTGGCAGGCACGTACGCCGAATGGGATGCGGTGGCGCGCTGTTATCCGAACTGCCCCGGCTGGTAGTCGCCGGCGGGCTGTTGGACGATCACGTTCAAGCGGTTGACGGTGTTCATGAAGGCGATCAGGCACACGAGCGCGGTCAGTTGATTTTCGTCGTAATGCTTGACCGCGTTCGCCCACACCTCGTCGCTGACCCCGCCCGCCGCGTCGGCGATCCGGGTGCCCTGCTCGGTCAGTTCCAGGGCCGCGCGTTCGGCTTCGGTGAACACCGTTGCCTCCCGCCACGCGGCGACCAGGTGCAGCCGCTGCGGGGTCTCCCCGGCGAGCACGGCGTCCTTGGTGTGCATGTCGGTGCAGAATGCGCAGCCATTGATCTGGCTGGCGCGCAGCGCCACCAGTTGCTGCGTTGTGTCGGGGAGTGTCGAGTCCGTGATCACCTTGCCCGCCGAGGTGACGTGCTTGAGCATCTTGACGGCGGTCGGGTTCTCGAACAGGTTCAAACGAGCATCCATGGCGCACTCCTATGTTGTCGGTGACTACACCCTCGAGACACCTCAACTCGATGGAATGTGACATGTGCCGGTGGGGTGGGCGACCGGCGCGTGCCGGATAATCAGCGGGTGCCGATGCCGACCACCCTTGAGTTCGTCTTGTTGGTGATCGTCGTCGTGCTGTTCGCGGCGTTCGCCACGTTCCTGGTGTTGTTCATCGTGAGCCGGCGGCAGCTGATTACGGCCCGGCGTGAGATCGAGAGCATGAAGCTCGAGGACGAAGACCGCCGGCGGAGGCGCCGTCGCGGCGTTGCGCCGTTTGCGATCAAGACGGTGTTTCAGACCGCGGACATGCTGATCAACAAGGGGCTGGGCGCAACAGTGCGCAACTCCATCGAGGATCTGGCCGGATGGGCCCAGGTGGAACGCCCGGATCTGGCACGGCTGACCGCTGACGGCCGGGTCGTCATCGTGTTCTCCGACATCGAAGGTTCGACCGGGTACAACGCCGCGATGGGTGACCGGGCCTGGGTGAAGCTCTTGGAGAAGCATGACAAGCTCGTTCAGGCGCGTGTCGACAAGCACGGTGGTCATGTGGTCAAGACCCAGGGCGACGGATTCATGATCGCGTTCGCCGACCCGGAGAACGCGGTCCGGTTCGCCACCGACGTGCAGCGTGCCCTCGCGGAAAACCCGCAGCGGTGGCAGGAAATCCGGGTGCGGATCGGCGTGCACATGGGCACCTCGGTGCGCCGCGGTGACGACCTGTTCGGGCTCGACGTCGCGATGGCCGCGCGGGTTGCCGGTCAGGCCGACGGTGGAGAGATCCTGGTCAGCGAACCGGTCGGGGACGCGGTCAGGGATCTGGACGACATCGCCCTTGGCGCGGCGCGCGAAGTGGAACTCAAGGGCCTTCCCGGATCCCACCGGCTCTATCCGGTCGTCAGCGCCGAGCAGCGGGCGCTGGAGGCGGCGGCTGGACGTGACGCGTGACCCATTGCGCGGCGAGTTTGATCAGGCCCGATTTCGGATAGCTGACGTGCGCATTCCAGTCTCGGCCCAGCGAGCAGATGGGGTCGTTGGCGTTGCACAGGTCCGCGGTCCTCGCGCCGAAGTCGGGACTCATCCGGGTCAGCGGCTGGCCGAGCCGCGCCGACGGGTTGCCGAACACGACGACCGAGGCGACGCGCGGGACCACCGCGGCGGGCAGTGGGGCGCTGTAGCCGAGGCCGCCGACGGGTGAGGTGGCCACGACGTCGACCACGGCCGCGCCCTGCGAGTAGCCGCCCATCACGATCTTGGTCTTGGGGCACCGCGCCGCTGTGGCCTGGACGCGCTTGCTCATATCGGTGGCTCCGGCTGCGGCCTTCATGAAGTCCCACGACGCGGGGTACTGCACCGCGTAGGTGCCGATTGTTGAGCCTTTGACCATGGGGCGCAGCGTGTCGACGAACGCCTTGCCGACATTGCCGATGCCGGCGGGTTCGTCGGTACCCCGAGCGAAGACCACTTCGATGTCGGGACAATCCGGAGCGGCTGAGGCTGAGGGCATCGCCTTGGGCGTCGCGATCGTGCCCACCGCGGCGGCCGCAGTCACTGCTGCGATGCCCGCGAGGGCCGATACCTTACGGACACCCACACGTCACTTCTACCACTGTTTTAACAGTGGTGCCCAGGCATACCAGGCCGGCGTAACGGGTATCACGTAGCGGTGACCAGTCCAGTTCTCGGCGAACTCCTGCACATCGAACGTGCCGGGTGGGATTCGCTGTGCGAGTCGACCGGCGCGGATTTCTACGGCGAGGTGATGCTGCCCGACGCCGTCATGGTGCTCGCCAATGGCATGGTGATGGACCGCAACACCGTCGTCAGCGCGCTCGCGCAATCTCCGCCGTGGCGCGCCTATGAGATCAGTGGCGTGCACCTCATCGTCCTCGATGACGACAATGCCGCCCTGGTCTACACCGGCACGGCCTACCGCGACGGGGACGGGCCCGCGTTCGTCGGCGCCATGTCCAGCGTCTACCACCGGGTTGACGGGGTGTGGAAGCTCACGCTGTATCAGCAGACCCGCAAGGCGGACCAGTAGGCGGTGTGACCTCGCCGGTCGTATCGCCTGCGTCCCGCATATGGTCGAGCGGTGACGATCGCCTATGACGAAGCGCTGCGGGACCGGATCGGGGTGCATCTGGCGGGGCATGAACGCCGCGCCGTGACCGACCCGACGAAGCGGCACGCGGCCGTGGCGGTGGTCCTGGTCGATTCCGAGGTCGGTGAGGACCGGGTGGATCCGGCTCCGGTCGACGAATGGATCGACGGCCGCCCGATGCCGGAGCCCGGGCTCGACGGCCGCATGGTCGACGTGTCCGGTGGAGCGGCATTTCTGTTGTGCCGCAGGACTTCCCGGCTCTCGTCGCACGCTGCGCAGTGGGCGCTGCCCGGCGGACGGCTGGACCCGGGTGAGACCGCGGTCGAGGCCGCGCTGCGGGAGCTGGACGAGGAGGTCGGGGTCAGCCTGCCCGACACGGCGGTGCTGGGACTGCTCGATGATTACCCGACCCGCTCCGGTTACGTCATCACCCCGGTGGTGGTCTGGGGCGGCGGACGGCTCGACCTGCGTCCGTCCCCCGACGAGGTGGTGGCGGCGTATCGGGTGGGCTTGCACCAGCTGCAGCGCGCGGATTCGCCGCGGTTCATCACGATTCCGGAGAGCCCGCGCCCGGTGGTGCAGATTCCGTTGGGCAACGATCTGATCCATGCGCCGACCGGCGCGGTGCTGTTGCAGTTGCGGTGGCTGGCGCTGGAGGGCCGAACCGATCCGGTCGATGAACTCGAACAACCGGTCTTCGCCTGGAAGTAGCCTCAGGCCTCGTGGCCGGGCTTGAGATCGGCCACGTCGCTGAGCCTGATCCACGGCTGGGGTTCGTCGGGGGCTTGTCCGGCAACCGGATTCAGCAGATAGCCCATGTGGTCTCCGAGGTCGACACGTTCAAGGACGGCGCCGACGAACCACGCCGGTGCGGCATCAAGGATTGGCGTCCCGGCGGGTCCGGAGTGCCAGCGGCACTGGGCGAACTTGTCGATCTCATCCCCGGTCTGACCGCCGAACCAGCGGGCCAATTCGAGGTCGTCACGGGCCAGCAGGTGCACGCCGAGGTGGGTGGCCGCCTCCGCGGCCGCGAAGGTGTGGTTCTTCTTCGACACCCCCACCAGGAACCGGGGTGGATCGATGCTCGCCTGCGTGGTGAACCCGACCAGGCAGCCGGCCGGTCCGTCGTCGGCCTGTGCCGTCACGACGAGCATCGGGTAGTCGAGCAGCCCGACGAATCCGTCGAAACCCTCCCAGTTCGGCGTCATCAACCCATTCTCGGTCACCTCGCGCCGGTTTGGCGTCAGGCCGGCGGGGTAGCCCCCACCTGCGACATCTAGCGATGGGAGAGGACCTGTGAAAGCCGTTACCTGGCACGGCCGGCGGGATGTGCGGGTAGACACCGTGCCGGATCCTGAGATCGAAGAGCCCACGGACGCGATCATCGAGGTGACCTCGACCAATATCTGCGGTTCGGACCTACATCTGTACGAGGTGCTGGGCGCCTTCATGCATCCGGGCGACATCCTGGGCCATGAACCGATGGGCGTCGTGCGGGAAGTGGGCCCGGAAGTTCAGAACTTGTCGGTGGGCGAGCGCGTGGTCATCCCATTTCAGATCTCGTGCGGCCATTGCTTCATGTGCGATCAGCATCTCTACACGCAATGTGAAACCACCCAGGTCCGCGACCAGGGCATGGGTGCGGCATTGTTCGGATACTCGGAGCTGTACGGCCGCATCCCCGGCGGCCAGGCCGAGTACCTGCGGGTGCCGCAGGCTCAGTTCACCCACGTCAAGGTGCCCGACGGGCCACCGGATTCGCGGTTCGTCTACCTCTCCGATGTGCTGCCCACCGCATGGCAGGCGGTGGCGTATGCCGGGATCCCTGACGGCGGCTCGGTGACCGTCCTCGGCCTCGGGCCGATCGGTGACATGGCGGCGAGGGTGGCCCAGCACCTCGGGTACCGGGTGATCGCCGTGGACCGCATTCGGGAACGACTGGCCCGTGCCGATATGCGTGGCATCACCACCATCGATCTGACCTCACTCGATGGATCAGTTGGTGATGCGGTGCGGTCCATGACCGACGGTCGCGGCACGGATTCGGTGATCGATGCCGTCGGCATGGAGGCGCACGGTTCGCCGGTGGCCTCAACCCTGCAGAAAATCACCGCGCTGATGCCCGACGCGATCGCCAAGCCGTTGATGCAGAGCGCCGGCGTGGACCGACTCGATGCGTTCTACTCGGCGATCGACATCGTGCGGCGTGGCGGCACCATTTCCGTGATCGGTGTCTATGGCGGCATGGCCGATCCACTGCCGATGCTGACTTTGTTCGACAAGCAGGTCCAGCTGCGCATGGGGCAGGCCAATGTGAAGAAGTGGGTCGGTGACATCCTGCCGTTGCTCGGTGATGACGACCCGTTGGGAGTCGACGGCTTCGCCACCCACATCCTGCCGCTCGACGAGGCCCCGCACGGCTACGACATCTTTCAGAAGAAGCAGGACGGCGCCATCAAGGTCATGCTCAAGCCCGGTGGCTAGGCCGGGCCCGGCGCCCCGGCCTGGCCGACTTCGAGGTTTCGGTCGTGGGCGCGGCAGCGGGTGGGCGCGGCAGTGCCGGGGGTGCCTCCATGCGCTGAAAAGACTCCTGGATACGTTCTCGATCGCCGCCGAGGCCGACCAGGAGGTTGGTGATGTGCGGTGCGAGTACCCGGGCGACGCCCCCGCCGTCGGTGCCGAAAACTCCGATGATCTCGGCCAGGACGTAGCCGTGCATCATGGTCCAGATCTGGGCGGCCACAGCCACCGGATCGCCCTCGTCGATGGCGCCGACGTCCATGCAGCGCCGCACGAACGCCGGGATCTGGGCGTATACCGAGTTGATCTCGGACAGGGCCGCCGGATGGCCGTCGACTGTGACGTCACGGCCGATCGGCAGCGTGATGGACGGTGAGGTGATTCCGAACATCAGTCGGTAACGCTGCGGATAGGTGAGCGCGTACTCGCGGTAGGCCAGTCCGGAGGCGAGCAGGTCGGCTACCGGATCCTCGGTGTCCGGGCGTCGGCTCAGATGCTCGCCGAACCGGGTGTACGACTCCCGCACGAGCGCCTCATACAAGCCGGGCATGCCGTCGAAGTGGGTGTAGACCGCCATCGTCGACGCGCCGATCCGCGTGGCCAGCATGCGCGCACTGAGTGCCTCCGGCCCGCTCTCCTCGAGGACCTGCAGGCTCTCCTCGATCAGGCGCTCGCGAATTCCCATGGTGTCCATCGTCGTGGACATGTTGCCATAACAATGTTATACCTGCCAATAACATTGTTATTGATGGTGGGGGAGCCATGCTGGAGACTGTTGCCCGAGCTGCGAGCAGGTACGCACTGTTGGTAATCGCGGCCTGGGCGGTGCTGGCCGGCCTCGGCAACATCGCGGTGCCCCAACTCGAACACGTTGTGAAAGAGCAGTCCCGGGCGTTCTTCCCGACGGATTCCGGCGCGACGGAGGCAGCGCAGCGGATGGGCACGCTGTTCGGGGATTCCGACAGCAACAACATCGCCTATGTCGTCCTCGATGCGGACCGGACACTGGGGGAGCCCGACCGCGCCTATTACCGGGTGCTGGCCGACCGGTTGCGCACCGATACGCCCGGCGTCGAATCGGTCATGGATCTGTGGGACGACCCTGCTGCCGCAGCCGTATTCGAAAGCCTGGACCACAAGGCGGCCTATCTGATGGCAAGGCTGTCGGGTCAATTGGGTAGCAGCACCGCCACCGACGCCGTGGCTGCACTGCGCGCCGCCGTCGATGTGGTCAATCCGCCGGAGGGATTGCGCACTCACGTCACCGGGCCGGGACCCAGCCTGGTTGATGAATTCGGCGCTCTGGATGCACAATTGGCGCGAATCACGGTGCTGACGGTCGGGATGATCGCCGCGCTCCTGCTGTTCGTGTACCGCTCGCCGATCGCTGCGGCTGTGCCGCTGGCCTCGGTGGGACTGTCTCTGGCGGTCGCGCGTCCGGTGGTCGCGTTGCTCGGCGAGCACGGTGTGATCGAGGTGTCGGTCTTCTCGGTCGCATTGATGTCTGCGATGGTGCTGGGTGCCGGGACCGACTACGGCATCTTCCTGCTCGGCCGCTACCACGAGAACCGGCGCGCGGGCGTGCCGCCGCCGGACGCGCTGGCCGACGCCTACCGCCGGGTGGCGCCGGTGATCGCCGGGTCGTCCGCCACGATCGCCACCGCGCTGTTCTGCCTGACCTTCGCCAAGGTGAACTTCCTGCGCAGCGCCGGGATACCCAGTGGCATAGGTGTTCTCGCGGCGATGCTGGGTGCGCTGACGCTGACCCCGGCGTTGATCGGCTTGTTCAGCCGGCGCGGGTGGGTTGACCCACGCGCAGCGCGGGTCAACCGCCGGTGGCGCAAGATCGGCACCGCCGTCGCCCGCTGGCCGGGGCCGATCCTGGTGGTTGCCGTTGGCGCGCTGGCCGTCTGCACGGTGCCGTTGCTCGGCGCCAAGGTCAGCTTCTCGGAGTTGTCCGCACAGCCGGCCGGCACCGAATCCAGTCGCGGCTACCAGGCGGTCCACGGCCGCTTCCCGGACAACCGGCTGTTGCCCGAGATCATCTCGATCCAGGCCGACCGGGACCTGCGGACACCGGCCGGGTTGATCTCGGTCGAGAGGGTCACCAGAAAGGTCCTCGAGGTGCGCGGGGTCCGCACCGTGCAGTCGGCCAGCCGGCCCGCCGGCACCCCGGTGCGCCAGGGCACGTTGACCTACCAGGCCGGCCAGATCGGCGAACAACTCGACGGCACAGCGCAATCCGCTCTCAACGGGATGGACTCCGTGGACACCGTCGCGGCTACCATCGGACAACTCGACGCCGCGCTCAACGGCATGCAACGCGGGTTGACCGGTGCGGTCGACGGCTTGAACCGGGTCGGGGCCGGCTCACAGGACATCGGCGCGGGCATGTCCGGGCTGCAGGGCAACCTGCAGGCGGTATCCGGATATGCCGATCCGCTCCGCCAATTCGTCAACAGCAACCCCGACTGTGCGGCCAACCCGATCTGTGCGGCCGTGCAGAAGATCGTGACGCCGCTCGACGACGCGGTCAGTGCGACAGGCACCCTCGCCGGCGGCGCAGGTGCGCTCCAAGAGGGTGCCGCCAGCGCCACCGACTCACTAGACGGCGCGGCCAAGGGGGTGGCGACGATGCGCGCAGTGCTGACCCAACTGCGCGGCCTCACCGCCACCTTGCGCTCCAGCCTGGGCAGCGTCGGGCCGCAGATGCAGCAGATGACCGGCTACCTGTCACAGCTGAGCACTGATTTCGACGGCAGTTCTGAGGGCGGGTTCTACCTTCCGCCAAGGACGTTCGACGATCCGGAGTACCGGCGGGTGATGGATATGATGTTCTCCCCGGACGGCCACGCGACCCGGCTACTGGTCTACGGCGACGGTGAGTCCTGGGGGCGGGACGGTGCGGACCGGTCTACCGAGATCCGCATCGCCGCCGCCGAGTCACTCAAGGACACCCCGCTCGCGGCCAGCGGTGTCGTCGACCTCACCGGTGTCGGAACCGCGACCGCAGAACTCATCAACTACGTGCAGCACGACTTCACCCTGCTCGTGATCGCCACGCTGGTGCTGATTTTCATCATCGTGGCAGGCATGTTGCGCAGCCCCGTCGCCGGGATCGTCGTGCTGGCCACGGTCACGATCTCCTACGCGTCGGCGCTCGGGGCCAGCGTCGCCGCCTGGCAGTTCCTATTCGGTCAGCCGCTGCACTGGGCCGTGCCCGCGTTGGCCTTCATCGCCCTGGTCGCCGTCGGAGCGGACTACAACCTGCTGCTGGCGATGCGGTTGCGTGACGAGGCCGCGGCCGGCGTCCGAATCGCGACGATCCGGGCCTTCGCCGGAACCGGCAGTGTCGTCACCATCGCCGGAATCGTGTTCGGGTTGACCATGTTCGCGATGCTGGGTACCACTGTGGTGACGATCGCCCAGGTGGGATCGACCATCGGCATCGGGTTGCTGATCGACACCTTGCTGGTGCGGACCTTTGTGGTGCCGCCGATCGCGGTGCTGCTGGGCCGTTGGTTCTGGTGGCCGCGCCGGCATGACTTCGGCAAACTCTGGGTACATACGCCGGGGGAGGGCGAATACAGGAAGGACGCATGACGGCACCGCGATTACAGGCTGACCAGCGCGACGCCGCCGAAGCCCAGCGCATCGCGGGCGCGGTGACCTCGTCATTCTCCTCCCGGGTGGTCGGGCAGGATCACCTTCGCGAATCGATGTTGGTGGCGCTGCTCGCCGGAGGACACCTGCTGATCGAGAGCGTCCCCGGGTTGGCGAAGACCACCGCGGCCCGGGTGATGGCCGAGTCCATCGACGCCAGTTTCCGGCGCATCCAGTGCACACCCGATCTGTTGCCGAGCGACATCATCGGCACCCAGATCTACGAGGCCGCGCACAACTCGTTCGCCACGCAGCTGGGCCCCGTGCACGCCAACATCGTGTTGCTCGACGAGATCAACCGCTCCAGCGCCAAGACCCAGAGCGCCATGCTGGAGGCTATGCAGGAACGCCAGACCACGATCGCCGGCGTCGAATATCCCATTCCCGAACCGTTTCTGGTCATCGCCACCCAGAACCCTGTCGACCAGGAAGGCACGTATCCGCTGTCGGAGGCCCAGACCGACCGGTTCATGCTCAAGGAGATCGTGGGCTACCCCTCGATCGACGAGGAGGTAGAGATCGCCGCCCGGATGGACGCCGGTCTCTACGACCGGGATCACCGCGCGGATCCGGTCGTCACGATCGACGACGTGCGTCGCGCCCAATCCATCGTTCGGTCGGTGTACCTGGATCGCGCGCTCGTCGAGTACGCCGGCCGACTGGTCGCCGTCACCCGCGAACCCGGGCATTACCTGCCGGCGAACCTGGCGCGGCTGATCGAGTACGGGGCCAGCCCGCGGGCCACGCTGGCCTTCTGCCGGACTTCCCGGGCGCTGGCAGTGCTGCGCGGCCGCGACCATGTGGTTCCCGACGACATCGCCCGCTTGGCGCACCGCGTGCTGCGGCACCGGCTGATCCTCGGGTTCGAGGCGGCCACCGCCCGGGTCACCCCCGATGGCATCGTCGACGCGGTGTTGCGTGCGGTGCAGGTCCCGTGAGGCCGCGATGGGCAGGTATCTGGACTCCGCCAAGGCGTATGTCGGCCGCGACGCAGGCGGTCTGCTCGAGGGTGGCCGCTACGCCCTGGTACATACCCGCAGCCTGGAGTTCGACGAGCTGCGGCCCTACGTCCCCGGCGACGATGTCCGCGACATCGACTGGAAGGCCACGGCGCGCTCCGGGCACACGCTGATCAAGCGGTTCGTCTCCGAAAAGCACCACAAGGTGCTGGTGGTCGCCGACGCCGGCCGTAACAGTGGCGCACTGGCGCCGTCCGGCGAGCTGAAAAGAACTGTGGCGCTGAACATCATCGGCGGGATCGGATTGATGACGCAGCCCCGGTCCGACGAAATCGCGATGGTGCTCGGCGACCAACGCGGCACCGTGGACATCCGGCTGCGCCGCGGCGAGACCCATATCGAGAGCATGCTGCACCGGTTCCATCACCACGCCACCGATCACCCCGGCCCAAGCGACATCCTGGCTCAGCTCGAATGGGTGGCCCGCCACTACCGGCACCGGCTGTTGATCTTCGTGGTGTCCGACGAACCGGAGGTCACCGACCGGTTGGCCGAGGTGCTGCGCCCGCTGACCGCCCGCCACGACGTGCTGTGGGCGTTGATCGGCGACATGCCCGCGTTGAGCGGGCACCGGGACACCGGCCGCAGCTACGAGATCGCTGACGGCCGCCCGATCCTGGCCGACCTGGACCGTGACGTCGTCGAGGCCTACCTGCGCGCCGAAGCGCGACGGCGCGAACAGCTTTCCGAGTTTCTGACCCTGCAGCGGATACCACACGCCAGGATCCCCGGCAGTCTGCGGATCCGGACCGCCTTGACAGCGATGACCGGGGTGTACGCCC
The DNA here is from genome assembly GCF_011745145.1 of Mycobacterium sp. DL440. NCBI lineage: Bacteria > Bacillati > Actinomycetota > Actinomycetes > Mycobacteriales > Mycobacteriaceae > Mycobacterium > Mycobacterium sp. DL440. The sequence continues at coordinate 5,155,960 of NZ_CP050191.1, read as the reverse complement.
GTGCCGGATGACCTGCTGCGCCATGTGATCGGTCCGACGCCCTACTCGCCGGTGTGGCTGTGGACCGCGATCGGCCTGATCCTGCTGCTGTGCGCATGGTATGCGGCAGTCTTCGTGCTGACATCGCGGCGCCGTTCGGTGCGCGACCTGCCCATGGTCGGTGCCGCACGGGGGGAACTCCTACGGCGCCGATCGGCCCGCACGGTCCGTCGCATCGGAAACCGTTACCGCGCAGGTAATCTGAGCGCAGCGGGCACCGGGGCGGCGCTGAGCCGGGAACTCCGCGCCTTCCTGCACGCCGCCACCGGGGTGCAGGCCCAGTACCTGCAGGTCGACGCCATCGCGGAAAGCTCGGCTGCACCAGCCGCGCCGATCCTGGCCGAGCTCACCGACATTCAGTTCAACCATCGTTCGGCGCTCGATGCCGGCACGGCCAGCGACACCGCCGAGGAGTTGATCCGCGGATGGACCTGATCTGGTGGGTGGTGGCGATCACCGGGTGCCTCGCACTCGCCGGGTGCGTGGGCCTCGCCCTGCTGTTGCGGCAACCGATGGACCCGGAGCGGCTCAGGCCACTGGCCAACACCGGGCGGCTCACCCGACTGCCCGAGTACGTGCGGACCGCGCGGCTGCGGACCATCGCCGCCGTAGTCGCCATGGTGCTGCTGACGGCCGCCTTCGCGGGATCCGTTCTGGCTGCCGCGCGTCCCACCGGGCTGCCGTCGTGGACCCGCACCACCCAGGTGGCGACACCGGAGGACATCATGGTGTGCGCCGGCGCCCCGGTGACCGACCCGGCAGTCAGCGCCGCCCTGCAGTATTTCGCCGAGCGGGCCGGCACCTTCGGAACCGAGCGGATCGGGCTGACCTCGGCAAACCGCCGCGTCATCCCGATGACCCGGGATTATCAGTACGCCGCAGCACAATTCGCCGCGGTCGGCCGGCAGGACGGTGCCAGGCCGTTGGTGGCACCGGTGTCCTACGTCGATTACGCCGCCGGCGTCCAGGACGTGCTGGCCATGTGCCTGACCGGCTTCCCGTCCTTCGAGGAGAAATCCGCGCAGCGACGTTCGCTGATCTACGTCGGCCCCGAATCCCTGCCCGACTCAGGGCAATCAGTACCGCTGTTCACCGAGGATCGCCTCCGGGACCTGGCGGTGACGGCAGGGGTTCAGGTCAATGCGATCACGCTCGGATCCGGTGAGGGGGCCGTCGCGGACCTGGCGCGCAGCACCGGAGGGAGATGGTTCGGATCGGGCGATACAGCCGAACATCTGACGCAGATCCGGGACCATCCGCCGCAGGCCGGAACGACCGGCGATACCGCGGACGTCGTCTCCGCCGAAACCCCGGCGGTGCCCGTGGTACTGGCGTTGCTGGCGTTGGCAGTGCTGTGGTGGTGGCCGGTGGTGATGCGGCAATGAGCCTGGAACCGGTCCTGCCGCCACTGCTACTCGCGGTGCTCACGGTGGTGCTCGTCGCGGCGCGGGTGCTCACGTTCGGGCGGGTCAGGGCGCAGGGTGGTGGCTGGGCCTCGGTGTGGCGCTGGTCATCGCTGACCGCGGCCGGCGTACTCCTACTGGTGGCAGCGCTCGGCCCCACCGTAGGCGGGAGCCACGATGCCGTGCCCCGGCCGGCCGGCGACCGGGACCCCAACATCTTTGTGCTCCTGGACCGTTCGCCGGAGATGTCGCAGCGTGGCGCCGATGGCCGGTCCCGGATGGCGGCGGCCCGCGACGATGTCGCGTCACTGATCGAACGGTATCCCGACGCCCGGTTCGCCCTGATCGGTTTCGCCGATCGCCCGTCGGTGGTGTGGCCGCTGTCGGCCGATACCTGGAGTCTGCGGCCGGTGCTGGCCGCGACGGACGCGTACGCGGCGACGCCGGGCGCCAATGTCGGCGCGGCCGCCAGCGTGCTGCGCTACCAGCTGATCAGCGCGGTACAGCAGTTCCCCAGGGCGCAGAACCTGGTGTTCTATCTCGGCGCCGGCGCGCCCGATTCACAAGCGCCGCAACGGGAGTTCGAGCTGCCCGAGGATGCCGTGGACGGCGGCGCGGTGCTGGGCTACGGAAATGCCGGCACCCAGGCGCTGCGGGGAGTCGCCGAGCAGATCGGCGTGCCGTTCGTGCCGCGGGCCGGCGTGACACCGTTGGAGGTTGCGTTACCCGCCGACAAGAGTCCGAGCCAGAGCCCCGTCGCTGTTCCGGACCGCGCCGCCGTCGAGTTGTACTGGGTTTTCGCCGGGGTCGCCGCGCTGCTCATCCTGATCGAGCTCTATCTGGTGCTGCGGGGATTCCGTCGCATGCAGTCGATCGATCTGGAGCCGGGAACATGAACCGGGTGCGGCGCAGGCTGCTGCTTTACTCGGCACCGGTGGTGCTGGTAGTGCTGATCGCCGTCGTCAAGCTGCTGTCGGTGGTGGTGATCGGCCACTCAGCGGCTAACAGTTTCGCCGACCGCGATACCGAGGCGATGGCAGGCGACGTGGCCAGGCTTCGGGTGCTCGATATCGTCCAGCCGGGCAAGGCGGAACATGCCGCAGGCGCTCTGGCTGTTCTGGAGAACCGGCTCGACGACGCCGACCGACATTTCAGGGCGGCAGTGGCCCGACTCGGCGCCGATGAGTCATGTTCGGCCAGGGTGGATCTGGAGCTTGTCCGTGAGACCCTCGGCGACCGGGCGATTGCGGCGGCCGAGCCTGAACTGGCAGTGGCCCGTTACCTGGCCGCCCGGGATGTGGTGGAAAGGGCCGCCGGCGGATGCTTCGCGGGCAACAATGACCCGGACCCGGATCGGCGAGCCATCCGCAACGACGCGCTGGGAAGGTTGAACAGCAAGATCGACGCCGCCTCGGCGATCTCGCCGCCACCGGTGTCCACCCCTCCTCCGGTCGCCCAGCCACCGCCTCCGGCAACGGCGGGTACGCCCACCACACAGCCGCGGAATCGGCTCGACCCGACCGTCGGTGATCCGTTGGACCGGCTGCAACAGATCCTGCGCGATGCGGCCACGGGATAGATTCGGGTGAGTCGGGCTCGTTGAGTCCGGTCGACACGAAGGAATGGAATGGCTGTGGCAGACGGGCTGTCTGCGCGCGAGGCGAAGCGCCTGCAGACGCGTGAGCGGTTGATGGGTGCGGCGATCGCCGAGTTCAAGCGTGCCGGGATGGCGGAAGCGGACGTGGGCACGATCGTGACTGCGGCGGGTGTCGCGCACGGCACGTTCTTCTTCCACTTCCCCACCAAGGAGCATGTGCTGCTGGAACTCGAGCAGCGCGAAGAAGTGCGCATCGCCAAGCAGTACGCCCAATTCCTCAAGAAACCGCACAGCCTGGAGGATGGGCTGCGCGAGTCGATGCGGCTGGTTGTCGGCCTGGAACGCCGGCTCGGCGGCATCCTGTTCAAAGATTTTCTCGCCCTGCACTTCTCGCAGACTCGTCCCCCTGCGTCGGACAGTCAGGAGCACCCGGTGATCTCCGGGGTGGCGCGCGAGATCGAGGCGGGCCAGCAGCAGGGCGAGGTCGCCGCCGACGTCAACCCTTGGAACAGTGCGGTCTTCTTCCTGCTCGGCTTCTACGCCCTGCTGATCACCACCAACGATTGGCCGACCCGCGACGCCCTGCTGGACGACTACGTGGTCAGGACCATGCGCAGCCTGACGCCGTAGGCCTACCTCGCGGGGCCCCTGTCGAGCCGGCGAATCGTTGACTATAGTCAGTCAACAGTTCGGGACCGGCTTACAGGAGGACCCTTGAATCTGCCGACTCTCAGGCTTCGTCGCACCGCCATCGCGGGCGGCGACGGCCTGCGCGGCCAAGCCTCTGCCGACCATGACGAGCAGTCCCGGACTGCACAACGACAGGCCGACAAGTGGCTGATCGTCGGATCGCTACTGATCGGCAGCGCCGTCCTCGGCATCTTCGGGCTGCCCATTTTCCTGCGCGGTGTGTGGTTGCTCCGTCGTGCGCAGCGTGACGGACTGTCGGTGCGGCCGATGATGGTCACCCTGCTCGGCTACCTGGTCATCATCGACGCCGCGATCAACGCGATGGGTTGGTCGCTGGACCTGATCGGGAACCACTCCCTGCTGGCGAGAGTGCTTTTGACTGGCTGGGGCAACATGTTTGACGCCGGCTACTTCTGGCACTTCAACGAGCTGTGGGTGGGCGGCGCCGGCGGGCCGGGGGAGAAGGCCTGGGAGGTCGCCCTCATCCTCACTGTCTTCACCATGCGGATTGCTGCGGGCATCGGCTTCCTGCAGATGAAGCGCTGGGGGCAGCAGTGGATGATCGTCACCTGCTGGATGGGCGTGGTGATCTGGTGCGGCTATGTGTTCAACATGACGATGTTCGCCGACGTCCGCTACGCCGGGGTGATCTTCCCCGTGATCGGCTGGTGGCTCTACGACATCTTCTACATCACGCCGTTCCTGGCGATCCCTTACCTGCACACGGTCAACCGCGAGATCTTCACCGACTGAGTGCACAAATATTGACTGAAGTCAGAGATTTCTACCCGACGAGGAGGGCACATGCTCTGGGAGATCTGCCGCTACATCGGCGCTTGGGGCGGCACCGCCCTGATCATCTGGTTCTGGTACTGGATGTTCTCGAACATCGGCACGTTCTGAGCCGATGGCCGACAACGACGCGATCACCGTCGAGCGCAGCTGCGCGCTGACCGCCGTTGCGCTCAGCGGCGGCCGCCGTGCCGGGGTGCGGCTGGTCACCGGTGAGCACCGCGCTTTCGGGCTGAACGCGGCACTCGACTTTGTGCACGTGCCGTACCCGCCTGGCGTCACCACGTGGACCAGGCGATCGCTGACCTGCGGTGTGGCACTGCAGTGCGCGCCGTCGAAGGACCGGCTGGTGCACTATCGGCTGGGCGAGCTGTCCGGCCGGGAGTTGCAGGCCCTGACCCTGGTCGAGGCCGAGGTGGCGCTGGCCTGGATCGCCGTCCGGTGGCCCGGCCTGGTCACCGAAATCCGAAGACTGTTACCGGAATTGGAATCCTCCGATGCCGACCTGCCGGCCGCCGAAATGCTGCGACGGGCGGTGGAGCTGGCCCGCGGCGGCGGACCGCTCGACGTCGACGCGCTGCTGGGCCGGCTGCCCGTGGCCCACACCGCGCCGGCCGGACTGACGGACGGGTTGCGCCGCAGGTTCGGCCGGATGCCGTGGACCAGCACCCAAAAGCGCCTGCCCAGACCCTATTCCGTGCCGGTCGGCGGGGACGGCGGAGTGCGCAATCCCAACCTCCCGCCGCCCAGCCGGCCGCAGGACAACGATCTCGACGTCACCCCGCAGCACCGGCCGGGAATTCCGTATCCGGAGTGGAACGCGTGGACCGACAGTTTCCTGCGCGATCACGTGGCCGTCGTCGAGCACGCCAAGCCCCCGCGCGGCCGCCAGTCTGCGCCGGTGCCGGCCGATCTGCGGGCCTGGTTCTCCGAACACACCCACCGGGCGATGACCGGTCGTCTGGAGGATGGCTCGGACCTGGACGTGGATTCTTATGTCCGCCACCACATCGACCTGGCCACCGGCGAAGCCGGAGAGCCCCGGGTGTTCCGGGAGTTGTTGCCCACCAGCCGGGACGTGTCCACCGCGCTGCTCCTCGACGGCAGTTCGTCGCTGGGCGTGCACGGTGGGCGGATCTTCCGGCTGGAATTGGCCTGTGCGGATGCGTTGTCCCAGGCGATGACCCACGCCCGGGAGCGTCACGGCATCTTCGTGTTCACCGGCAACACCCGTCACCGAGTGGAAGTGCAGTGTCTCAAGGACTTCGAGGATCGACGGTTCGTCCCGCCGAGTGCGGCCGGACTGGTCACCGGCGGATACACCCGCCTGGGCGCGCCGGTGCGACACCTGACCAGTCGGCTGCTGGCCCAACCGTCGGAGCGGCGTCTGCTCATCGTCATCGGCGACGGGCTCATCTCCGACGAGGGTTACGAGGGCCGCTACGCCTGGGCGGATACCGCGCACGCGGTCGAGGAGGCCAACGACGCCGGTGTCGCCGTGTACTACGTGGGCGTCGGGCCGGCCCGCGTCGACCCGTTGCCCGAGGTGTTCGGACCCCGGCGGTCCCAACGGATCCGCCGCGTCGAGGAGCTACCGCGCGTGCTGGCGCATGTTCATCGCGAGTTGGTCGCGGCGTGAGGACGGAAGGAACTGAATGAGTACTGGGCACATGGTCGCCGCCGGAGCGGGTCCAACCACATACTTCGCCAACGGCAACGAGATTCAGCTGTTCGAGCAGTCCTACGCCCGCCGGATCCCGGTGATGCTGACCGGGCCTACCGGTTGCGGCAAGACTCGCCTCGTTGAGCACATGGGCGCGTTGCTGCAGCGCCCGGTGGTGACGATCAGCTGCCATGACGACCTCACCAGCTCGGATCTGGTCGGCCGGTTCATGGTCACCGGAGGCGACGTGGTGTGGACCAACGGGCCGCTGACCCGTGCGGTCAAGGCCGGCGCCATCTGCTACCTCGATGAGGTTGTCGAAGCCCGCCACGATTCACTGGCCATCCTGCATTCGCTCACCGATCATCGTCGTGCGCTGTACCTCGATCGGGCCGGCGAGGTGGTGGCTGCCCCGGAGACCTTCATGCTGGTGTGCTCGTACAACCCGGCCTACCGCAGCTCGCTCAAGGAACTCAAACCCTCATTCCGGCAACGGTTTGTCACCCTGCCGATGGCCTATCTGCCGCCCGAGCGCGAGGCTGCGGTGATTGTCGCGGAAACCGGTGTGGGCCGTGATACCGCAGCGCGCCTGGTGGCCTGCGCCACCGCGATTCGCAGCGCCGACGCCGCGTTCCACTTCGAGCCGCCCTCGACCCGCGTGCTGGTCACTGCCGCGCAGCTGGTCGCGGAAGGCGCCTCCGAATTGGAGGCCGCCGAGGCCTGCGTGCTGGCACCGCTGAGCACGGACGGGGCCATCAACGACGGGCTGCGCGAAGTCGCGGCGGCCGGTCTGCTCGACGGCTCGACGCAACCTCCAGGAAAGGGATTCTGATGAACGAACAAGAGCGAAAGCGCAAGCGGGCATTGATCGTTCTGCAGGTGGTCATCTACGGCTACCTGTTCGCGATGTTCTGCATCCAGATGTACATGTCGTTCGCCCGAGGTTGGTGGGAGCTGTGAGTCTCCCACTGTCCCAGGAAGCTTCGGTGTCCCTCGAAGATCACCACGAGGAGTCCCGGCTCGCCCAGCGCCGGGCCGACAAGTGGATGATCGTCGGGGCGCTGTTGATGGGCATGTGGATTCCGGGCCTGATCGGGTTCCCGATCTTCATGCGCGGGGTCTGGCTGCAGCGCCAGGCCCAGCGCGCGGGATTGTCGGTGCGGCCGATGATCGTCACGCTGATCGGTTACCTGGTGCTGATCGACGGTGCGCTCAACAGCCTGGGGTGGGCATTGGACCTGGTGGCCAACCACACTCTGATCAACCGGGTGCTGATGGTCGGTTGGGGCAACATGTTCGACGCCGGCTACTTCTGGCACTACAACGAACTGTGGGTCGGCGGCTCGGCTGGGCCGGGTGAGAAGTCGATGGTGTTCGGCATGATCATCACGGTCTTCGCGATGCGTTGCGCCGCCGCCATCGGCTTCCTGCAGATGAAGCGCTGGGGCCACCAGTGGATGATCGTCACCTGCTGGATGGGCGTGGTGATCTGGTGCGTCTATGTCTTCAACATGACGATGTTCGCCGACGTCCGCTACGCCGGGGTGATCTTCCCCGTGATCGGCTGGTGGCTCTACGACATCTTCTACATCACGCCGTTCCTGGCGATCCCTTACCTGCACACGGTCAACCGCGAAATCTTCTCCGACTGAATATCTTCCAAGGAGCGCATTGTGTCGAGCCCCGTAGAGAGCACTGAAACAGACCCGGCCCAGGATCTACCGCCGGGCACCACCCCGTACTACGCGAACATGCACAAATGGATCAAGCGGGCCGTGTTGGTGTGCCTGGTCGCCCTCGTCGTCGAAGGCGCGTTCACGTTGCCCTTCATGGCTGTCTACTACGGCTATCCGACGCTGAGCATGACCCAGATCTGCAGCGAGCTGCTGAAGGTCCGCTACTCCGACGACACGCTCGAATGCAAGCACCCCTACCCGATGTTCGGACCTCCCGAAGGTGCCGAGGGTAAGGACACCGCCCGCGATGAGTGGGGTATCCAGCCCACGCCGAAGTATGACCGGTTGGGCTTCCGCGAGCTGGTGCGCCGTCACGAGGAACGCGTGGCCCGCCAGACCCAGGAACAGGGCAAGTAGATGCCCAAGTCGCCCGACGAGCACGCGCGTAACTGGGACCTGCGCCACGAGGACTTCAACGATCACGACCTGTTGTACGAGGTGTATTCGGTGATGCGCCAACAGACGCCGATCACACACACCGAGGCGCCGTTCTTCCCCACCGACGGTGCGTGGGTCGCACTGGGCTATGACGAGTGCTATCGGATTGCGCAGGATTGGGAGCACTTCTCCAGCAACCCGACCCCCGAGGGCGCCCGGCAGGCCGGCGGTGACCTGGTGATCACCCTCGACCCGCCGCGGCAGCAGAAGTTCCGCAAAGTGCTCAACCCGTACTTCTCCCCGGCGCGGATGAAGGCTCTGACACCGCAGATCCGGGCCGAGACCGACCTGCTGATCGACGCGTTCATCGAACAGGGGCAAGGGGATCTTGCCCGGGTCGCCTGGCAGCAACCCGGCATCGTGTTCTTCAAATATCTGCTCGGCATGCCCGTCGGCGACGTCCCGTTGTGCCTCGAGTTGGTCGACACCGCCCTCAACGGCGCCGTCGAGCAGGACCGCATGCTGGCCTGGGGCCGGCTTTATCAGCATCTGCACGATGCGGTGTCGGCCCGCACCGGCGAACCTCCGCGCGATGACATGATCGACGTGCTGCTGCGCGCCGAGATCGACGGTGAACCGTTGCCGTTCAACGACATCGTCGCCAATGCCATCCTGCTGGTCCAGGCGGGTCTCGAAACCACCGCCAGCGCAATGTCTTTCGCATTTCACTACCTGGCTACCCACCCTGGCGAACGCGACCGGCTGATCTCCGAGCCGGAGATCCTGCCGAGGGCTGTCGAGGAGTTCGTCAGGTTCGCCGGATCGATCCACAGCCTGCCCCGCACCGTGGCGAAGGACGTCGAATTGAGCGGACAGCGGCTCTGCCCGGGCGAGGCCGTTGTGCTCAACTACGCCGCGGCCAACCGGGATGCCACCCAGTTCCCCGATCCGGACCGCTGCGTGCTGGACCGCTCGGCCAACCGCCACCTCGGTTTCGGCGCCGGAGTACACCGGTGCCTCGGTTCCAACCTCGCCCGTCTGGAATTCGCCATCGGACTTGAGCAGGTGTTGACCCGGATGCCCGATGTCACCGTGGACCCCGGCGGCACCCCGGTGTTCCATGGCAATTCCGTGACGCGGGGCTACCGCCGGATCCCTGTCGTGTTCTCCCCGGCAGATCCGGTTGTATTGCGGGGACCTAACGATTCGGCGCTGTCTCGGGGTTGACGCCACCGTAAGCAGCAAAGCCGTGGTTCAGTGGTACCGATGTCTGGTACCTGGTCCCCGCGTCGCTGTCTCACCGCTGCGGTGACGGCGGGTGTCACGTTGCTCGCGGTGGGAATACCCTCGGCTTCGGCCGCGCCGGCCAATGATGCGCGCGGGTACGTCGACTCCACGGCGCGGTGTGCCAGTGCGGAGGCGACTGTGTTGTTCGGCAGCACCGACGCCTCCAGGGTGGCGATCTGTTCCGGGTCGGGCGGCAAGTATGAGTACCGCGGTGTCCGCCTGCGCGACGGCGCCAAACTGATCGTGCCTGCGACCCGCAACGACGACGGCGCGTTCCGGGTGGAGAATGCCGGGATCGAATACCTGGTGACGGCGAAGTCGCTGGTGCTGAGCGTGGGGGAGAAGGTGATCCGCGAGGAGGCGATGGTCGACTTCCACCGCCCGGGTGCGCCCGCGGCACAGGATTCGGTGAAGTCTCCCGGTGCGGCTCCCGCTCCGGCCGCGGCGTCGCCCACGCCAACGACGCCGTTGCCGCCGCCACTGGCCGCCGAAGTCGGAGGCGGCAGCGCCCGTCGCTGACCCCGCTGAGCAGCGCACTTGCCCGCGAAGTTGAGGGCAATTGATGAAAATGATAATCATTAACGGTATGCGTGCGTGTTCGTCGTCCCTGCCACCGTCTGATCTGGACCGGCTGCTGGACCAACTCAGGCCGGGAACAACCCGCCTCACCGTTCCGCTCGTCGACGAAGTCGTTCAGGTCGGCATCGGCGGCGACTTCGATACCACCACGGTCGCGGTCACCGTCACGGCGACATCGCTGCGGGTCCGGCGGGTCGACGGCAGGCGTCTGCAGGTGCACATCGTCGAGGGCTGGTCCGATGTGAGCGCGCCAGGGGTGGCGATCCCGGTTTTCGACGAGCCGGTGGGCGTGGTGATCCTCGAACGCTGCGACAGACGATGGGGCGCCGGCGCCGGCCTGCGTGCTGTCCGACGCGCCGACCTCGATCGGTTCGTCGGCACGCTCACCCGGTTCGCACTGGCCAAGCAGTTCCGTGACGGCGGCTTTGATCAGGCGGCGGGTGCGGCGTAGGACTGCAGGTACTGCGTCAGCGCCTGTTGTCCCTCGGTGAGGATCGCCCGGTCCTTCTCGGGGCCGGCGTGAAAAGCCATCTCCAGCAAGCGATCACCCATTTCGACGGCGACCATGGTCACGAGTGGATCGGTGCCTTCGCGCAGCAGCCCCCAATGCAGCAGGCCGGCATGCAGCGCGTTGGCGAACTCGGCCCGGCGCAGGCGCGGATCGGCGAGCTGTCCGCTGGCCAGGCTGGTGTAGTGCAGGTTGACCAGGTGCGGGTGGTTGCGCAGGTGTTCGTAATGGAACTCGAAGATGCCGTGGGCCACCTCGGACAGGCTGGTCGGCGCCAGTGCGGCCAGGACCGCTGCGCCTTCGGCGTCGCGCCGGTCGAGGTGGTCGGTGACGATCTCCTGCAGGATCGCGTCGCGATTGGGGAAGAACTGATACACCGTCGCGACCGGGACATCGGCGCGATGGGCGATGGCGCGGGTGGTGACGGCGTCGACGCCCTGGGTCTCGAGCAGCTCGAGCGCTGCGGCACGGATTCGCTCGACGCGTCGTCTGCTGCGCTCCTGTACTGGTTGGCGGCGCCTTAGGGGCTTGTGGGTGACCACCCGCAAATCGTCGCACATGGATAATGTGAACCCAATTCATGTTAATGATCGCCTGAGTGATCCGGAATTGGTCGGATGGCGGCTTCGCGACGCCTCCCGAAGTGCACTCTGCGCTGCTGCCCAGTCGCCCAGCCCAGCATCGGTGCTGGTCGCAAGGGGTGCGTGGCACGACCAGGCGATCGAGTACCCGCGGGCGGCGGGCGGGCTCGCGGGAGGGGCCGATCGCCGATCGCTATGCCGCGGCACACGGTCCGTACCTCGCGTGGTTGAACTCACAGAGCGTGCGCGGCGGTTGACGCATCCGACCATGGCTCCGGAAAGCAGGGGGTGACAGGGGGATTCGCCGGTACTCGGCACAGTGCCGGTGCTGGCGACGCCGGGAACTGGCGACGCCAAAGAGCGACCCGCTTCGCTCACTCGCTATTGGTAGCGTGGAAAACCGTGTCGATACTGTCCACGCCGATGCTGGCAGATGCCCTTGCCCGGTTGTTCTCCGTAGGGGTGAGACCGGGGCCCATGCGTGACGTTCGGTTCCCCGAAATACCGGGCCGCACAACGCTCATCGAGATCCCGACCCGTCACGGCGACGTTGCCGCCACGGTCTATCGCCCGGCGGCCGGTGAGGACAAGCCCGCGGTGTACGTGAACGTGCACGGCGGTGGTTTCGTCGTCGGGCACCGAGAGCAGGACGACCCGTGGTGCCGTTTCCTCGCCGAACACGCGAATGTCGTTGTGGTCAACGTCGATTACGTGCTCGCACCACGTCACCGGTTTCCGGCCCCGGCCGAACAGATCTATGACGTGCTGAGTTGGGCCGCGGCGCCCGAGCGGGACTGGGACGGCAGCAGGTTGTGCGTCGGCGGGCAGAGCGCGGGCGGCAGCTTGTCCGCGGCGGCCGCGCGGCTGTCCTTCGAGAACGGCGGGCCGCGGATCGCGCTACAGGTCTTGCACTATCCACCGCTGGATCTGGTCACCGCCACCAAGGACAAGCATTCCCCGGTCGGCACCAAGGCGGTGTTGAAGCCGTGGATGGGGGAGGTGTTCGACACCGCCTACATCCCCGATCGTGCCCAACGCAGCGACCGCCTGGCGTCCCCGGCCTGGGGTGCCAACGCCGACGGAATCGACGGCATCGCCCCGGCGTTGATCGTCACCGCCGAGTACGACAGGCTGCGCGACGAAGCGTGGCGCTACGCGCAGAAACTCGACGCGGTCGGCGCCTTGGCCGAGTACTACGAAGTGCCCGACGTCGACCACGGCTACAACATCATGAGCGACAACGTCGACGTCACCCGGAAGGCCTACGAGCACATCGCCGGACACGTCCGGCGCGCCACCGCACCGTGACAGGGATCTCGTAGGGGAGGACTTGCGGGAACCGTGCATCTACTTAGGCTTGCCTTACCTAAATACGTAAGGGTGGTCATGAGGAAGATCCAGGTAGCAGTCATCGGCGCGGGTCCCGCGGGCATCTATGCCGCCGACATCCTGACCAAGGAGTACGAGGATGCGCGGGTCGATGTATTCGACCGGTTGCCTGCGCCGTACGGACTGGTGCGCTACGGCGTCGCCCCGGACCATCCGCGGATCAAGGAAATCATCAAGGCCCTGCGCCGGGTGCTGTCCCGGGACGAGAACAGCGTGCGATTCATCGGCAACGTCCACTACGGCACGGATCTCCGACTGGCCGATCTTCGCTGCCACTACGACGCCGTGATCTTCTCCACCGGTGCGCGCGCTGACCGGGCGCTCGAGATCCCCGGCATCGGTCTGCCGGGAAGCTACGGCGCCGCCGACTTCGTGTCCTGGTATGACGGACATCCCGACGTGCCCCGCACCTGGCCGCTGACGGCGAAGCACGTCGCGGTACTCGGAGCCGGCAACGTGGCACTCGACATCGCCCGGGTGCTCGCCAAGCCGGCCGATGAGCAGCTCGGCACCGAGATTCCCGGCAACGTCTACCAGGGCCTTGCCGCCAATCAGGCCACCGACGTCCACGTGTTCGCCCGTCGCGGGCCGGCCCAGATCAAGTTCAGCCCCATGGAGTTTCGTGAACTGTCGCACTCGCCGAGCATCGACGTCGTCGTCCATCCCGAGGGTTTCGAGATCGATGAAGCCAGCCAGCAGGCCATCAACACGAGCAAGTCGACCAGACTCGTAGTCGACACGATGATGAAGTATCTGCAGCGTGAGCCGACGGGCGCACCGCACCGCATTCATCTGCATCTGTGCCAGTCGCCTGTGGCGGTGCTGGGTACGGACCGGGTCGAGGGACTGCGGACCGAGCGCACCGAACTTCGCGGGGACGGGAATGTCCGGGGGACCGGAGAATTCACCGATTGGCCGGTCGAAGCCGTGTACCGCGCGGTCGGCTATCTATCTACCCATCTGGCGGATCTGCCGTTCGACCACCACGCCGGCGTGGTGCCCAATGACGCGGGACGGGTGCTCGATATCGATGGGGCATTGATCGACGCCGCCTACGTGACGGGCTGGATCAAACGCGGACCGATCGGGTTGATCGGACACACCAAATCCGACGCGGCCGAAACCGTCGCGAGCCTGCTCAACGACCTGCCCGGCCTGCGGGCCCCCGAAACCACCGATCCTGACGCGATACTCGCGCATCTGGCGGCCAACGATGTCGACTACACCACGTGGGCGGAGTGGGAACGTCTTGATGCTCACGAGATGTCGCTGGGCGAGGTGCAGGCGCGCGAACGCGTCAAGGTGGTGGCACGCGAGGACATGATCCGAGCCGGCCGCGACGCCCTGGTGCGCGACTAATCCAGCGAGCTGTGCAGCGCCAAGGTGGCCGCGACGGCGTTGGCAGCCTCCGCGCCCTTCTTGACGAAGTGCTTGGTGAAGTAGTCGATGTGCTCGTCGTGTTCGTGGAAATGGTGCGGGGTGAGCACGACGGAGAACACCGGCACGTCGGTGTCGAGTTGCACGCGCATCAGCCCGTCGATCACCGCGGTGGCCACGAAGTCGTGGCGGTAGATGCCGCCGTCGACGACGAGTCCGGCCGCGACGATCGCCCGGTACCGCCCGGTGAGGGCCAGACGCTTTGCGGTGAGCGGGATTTCGAACGCGCCGGGGACCTCGAAGAACGCCAGGGCATCGACGGCGATGCCATGGGTGCCGATCTGTTCGGTGAACCCCTCGCGGGCCTTGTCGACGATGCTGCGATGCCAGGTGGCTTGCACGAACGCGATCTGAGTGGCTGCGTCAGACATGTAGTGACGCTATCGCACGCCGAGCGATCCGATCACGCGTCGCCGAGGTACGCGTCGGCCCAGGAGCCGATGATTCTGCCGGCGCGTTTGGCTTGCCCGGGCCCGGTCAGCAGATGTTCGGAACCTTCCAGGGAGACGAAGCTGCGCGGATGGCGGGCGGCCCAGAAGATGTCGCTGGCGTTCTTGATGCCGACGGTGTTGTCGGTCGGGGAGTGCAGGATCAGCAGCGGCATCTTGAGGGCCGTGATCTTGTCGCGCAGCTCGGCGGCCCGGACATCCTCGACGAAGGCGCGTTTGAGGGTCAGGGTCTTCCCGCCCACCATCCACTGCCCGCTGCCCTCGGCGCAGACCTGCTCGATCACCGCGTCGTACTGGCGCTCGACGTGTGTGGGATCGAACGGTGCGCCCACGGTCACCACGGCCCGGACACCCGGTGATCGTCGGGCCGCGGCAATGACGGCCGAACCGCCCCACGAATGTCCGATCAGGATGTCGGCCGGGGTGCCGCGCTCGGCCATGAACTTGCAGGCCTCGATGATGTCCTGGGCCTTGTGGGTGAACGAGCCGTCACCCCAGTCGCCCTCGGATCCGCCCAGGCCGAGTGCGTCGTAGCGCAGCATTCCTATGCCGTCGGCAGCCAGCTGTTTGCAGATGCGCGAGGCGGCCGGAGAGTCCTTGCCGAGGGTGAAGCCGTGCGAGAACACGCCCCAGCCGCGCACCGGTCCATCGGGCCGATCGATCACCCCGGCCAGCATCGGGCCCGTCGAACTGGGGAATGTGACGCGCTCAGCCATGCAGGTGGTCTACCACGCGGCGGGCAATGCGGCGAACGATGCCGCGCTGCCGGGTTAGCGGAGGTACCTGTGTGGTCGCCGGTCTGGCTCCGTAGGGTGGGTGGACCGGCCGGTCATGGTCAATGCCGCCCGTGACGCCGTGTCTGAATGTAATGAGAGTGTGGAGCAATCAGGTGCCTCTGAACACCATCGCGCTGGAACTCGTCCCGCCCACCCTTGATCGCGGTGTGCAGTACCCGGTTGACGAGGCGCGAAAAGTGCTCGCCTTGGCATCTGAGACCGGTATCGAAGGCCGGATCCGCCACGTGATGATCCCCGGGATGATCGATGAGGACGACGACCGTCCGATCGAGATGAAGCCACGGATGGATGTCCTGGACTACTGGAACATTCTCCGGCCCGAGCTGCCCGGCATGCGCGGTCTGTGCACACAGGTCACCTCGTTCCTGGACTCCGAGGCGCTGGGCAAGCGCCTGACCGACCTGAGTGCGGCGGGTTTCGAGGGCATTGCCTTCGTCGGCGTGCCCCGGACGATGAAGGACGGCGAGGGCGAGGGTGTGGCCCCGACCGATGCCCTGTCGACCTATGAGGAGCTGGTGCCCAACCGCGGCGCCATCCTGATCCCTACCCGCGACGGCGAGCAGGGCCGGTTCAACTTCAAGTGCGGCCAGGGCGCGACCTACGGCATGACGCAGCTGCTGTACTCCGACGCCATCGTCGGTTTCCTGACCGAGTTCGCCAAGACCACCGAACACCGGCCCGAGATCCTGCTGTCCTTCGGCTTCGTGCCGAAGATGGAGACCAAGGTCGGGCTGATCAACTGGCTCATCCAGGACCCGGGCAACGAGGCCGTGGCCGCCGAGCAGGAGTTCGTCAGCCGGTTGGCCGAACTCGACCCGGCTGAGAAGCGTAAGTCGATGGTCGACCTCTACAAACGGGTGATCGACGGGGTGGCCGACCTGGGCTTCCCGCTGAGCATCCACCTCGAGGCGGCCTACGGGGTGTCGAAGCCGGCGTTCGAGACCTTCGCCGAGATGCTGGAGTACTGGGCGCCGGACCGGGTCTAGTGTGCGGCGGCCGCACTTGTCGGTGATCGAATGTATGTTCGAATCATGCAGGCGGGTGCGGTCCAGGCGGTAGCGGGGTTACGCGCTGCTTTCGACGCGTTCGCTGCGTGTGACTTTGCCTCGTTGACCCGCGCTGAGCTGGTCGCGGTGCTCGACGAGTACGAAACGCTGATCTGTCAGATGCCCTCTGTGGGGCATCGGATGTTGGCGCAGTTGCAGGCCGAGGCCACCTCGCAGGAGCTGGGCGCCAAAACCTGGAACGAGGTCCTGCGGATCCGCTGGCGGTTGTCTACCGCTGAAGCCGGCCGGCGGTTGGGTGAGGCTGCCGAGTTGGGGCCGCGGCGCGCTTTGACCGGGGAACCCTTGCCTGCGGTGTTGCCGGTGGTCGCTGCCGCTGAGGCGGCGGGGTTGATCAACGCCGATCACGTGCGGGTGCTGCGCGATGCGGTGCACCGGCTACCGGGATTCGTCGACCAGGTGACCCGCGAGCAGTTCGAAGCCGACCTGGTCCGGGTCGCGGTCGGGGTAGGCCCCAAAGAACTCAAGGACACCGCCGAGTTGCGCCTGTTCCTGCTCGACCAGGACGGCCCCGAACCCGACGACACCGAACGTGCCCGCAAACGCGGGGTCCGTGTCGGCAAGCAGGGCCGGGATGCGATGACGCAGCTGACGGCGAATCTGACCCCCGAAGCTGCTGCGGTGTGGGAGGTGTTGTTCGCCAAGTTCGCCGCCCCGGGCATGTGCAACCCGGATGACGAGCAACCCTGCACCTCCGGCACTCCCACCCAAGCCCAGATCGACAACGATCAGCGCACCCTGGCCCAACGCCAGCACGACGCGCTGCTCGTGATCGGGCGGATCGCGTTGATGAGCGGTGATCTGGGTCAGCTCAACGGATTACCGGTGGCGGTGATCGTCCGCACGACCTTGCAAGACCTCGAATCGCGCGCCGGGATCGGGGTGAGCGGCGGGGGCACCAAGATCCCGATCCGCGACGTCATCCGCATGGGCGCCCACGCCAGTCACTACTTGGCGGTCTTCGATCAGGCCACCGGTGCGGCCCTGAACTATTTCCGGGCCCGCCGTGTCGCCAGCCCGGCCCAACGCATCATGCTCATCGCCCGTGACGGGGGGTGCACCAAACCCGGCTGCACGGTGGGCGCCTACGGCTGTCAAGCCCACCACGGAGAGGCCGACTGGGCTGCCGGCGGGCATACCAACGTCGATGAGATGGCCCTGGCGTGTGGGCCCGACAATCGGCTGGTCGACGCCGATGGCGGTTACACCACCACCATCAACGACCGCGGGGAGGTCGAATGGCAGCCGCCGCCGGGGCTGGACCACGGCCAGAACCGCATCAACTACCACCACCGCCCCGAACTGCTCCTGGCCCCACCCGAGGATCAGCCGGTGCGGGAGCTGAACACCGACCCCGAACGGGAGTGGGAGCTTGAGACAGACCCAGAGCTCTGGCCCGTGCCGGTGCTTGACCCAGACCCGGACTGGGACGTGCCGGTGGTCGAGACAGGCCTGGAGTTCGAGCCGGATTCAGAGTGGGACTTCGACTGGAACGCATACTGGGACAGCACCTTCGACCGAACTGCCCCACCCCACCTCGACCACCTCTGGGACACAGACCCGCTACAC
>NZ_CP050191.1:5006324-5137902 GCF_011745145.1 Mycobacterium sp. DL440 | reverse complement strand
GTCAGCAGCAAGGCAGTACGCGGGCCTTAGCCCCCTGCGGCTGCTGCGACCGTCTACGCGTCGAACCGCACGACGCCGTTGTCGTGTGCGGCAATGGTCGCAGGGGGTTGTGCGATGGTGTGAACCCCGATGATGCGATCACTCAGCCCATCGCCGCAGTGACCGCCTGCGCGATGAACCGCACCGCATCATTGCGGCTGACGGAGGCCATCAACTGGGCCGCCGCCTGAATCTCGGGGCCCACCAGACACGTCGGCCCCTCGGTGAGGTTGGCGAATGCGGCCGCGACGACATCGTCGACCGCCGCCGCGCCCGGCGGAGTGTCCTCGGGTGAGGCGATCTGGCCTCGCTCGTGTTCCAGCTTGCGCAGGGCAGGAGTGTCGGTCTTTCCGAGAATCAGCCCGAGCACGTCGACACCTGAGGAATGCAGTTCGGTCCAGAGTGCCTCGGCGAACACCATGTCGAAGGCCTTGCTCGCGCCGTAGGCCACCATGTTCGGGCCGCCGGCGAATCCGGCCCCGGACCCGAAGATGACGATGCCGCCGCGGCCCCGCTCCGCCATGGGCGCCGCGTAGTGGTGGCACAGTTGTATCGGCGCCAGGCAGTTGCGTTGCACCAGTGATTCGGCATCCGACAACGGGCTGGACAGGAACGGCTGGAAGTTCGGATCGGCGCCCGCGCAGTAGACCAGGAAACCGATCTCCAGATCCGCGGTCGCGGCGATCACTTCACCGGCAGCCGCTGGCGCGGCCAGATCTATTGCCAGCGTTCGGGTTTGCGCACCGGTGTGCGCCGTGATGCCCGCTCCCACTTCATCGAGAACCTCTTGTCGCCGGGCCAGCAGCACCACGTTGAGGCCGCGACGCGCCAACTCCTCGGCCATCGCCGAGCCGACCCCGTCGGAGGCGCCCGCCACCAGCGCCCACGGCCCGTAGCGATCTGCGAAGTCAGACATTGGTTATCCGCACCGCGGTGAACTCCCGTCGCGCGATCTTCCAGCCCGCTGCGGTTCGGACCAACTCGTCGTCGTAGAAGCCGACGGCGTTGACGCCGGAGTTGTTGTCCTGCGCCAGGATCAGTCCGTCGATGTAGGTGCGTGCCGTGGCGGTATCCCCGTCAACAGTGATGGCGTGGTTGCTCAGCCTGTGCATGGTGTGTCCGGCCATGGCGTGGGACTGGTCCATGAAGTCGGTGACGGCGTCCACCCCGTTCCACTTGCCGATCTCGCCGTAGTCCAGCACGCAGTCATCGGTGAATACGGTGCGGAACAGCGGCCAGTCCCGCCGGTCGATCCCGGTGGCGTAGCGGACCAGTACGTCGATGACGTCCAGGCGGTCTTCGTGGGTCGTCATGCGTGGTCTCCGTTCGGATGCACAATGATTCGCGCCGGTCCCGCCGAGCGGCGGGCCAGGTCGAGCGCGTCGGGAACTTCGTCGAGTGGCACCACCATGCCGATGCTGGGTGTCGGGTCCAGGTCTCCGGCGACGATGGCGTCCAGGGTCCCGTACCAGTCCTGCGGCCACGGCCCGCCGCCGAACTGCAAGGTCACGCCCTGGCGGGTGGCGGTGGTGATGTCGAGGGTGTCGCCGGTGTACCAACCGCCCGCACAGTAGATCCTGGTACCCATCTCGGATTCCTCGACGATCTTCTGGATCAGACCCGGCGCTCCGACGCATTCGAACACCACCGCCGGGCCCCACAGGTTGCGTTCGGCGCGTACCTCGCGCCAGACGTCCATCGGTGAGCGTTCGGCCGGGTCGACGGAGACGTGGGCGCCGAACTCCTTGCAGGCCAGTGCACGTCGGTCGGCCTGGAAGTCCGAGACGATGATCGGTTCGACGCCGCGGCGGGCCAGTGCCGCGACCGCGGACAGCCCGATCGCGCCGGCCCCGATCACGATGGGTATCTCGCAGGGTTCCAATCTGGCCGAGCGTACGTAGAATTCGCCGACCGCGAAGGCGTCTGTCAACGCGACGGCATCGTCGGAGACCGGACCGGCAGGGCCATCCGTGACGGGCCGGGCGATGGATTCGGCCACCACCAGCAGTTCGGCGAAACTCCCGGGGGTGTCCGGGTGCTGGCCGATGATGTGGGCGCCGTCGGCACCACCGTTGACCAGCCTGATGGGGATCGACGTGGCCCGGGTACCCACGGGGAACTGATCGCTGCAGCCTGGCCCGTGACCGATGACTTCGCCGATGAACTCGTGGCCCAGCACGACGTCCCGGTCCGCGTCATAGAGCGATCGGTCCGTCGGATCGTTGAGACCGAGTTCGGGGTGGTCCATGAAGTGGACGTCGGACGCGCAGATCGCGGTACTCAGCACCCGCAAGAGAAGCTCGCCGGGACCCGGTACGGGATCGGGGATCTCGCGCACCGTGAGTGCGCCATCCCGTAAGACAACTGCGCGCATCGCTCCTACCATTTCTCTAATATTCGAGATAGTCTATCGAATTGACAAGATCGACTGTAGGAACCCCCCAGAACGGAGTCAAGGGTGCGTGGTGCGGGCTCGGCGCCGACCAATCGGGTGCTCGATGTGATCGAGTTGCTGGCGGGTGCCGGCGATACCCGGTTGCGGTTCTCCGATGTGGTCAGCGCGCTGGACCTGACGCAGGCCACCGCGCACGCCATCCTCAAGACCTTGTGCGACCGTGGCTGGCTGATCCGCGATCCTGCTGACAAGACGTTTGCCCTCGGCCCGGGCCTGGCCGTGGTGGCGGCCCGAACGGAGGCCGCCCGACCCCTGGCGCATGCGGCTCGCATTGCTGCCCAAGGACTTTCACAAGAACTCGACTGCGCGGCCTCGGTCGTCGAACGGCTCGACGACGAGCTGGTGATCACCGCGTTCGAGGGGGCCGGCCGACAGCCGGCCTCGGCGCCGGGCGACCGGATTCGATACGCACCGCCGTTCGGCGTCGCGTTCGCGGCCTGGGGAGGCTCAGATGAGCAACGCAGCTGGATCGAGCGGGCGCCCGGCCTCAGCGAGGAGTTGGCCGGTCGCCTCGAGGAGGTGCTTGCCCAGACCCGGGAACGTGGTTACGACATCGACTGGACGACACCGGATCTGACCCGGGCGGCACAGCTGGTCGGCACGTTGTCCAGTGACGGCCTGCCTGATCACGTTCGCGGTATCACCGATCAACTGCTCGCGGAATTCGCCACGATCGGTCTGGTGCCGTCCGGCGGGATGACAGGTAAGGCGCAGCCGGTGGCCACCATTGCCGCGCCCGTCTTCGATGCCGACGGTCGGGTCGCGTTGATCCTGTCGGTACACCCGCTGCGATCCATGACCGCCCGCCAGGTGGAGACCGCGGGACAGCGGGTCAGGCGCGCCGCCGATCGGCTGAGCCGACCGTGAAGCTGAACTCCCCGACTCCTCCGACACCACCGGAGACCACGTCGCCGGGGTGCATCGGTCCGACCCCGGCAGGGGTGCCGCTGTAGATCAGGTCTCCGGGGGCGAGGTCGACGGCCGCCGAGATCGCGCTGATGACCTCCGGCACCGACCAGATCAGGTCCTTCAGGTCGCCGTGCTGTTTGAGTTCACCGTTGACCCGCAGCCAAATCTCGCCGGCCTCCGGGTGACCGACTTCGTCGACCGGATGGATCGGCGTGCACGGGGCCGACGCGTCGAACCCCTTGGCCCAATCCCAGGGCCGGCTGAGCTTCTTGGCCTCGTCCTGCAGATCGCGGCGGGTGAGGTCGACGCCGACCCCGTATCCCCAGACCAGGTCCAGCGCGTCGTCGGGTGCCACGTCGCGGCCACCGGCACCCAGCGCCACCACCAGCTCGACCTCATGGTGGAACGACGAAGTCAGCGACGGATACGGGACGGTGCCCGCCGCGTCGATCACCGCGTCGGCCGGCTTCATGAAGAAGAACGGCGGCTCCCGGTCGGGGTCCTTGCCCATCTCACGGGCGTGGGCCGCGTAGTTGCGTCCGACGCAGAACACTCGTCGCACCGGGAAGCGTTCAGGCCCGGTGCTCACCGGGAGCGACGCCTGCGGTGGGGGTGGGATCACGAAGTCGGCCATGGGAACCATCTTCCCTGGGCCGGCGTCAGAACGCGTCGTTGTCCAGGTGCATGACGTCGCCGTCGACCGATTCCACCACCTCACGCACGGCGGTCAGCAGCGGCAAGAGCCCCTATCCTTGACCGAGTGTCCGAACCGTCGATCGCCGAGCTGCGCTCCCGCCTCGACGGGCTGACCATTCGCGACGCGGACCGGCTGCGCCGTCGCCTGCGGAATCTCCGTGGCGGTGACACCGCCAAGATCGCGGAACAGATCGCGTCCGCCGAAGCTCTGGTGCTCACCCGCCAAGCCGCCGTCCCGGCCATCACCTATCCCGACCTGCCGGTTAGCCAACACCGCGACGAGCTGGCCAAGGCCATCAGCGAGAACCAGGTGGTGGTGGTCGCCGGTGCGACGGGCTCGGGCAAGACCACGCAGCTGCCCAAGATCTGCCTGGAATTGGGCCGCGGAATCCGTGGAACCATCGGCCACACCCAGCCCCGCCGGCTGGCCGCACGCACCGTGGCCCAGCGCATCGCCGACGAACTCGGCACCCCACTGGGCGACGCCGTCGGCTACACCGTGCGCTTCACCGATCAGGCCAGCGATTCGACGCTGATCAAGCTGATGACCGACGGCATTCTGCTCGCCGAGATTCAAAGAGACCGTCGGCTCCTGCGCTACGACACCCTGATCCTCGACGAGGCACACGAACGCAGCCTCAACATCGACTTCCTGCTCGGCTACCTGCGCGAGCTGCTGCCGCGCCGCCCCGACCTCAAGGTCATCGTCACCTCGGCCACCATCGAGCCGGAGCGGTTCGCGGCGCACTTCTCGGGTGCCCCGATCGTGGAGGTGTCGGGGCGAACGTATCCGGTCGAGATCCGGTACCGCCCCTTGGAAGTCACCGTCGGCGGCGCAGACGACGCCGATGATCCCGATGATCCCGACCACGAGATCGTGCGTACCGAGCTCCGTGACCCCACCGAGGCCATTGTCGACGCGGTCCGTGAGCTGGAGTCCGAACCGCCGGGCGACGTGCTGGTGTTCCTTTCCGGCGAACGCGAGATTCGCGACACGGCAGAGGCATTGAAGGACCTGCGCAACACTGAGGTGCTGCCGCTGTACGCGCGGCTGCCCACCGCCGACCAGCAGAAGGTATTTCAGCCGAGTCGCACCGGCCGGCGAATCGTTTTGGCCACCAACGTGGCCGAGACCTCGCTTACCGTACCGGGCATCCGCTACGTCGTGGACCCCGGCACCGCGCGGATCTCCCGCTACAGCCGTCGCACCAAGGTGCAGCGTCTGCCGATCGAGCCGATCTCCCAGGCCTCGGCTGCCCAGCGGGCCGGTCGATCCGGACGTACCGCGCCCGGCGTCTGCATCCGGCTGTACTCGGAGCAGGACTTCGAATCCCGGCCCCGCTACACCGATCCGGAGATCCTGCGAACCAACCTGGCCGCGGTCATCCTGCAGATGGCCGCCCTGCAGCTGGGCGACATCGCGGAGTTTCCGTTTCTCGATCCGCCGGACGCCCGCAGCATCCGCGACGGCGTACAGCTACTGCAGGAACTCGGCGCGTTCGACGCCGCGGGCGCGCTGACCGATGTCGGACGACGACTGGCGCGCTTGCCGCTCGACCCGCGCGTCGGCCGGATGATCCTGCAGGCTGACACCGAGGGCTGTGTGCGGGAAGTGCTGGTGCTCGCCGCTGCACTCTCGATCCCCGATCCGCGCGAGCGCCCGACGGACCGGGAGGAAGCGGCGCGTCAGAAGCACGCCCGATTTGCGGATGACTCCTCCGATTTCGTGTCCTACCTCAACCTCTGGAACTATCTGCGCGAGCAACGAAACCAGCGCTCCGGCAATGCCTTCCGGCGAATGTGTCGCGAGGAGTTCCTGCACTACCTGCGGATCCGCGAATGGCAGGACCTGACCGGGCAGCTGCGCAGCATCGCGCGCGACATCGGGATTCGTGAGAGTGACGAGCCCGCCGAGCCGGCCGCCATCCACGCCGCGCTGACCGCGGGCCTGCTGTCCCACGTCGGCCTGCGCGAGGGTGAATCCCGCGACTATGTCGGCGCCCGCAACTCCAAGTTCGTGCTGGCTCCGGGTTCGGTGCTGACCAAGAAGCCGCCGCGGTGGATCGTGGTGGCCGACCTGGTCGAGACGAGCCGGCTGTTCGGCCGCATCGCGGCCAAGGTCGAGCCCGAGGCCATCGAACGGGTCGCCGGACATCTGGTGCAACGCAACTACAGCGAGCCGCACTGGGAGGCCAAACGTGGTGCGGTCGTGGCCTTCGAGCGGGTCACGCTCTATGGGCTGCCGCTGGTTCCGCGCCGGAAGATCGGGTACACCGAGATCGATCCGGAGCTGTGCCGCGAGTTGTTCATCCGGCATGCCTTGGTCGAGGGAGATTGGCAGACCCGGCACCACTTCTTCCGCGACAACGCGCGCCTGCGGGCCGAACTCGAAGAGATCGAGGAGCGGGCCCGCCGGCGTGACCTGCTGATCGGTGACGACGACATCTACGCGCTCTACGACGCCCGCATCCCGGCCGACATTGTCTCTGTTCGCCATTTCGACGCATGGTGGAAGAAGCAGCGGCACAAGACACCTGACCTGCTCACCTTCACGCGCGACGATCTGCTGCGTTCCGAGGACGGTGCGGACAATCCCGATACCTGGCAGGCCGGCGACCTCGAACTGCCGTTGACCTACCGGTTCGAGCCCGGGGCGGCCGACGACGGCGTCACCGTGCACGTGCCGGTCGGCGTGCTGGCCCGGCTCGGCGGTGACGGCTTCGCGTGGCAGGTACCGGCTTTGCGGGAGGAACTGGTCACCGCACTGATCAAATCGCTGCCCAAGGACCTGCGCCGCAACTTCGTCCCGGCGCCCGACACCGCGCGGGCCATCCTGGGTGACATCGATCCGTCCGCCGGGTCACTGCTGGACGAGGTGCAGCGCGAACTACGCAGGCGCAGCGGCATTCTGGTGCCGATCGATGCGTTCGACCTGAGCAAGATGCCGGACCATCTACGGATGACCTTCGCCGTGGAATCCGACGGCAAAGAGGTGGCACGCGGCAAGGATATCGAGGCGCTGCGCGAGCAGTTGGCCGTACCCGTCGCCCAGGCCGTGGCCGCGGCACTTGGCGGCGACCTGGAACGCACGGGGTTGCGGGCCTGGCCCGAGGACCTTGACGAGCTGCCGCGCACCGTGGAAAACGTGAGCGGCGGGCACACCGTTCGCGGATACCCGGCCTTCGTGGACAC
The DNA here is from genome assembly GCF_011745145.1 of Mycobacterium sp. DL440. Classification (NCBI taxonomy): domain Bacteria; kingdom Bacillati; phylum Actinomycetota; class Actinomycetes; order Mycobacteriales; family Mycobacteriaceae; genus Mycobacterium; species Mycobacterium sp. DL440. The sequence goes on along the minus strand of NZ_CP050191.1, from coordinate 5,130,611 downwards.
CGGAAAGGCCGTCGACGTCAAGGTGTTCGCGAACCCGGCCGACCAGGCCGCAGCCATGCGGCTGGGCCTGCGCCGTCTGCTGCGGCTGACCGCACCGTCACCGGTCAAGGTGATCGAGCGGGGCTTGAGCACCCGGACCCGCCTGGCCCTCAACGCCAACCCCGACGGGGCTCTGGCCGCCCTGCTCGATGATTGCGCCGATGCGGCCGCTGACGTGCTGATGCCCAAGCCGGTGTGGACGAAGGCCGAGTTCGCCGGGGTATTGGCCCGCGCGGGCAAGGAACTCGTCCCCACCACCCAAGCCGGGGTGAACCGGGTGGAGAAGGTGCTGGCCGCAGCACACGAGGTGCAGGTCGCGCTGCCTGACAAGCCGTCAGCCGCCCAAGCCGACGCCGTTGCCGACATCCGATCTCAACTGGATCGCCTGTTGCCCAAGGGTTTTGTCGCCGCGACCGGAGTAGCGCGGCTGAACGATCTGGCCCGATATGTCACCGCGATCGCCCGCCGGTTGGAGCGATTGCCGCAGGCACTCGGCGCTGATCGGGACCGGATGTCGCGTGTGCACGCCGTCGAGGATGCCTATGACGAACTGGTTCAGGCGCTTTCGCCGGGCCGGGCGGCGGCCACTGGCATCCGCGACATCGCGTGGCAGATCGAGGAGCTACGGGTCAGCCTGTGGGCTCAACAGCTGGGCACGCCGCGCCCGGTCAGCGAGCAGCGGATCTACAAGGCTATCGACGCCGTCACCCGCTAACCGCCGAAACGGCATTCCAGCAGGTGTCTACTCGCACTTATTCTGCTGGAATGCCATTTCGGCGGTTAGGAAGTGGCTCCGAGCTGCCTGCGCAGGAACGCGGTGACGTGCCCGGCCACCACGTCCGGTTGCTCGAGCCATGGCCAGTGACCCGTCCCGGGCACCGGCTGCACCTCACAGCTCCGGAAGATCCGGCGGTACTCGTCGGTTTGTGCGAACGGCACGTAATGGTCATCGGCACCCCACACCACCAGGACATCGCCACCGAACTCGGCGAGCCGTTCAGCATACGGCGCAAGGGCATTCGGGCCGGTGGACCGGTACAGCTTCAGTACCGCATCGGGTGTTCCACGGGCGAACATGTGCTCGGCGATCGAGTCCAGTGCGTCGGTTGGCAGGCCGGGGTCCCGCATGGCTAGCACGCGGCGCAGGACCGCCGGGTTGCCGATCCGTGACAGCGCCTCGGCCAGCACAGGCGTGCGCCACAGCTTGGCGGCGAAATGGTTGATCACCACCGGGGCGTTGATCAACGTGATGCTGGCGACGGAATCGAGATGGTCGACAGCCCAGGCGAGTACCCAGGGCCCGCCGAAGTCGTGGGCCACCAGATGTGCGCGTTCGACGCCGAGTTGATCCAGGATCGCGTCGAGGTGTGCCGCGTAGGCAGCCACCGTGTACGGCCATTGGGGCGGCTTGTCGGCCGCGCCGAAACCCGGCATCTCCGGTGCGATCACCCGAGCGAAGCCGGCGACCGGCGTCAGCAACCGATCCCAACTGGCCCCGGCGTTGTTGCCGTGCACGAACACCACGGCCTCGCCGCTGTCCAGCCCGGCTGCGCCGGCGACGAGCACCGGTGACCGCACCCCGTCGACAGCCAGCGTGCGGAGTTCGGCAGCGCTGTCCATCAGCGGGATTTTACGGTCGCGCAACGCCTACCGCGCGTTTTCAAGCGATCATTGTGTACCCGTCGCCACCCACGGGGCGCGATCGGCCGGCGCGTCGTCGAGCACCAGGTCGGCCACCCGCGACCGATGCGCTTCGGCACTGCCCAACAGCGCCGCATCGGTGGTGGCCCGCTTGAAGTACAGGTGCGCCTGGTGCTCCCAGGTGAAGCCGATACCGCCGTGCACCTGGATGGTGTCAGCCGCGACCTTGGCAAACGCCGCCGATGCGGTGGCCTGGGCGATGCTGGCCGCCAGCGCCGGGTCGTCGGTGCCGTCGGTCAGTGCCCACGCCGCGTGATAGGTCGCCGAGCGCGCATGCTCGAGATCGACCAGACAATCCGCCAGCCGGTGCTTGACCGCCTGGAAGGATCCGATCTGCCTGCCGAACTGCAGCCTCGATTTCGCGTACTCGACCGACAGATCCAGCAGATGCTGTGCGGCTCCGACCTGTTCGGCGGCCAGGAGAGCCGAAGCCACCTGGAAGGCGTGGGTGATGACGCGATGGGCCTCATCGGGCCCGGCCACCAGTTGCGCGGGGGCCGCGGTCAAGCCGATGGTGGCCTGCGGCCGGGTCAGGTCGAGTGTGACCAGCGGAGTGCGTTGCACGCCCGGGCCTGCCGCGTCGACCGCGTACAGGGCCACACCGCCGGGGCCTGTGGCGGCCACCAGCAACACGTCACCGGCCGCACCGTCTACCACCCGCTCGACGGTGCCGGTGAGCGTCCCGCCTTCGGCGACAGTGACATTCACCGCGGCGCCGTCGAACGCGCCCGCCTGATCTGGGACGGCGAATGCCGCGGTGCGGGTGCCTTCGGTGAGTGCGCCGAGCAGTTCGTCGCGCACCGTGCCGGCCGACGTGGCGACGAGCGCCGGGACCGCCAGCAACACGGTGCCGAACACCGGACCGCAGGCGAGCGCCGCACCGAGCTCCTCGACCGCGATGGCCTGGTCGACGAGCGTGCCGCCGGCCCCACCGTCGGCCTCGGGAACCGCCAGGCCGAGCACACCGAGTTCGGAGCCCAACCGTGCCCACACTTTCGGATCGAACCGGGGCTCGGACTCCATGAGGGTCCGCAGCGTCTGCTCGTCGAAGTTCTCGGCACAGAACTTTCGGACCGCTGTCCGCAGCTGAGCCTGCTCGTCGGTGAACTTGAACTCAGCACTGTTCTCAACGTTCTCAGCCACGCGGGATCTCCTTCCACGGCATACCGGCATCGGCCCGCAGATCGCCGGGCAACCCGAGGATCCGTTCGCCGAGAATGTTGCGCATCACCTCTGAGGTGCCGCCTTCGATCGTGTTGGCCTTGCTGCGCAGGAAGCGCTGCTGGATGGGACCGCGCCAATCCTTCCCGTCCTGGTCGTCCTCGCGATCGCCCGTCCCATAGGCGTGATACAGGATCCCTTCGGGCCCAAGCAGATCCATGCACCACTGGTAGATGTGCTGATTGAGTTCGGCGCCGACGAGTTTTCCGATCGAGCCCTCCGGCCCCGGTCCGCCGACGGTGGCGGCCGCGCGGGAACGTTCCGCGGTCAGCCGCTGGGCCTCCGAGCGCAGCCAGAGCCGGCTCAGCCGGTCGCGCAGCACCGGGGTACGCAGATCCGGGCGTGATGCCCACAGCGCCACGGCATCCGAGATGGTCCCGGCTCCGCGACGGTTGCCGCTACCGCCGAGCGCGCTGCGCTCGTTCATCAGCGTCGTCATCGCGACGTTCCAGCCGTTGCCCACCGCGCCGAGCCGGTGCGTATCGGGGATGCGGGCGTCGGTGATGTACACCTCGTTGAACTCGGCCTGGCCGGTCATCTGCCGCAGCGGCCTGGTCTCCACACCCGAGCCGTGCATGTCCAGCACGAAGTACGTCAGGCCCTTGTGCTTGGGCACATCGGGATTCGAGCGGGCCAGCAGGAGGCCCCAGCGAGCCCGGTGGGCCAGGCTGGTCCACACCTTCTGCCCGTTCAGCACCCACTCGTCCCCGTCGAGGACTGCGGAGGTGGCCAGCCCGGCCAGATCCGATCCGGCGCCCGGCTCGGAGAACAGCTGGCACCAGATGTGTTCGGTACTGGCCAGCGGCCGCAGCCAGGATTTCTTGAGCTCGTCGGACTGGGCATGCTCACGCACCGTGGGGGCCGCCATCCCGTAGCCCATCGGATTGAGGCTCAACGGGATGGGACCACCGGCGCCCTGCAGGATGCGGTCGGCCACGGCCTGTAGACCGCGCGAGACCCCGAGACCGCCGAGGCCCTCCGGGAAGTGCACCCAGGACAGGCCCGCGTCATAACAGGCGGCCAGGTACTCGGGGATCGGAACCTTCTTGGGGTCGTGGTCGGCCACGACCCGGCGGGCGAGGTCGGCGACCCGGTCCGCATCAGCGACGCTGCTCATCCAGCCACGATAGGGAAAGGGATCCGATGGCCTGCAGGCGGGCGGTAGCGTCGACGAACATGGACCGAAAGCGCGTGGTGATCGCCGGACTCGGCGACACCGGCGTGCTCACCGGGATCCGCTTGGCACGTCGCTTCGACGTCGTCGGCATCTCGGTCAACCCCGGCCTGGTCAGCGGTCAGGAACTGGGCACGCGACTGGCCCGGCCCGAAGACTGGGCCCGGAACTACTGGATCGGCTTCGACCGGTTCCGCGAACTCGACCGGGTCCGCACCGTGCACGGCACGCTGACCGGGGTCGACCTCTCGGCACGGACGGTCAGCGTGCGGGATGCCGACGGGAACGGGCAGGTGGAACCCTATGACGCGCTGGTCATCTCGACCGGTGTGACGAATGGCTTCTGGCGGCGGGCGGTTCTGCAGTCGGCCGGCGATGTCGATGCCGGGCTGCGGACCGCGCACGAGCGGTTGGGTTCGGCGCAGTCAGTTGCCGTCATCGGCGGCGGCGCTGCGGCGGCCAGTAGCGCAGCCAATATCGCCGTTCGGTGGCCGGATACCCGGGTGGGGCTGTACTACCCGGGCGAACACCCTCTGCCGCAGCATCATTGGCGCGCCCGGAAGCGGGTCGAACGCAGGCTGACGGCGGCGGGCGTGACGCTGCACCCCAGGCATCGAGCTGCGGTACCGGAGGGCTTCGACTGCGCGGCGATCACCTCCGAAGCGGTCCACTGGAGCACCGGCCAGCCGTCGGTGCAGGCCGATGCGGTGCTGTGGGCCATCGGTCGGGTCCGGCCCAACACGGCCTGGCTGCCGGCCGGCATCCTCGACGAGCGCGGGTTCGTGCGGGTGACACCGGAACTGCGGGTGCCGGGTACTGACGGTGTGTTCGCCGTCGGCGATGTCGCGGCTACCGACCCACTGCGCTCCTCGGCCCGCAATCGGGCCGACGGACTGCTGGCGCGAAACGTGACCGCCCACTTCGCCGGCGGCAACATGCGCCGCTACCGTCCGCCGGCCAGTCGGTGGGGCTCGGTGCTCGGAGTGCAACCGGACGGGCTGGAGGTGTTCGCACCCAACGGATTTGCCTTCCGATTCCCGTCCTGGTCGATCGAACGGGTGCTGCAGCCCTGGATCGTCCGCCGCGGCATCTACCGTGGCGTGCGGACCGGGGATCAATACATGGTCACCAGCGGCTGATCGACGGGCACCACATAGGTGGACAACATCAGGGTCCGCACGGTGCCGACGTTGTGGGCGTCGTGGATGACCCCGGCCGGGATGAGGAACGGGTCGCCCGAATGCAGGTGCTGGGTCGGCCGATCGTCGAAGACCATGTCGACGTCACCCTGGACGATGTAACCCACTTCAGGTCCGGGGTGGCTGTGGCGGCCGGATTCCTTGCCCACCGGGATTTCGAACCGGGTCTGGATGATCTCGAACCCGGGGGTCGGGGCGGCCGAGCGCTGAAGCTCGGTGCGGGAGACACCCGCCGTCGGGTCATCGGCGAGAGCGGCGGGTGCAGTGACCAGTGCGCCGGTCACGGCAGCGGTCACGGCAGCGGTCACGGCGAAGGCGGCCACGGCGAGGGATGGGCGTGTCATGCCTTCATGACAGCCGCTTCAGCTGATCAAGTCCAACGATAGTTCTTGATGAAAGTCATCTCTTCCTGTGATGACATCTCCGCATTCGTAGCGCCACGGCGAGATTTCGGCCGATTCTCCGCCATGGCGTTACGAACGTGGCTCAGGCTCGCGGCAGTGCTACCGGTACCGTCTGCAGGCCGGGGCTCACCGGAGTGACCGGAGCTACCGGAGCCACTCCGGGCACCCCGGCTACCCGAGGCGCGGCGGCCAAACCGGGCACCTGACCGGGCACTCCCGCAGTGCCGGGCACTCCGGCCATGCCGGGCACCACCGGTGCCGCGGGTGCTGCTGCGATGCCGGGAACCTGGCCTGGTACCGGGGCGACTTGGCCGGGCACGGGAGCGACCTGCCCGGGCACCACCGGTGCGGCCGGCGCCGGCGGCGGAGCAGCTGCCGCCGCCGCGTTCTCGTTCAGAACCCGCAGCAGGTCGGGCTTCATCTCCTGCAGTTGGGCGCCCCAGTAGTTCCACCCGTGGGTCCCGTTGGGCGGGAAGTTGAACTTCGCGTTGCGGCCGCCGGCGGCCAGATACTTCTGCTGGAACTCCTTGTTGGAATTGATCGTGATGTTCTCCAGGAACTGCGCGCTGTAGAGCGTGCCGAAGTTGCCGCCAGGAGCGTCGAGTTCTGAGGGAACGCCGTTGCCGCAATACACCCACACGGCGGTGTTGTTGGCCACCAGCCGGTTGATGTTGACCGTAGGGTCATTGCGTCGCCAGGCCGGATCGTTGGAGGTGCCCCACATGTCGGTGGAGTTGTAGCCGCCGGCGTCCTTCATCGCGAAGCCGATCATGGTGGGCCACAGGCCTTGTGACGGGTTCATGAAGCCGGACAGGGCCCCGGCGAAGATGAACTGGGCGGGATGCCAGATGGCCAGGTTCAGGGCCTGCCCACCGGACATCGACAGCCCGACAACGGCGTTGCCGGTCGGCGCGACATCCCGCTTGGCGGCCAGGTAGGCCGGAAGTTCCTGGGTCAGGAAGGTTTCCCACTTGTAGGTGGTGGTGCCGGCACTGCCGGCCGCTGGGCGGTACCAGTCGCTGTAGAAGCTGGATTGCCCACCCACGGGCATGACCACCGATATGCCGGACTTGTAGAACCACTCGAACGCCGCGGTGTTGATATCCCAACCGTTGTCGTCGTCCTGCGCGCGCAACCCGTCGAGCAGGAACAACGCGTGCGGCCCGCCGCCCTGGAACTGGACCGTGATGTCGCGACCCATCGCGGCTGACGGCACCTGCAGGCGTTCCACCGGCAGGCCATCGCGCGAATACGCAGCGGCGGTCGGTGTCGGCCCGGCCATGACCATCCCCGGCAACATCAGTCCTGAAATCGCCGCAGCCGCCACGCGGCGCGACATCCGACCGAACAGTCTCAGTCTCACACCGGCACGCTAACAACGCCTGAGTTGCACCTACTGTGGCCGCGCCCGGCGTAACCCCTCTGTTATCAAGGTGATTCGGTTCTGATGCCGGAGGTGGCCGGTTTGCGCCACTCCCGCGGTGACACACCGTGTACCCGGCGGAACTGGCGGCTGAAGTATCCAGGGTCGGCCATTCCCACCCGCTTGGCGACTTCGGCCACGGGTAAGTCCGTTTCGCCGAGCAGGTCGCGTGCCCGGCTCATCCTCCGCTCGTTGATCCACTCGCCGACGGGGCGTCCAGTCCGCCGGCGCACCAAAGTGGTGAGATGGCCCGCTGTCATTCCGACCTCATCGGCGACGTCACTCAGCGACAGTGGCCCCGACAGTCGGCGGTCGATCACCATGAATACCTCGGCCAGCAACGGCTCGCCGCTGCGCCGCAGGTCGCTCACCACATCGTCGGCCAGCCGGGCCAGGTCGATGAGCAGCAGGGTCAGATGGGCGAGCACCGCTTGGCGGTAGCCCTGACACCGGGCGGCCAATTCCTCCTCGATCGATCGGATGGTGTTGTCCCACAGTGGCTGTCGATCGGCGGGTACGTTCAGTTGCAGTAGCCCGCCGGATCGGCCGTGGAGGAACGGGAACAGCAGCGGGTGGGCCTGCCAGGTGGGCCAGGGAGACGCGGCGTCGTGTCCCAGCGCAGTGGGGTCGAAGTACACGCCGATCCCGTCGGCCTCGGCGGTCAGCGGCCGTGGGTCGATCACCTCACCTGCTGCCACGACGTAGACCACATCCTCGGTCGGTACGTACCAGAGCACCGGGAAATCGTGGATGTGCGGCCGATGCTCGGGCAGTTCCGCGCGCTTTCCCCGCGCCACCGACACCGGCGGCACGTCGCGATCAGTCCAGTACCGGTAGACCGGGACGCCGTCGCGGTGGCGCACCAAGCGAGACATTTCGGGCACAGCGCCAAAGATAATCCAGATATCGCCAATCTTCACCCAACTATCCCGTTGGAACCCTCTGGATCATGGAGTTCATGACCGAACATCGTCCACATCGTCTGACAAACCGGCATGACTACCTGCCTGCCGGGGGCCATGACGCGTTCCTGCCCGGCTACGACCTGCTGACGCGGGTCTTGGGGATGAACCCCGCCTACCGGCAACTGGTCGCGCAGGCCGGACTCTCAGCAGGCCAGCGCGTCATCGAAATAGGTTGTGGAACCGGTAATCTCACCGTCCGCGCCAAGAAGGCATGTTCCGGCGCCGATATCATCGGGACGGACCCCGATCCCCGGGCGCTGCGGCGGGCAGATCGAAAAGCCAAGGGTATGACCGGTATCGGTTTCACCCGGGCCTACGCCCAGGAACTGCCGTTCGACTGCGGCGAGTTCGACCGGGCGCTGTCGTCGATGATGCTGCACCACCTCGACGAAGCGACCAAGATCGCGGCCGCCCGCGAGCTGTTCCGGGTGCTGCGGCCAGGCGGCAGACTGCACGTCGTCGACGTGCGCGGGGACGCCCTGCCTGGGCTGTTCGAGGAAGCCGGATTCGACTGCACGGTGGTGGGATCCGGGCACATCCGGCTGGCCGGAAGGCTTACGTACCTCCGCGCGACTCGTCCGGAGTGAACGCCGCGGGATCGGCCAGTGGGATGAGCAGGCTCGACGGCGCGTCCCCGCCCTGCCGGATCCGGTAGGTGCCGCCGGCCAGCGCCTGCCGGGCCGGCTGGGTGGGCACCAGGTGGGGGAAGTCGTAGGTGGTCAGCGTCAGCCGTAGCCGATGGCCCGGTTCGATCAGCGCTGCGGTGGGGAAGACCTCCAGGTCGTAACGGGTCAGCTCACCGGGCACCACCGGCTCGACGGCGGCGCGGGTGCTGACGTGGTGCGGCCGCAGAATCGTTCCGTCCGGCGCGTGCCACGTCTTCTCCGGATCCAGCGCGCGGTGCGATCCGAGCAGGGCGCCCTGGGTCAGCGGTCGGCTGGCCCCGTCCGGTGCCACGTCGTCGAGGTGTGCCACCCACAGGGTCTCGGTGCTGTCAGCCGTCGCGTGCACAGTCAAAGTGACTGGGCCGGCGATGAGTTGGGCTTCGGCAAACTCGTCCGTGGTGTAGGTCAGGGCCTCGCGCTGCAGGCGACGGTTGTCCAGGTCGTAGCGGATGCGCCGACCCGTCTGGGCGGCCATGAAACTGCCCATTCCGAGGGTCCACTGCTCCAGGCTGCGGCCGGATATCGGACCGCGCACCGTGTAGCGCAGCGTGGCCTCGGTCTGTTCGGCAGACGGTTCCTCGACAAGGTGCCCGCCCTCGGCCAGGTACATCGGGGTCGGCGTGGCTTCCGGGAACGGGTAATCCTGCGCCTGGAACCATTCCGAGCTGCCGATGGCCTGGAAGCGGATGGGCGGGCCTGTCACCTCGGCGTTGATGTCGTCCTTGAGCCATCGGTCGAACCAGCGCAACTGCAACGCATGGACGTGCAGCCCGTCCATGTCTGAGACGTGGTACCAGGGGCCCATCATCAATTGCACCCGGTCCGAGAGCGGTTGGCCGGGCTCCATCGGAGCGTTCGGCGGCCGTCCGGTGTAGGCGTTCTGCAGCGCGGCGTAATTCAGCGGGGCACCGCGCTGGAATGCGTCGTGCCAGCCGCCGATCAGGAAGACCGCAACGTTGTTGTTCGCGATCTCGGGCAGCACGTCCGAGGCCCGCATGGTGTCCCAGAACGGCCCGTCGAAAGCGGTGTCCCCGCCGGCGGTCGCGTCGCTGATCATGGTCCGGAAGTACTGGCGCTGGTCACGTCCGCGCTGGCGCACCGCGGCCAGGCCACCGACCCGGGGGCGCTCATGAGTGCCGCGTTTGGCGAACTCCAACACCGGGTTGACCACGTTGAGCAATGAATAGACCGCGCCATAGGCGCGCACCGTGCGCATGTGCGGCACGCCGCCCATGGTGACCACATCGCGGTAGAAGTCATTGGCGGCCATCACCGGGAAAATCGCCTTCAACGGTGAGTCAGGGCCGACCGCCGCGGCCGTGAGAATCTGGTTGATGGCCAGGTAGGAGATGCCGAACATCCCGACCTTGCCATTCGAATTAGGCAGCCGTGCAGCCCAATTCACCAAGTCGACACCGTCTTGGACCTGGACGGCGCCCAGCATCTCGAACGATCCGCCCGAGGCGCCGGTGCCCCGCACGTCGGCCATCACCTCGATATAGCCGCGCCGGATCAGGTACGGGGTGGCCCCGCCACCGATCTGGGCGGCCGGCGGCGGGGCCTTCTTGCCGTAGGGGGTGATGGACAACAGCACAGGGAACGGCCCCGGTGCCGGTGCCCCGGTCTCGGGAACCGTCGGATAGTGGATGTCGGCGCGAAGCACCGTGCCGTCGGAGGCACGGACCGCCACGTTGTGGTGGATCCCGACGCCATAGCGGGCCTGCGGTGGTGTCCAGGCCGGTTCCAGCGGAGACGGGTTTCGCTTACGTACGCGGGTGGCCGATTGTCCCGCCACCTTCGTACCTCTGACCACCTGCCACGGGTTCGCCATCCGTCCTCCTTGACGTGTGTCGGCCTGCCTCCACGGTATCCAGTGGGCTACCCGGCCATGAACTCCGAGTAGGCCGAGGCGAGCTCGGGCGAGAGTGCCGTCACGTTGCACGCACGCTGCGTGTCCCCGATGGGGGCCAGGATGCCGCGCAGGTCGGTGTACTCCTGCGGGTTGGCGGTGAAGTAACCACGCAGCGTGGCCGCGGCCTGCGGACGCGGTTGGGCGAACGCGGCGGTCACGGCCTGGTTGGCGCCCGGGTGGCTGTCCAGATAGGCGCGCGCGGCGCCGGTGGTGTTGCTGACCGTGCCGGCCACCCCGCTGGCGCTGCAGTCGGGTGCGGCGGACGCCGCCGGTGCGCCGATCATTGCGGCGGCCACCCCGCCGAGCAGGCCCGCGGCACAAGCGCCGGCAATTCCACGACGCGCGGTAATACCAGTGAATTTCATGATCATTTCCTTCGGGATTCTCAGATTCTCATTGGGGCGCGATTGGTGATCGCTGATGTCCCCGGCCCGATTTCGAAAGTAACCGCAGCGCAGGCGAGCAAAGCTTCGGCGCTGTGAAACGGCTGTGACGGGTGTGGCGGTGTTACAGCGGGCCCCGTGAATTGCGACTCAATAATGCCGAAATGCGGCCGATGATCTTGAAATGTCTCAGAGACCGGTCGTCATTCTTAATTGATCGTGATCTGCGACAGCAGGGGTAGTGACCGAATCGTTACCCAGGTCCCGTCCAGCTAACTGATCTGCTCACCGCTTCAGGGTTAGCCCGGACAACGAGTTGCGTAGGCCACCATCGCGGTAGATCTGCACACCTGCCACTGCCAGCATCAGAGCGGCGGTTGCCAGATGCACTACCGCGTCGGTGGTGTTGTTGGGGAAGGCGAATATGAAAGCCACCTGGTTGGAGAAGAACGCCCAGATCCCCGGCAGTGCTCCGGCTACCGCAGCCAGCAGAAGATAGAGCACGGCCCACGATTTTCGCCGGCACAAAAGCAGTCCGGGACCGAACAATGCCAGGCCGGCCACTGCATGCCAGCCGTTGTAGTCCATCCCGAGAATCGGCGTGGTCGGCGCATCCGGACCGATGGCGAAACTCGGCTCGGCAATGAAACCGATGATTGCCTGCACCACATGGAACAGCGAGATGATGAGCAGTCCCCATTGAGCGAAACTCCACCGCCGCATGCCTCGGACGTTACGTCTACTACAACGTGTAGTCAACGGTCCGGTCGTATGGTCAGAGGCGTGGAGATCCGCACCGCCTCAGGCTGTGACGATCACCAGGTGTCGATGAACCTCGGACGGGCCGCGGGCCGTTCCTGCGCAGCGGCCGCGGCCAGTGTTGCGGCGATCAACCCCCTGGTTTCCGCCGGGTCGATGACATCGTCGATCTCGAACAACGATGCGGAGTTGAGCGCCCGCGCGTTTTCCTCGGCGGCCGCCGTGGCGGCCCGTACCGCCTGCTCGCGCTCATCGTCGTCGGCGATGGCCTCCAGTTCCTTCCGCAGACCGAGCCGGACAGCGCCCTCCAGGCCCATCGGACCCAGGTGGGCGCCTGGCCACGCCACCGTGAGCAGCGGTTCGTGGAGGCTGCCACCGCACATCGCCTGTGCCCCAAGGCCGTAACCGCGCCGCAGGATCACCGCCACCAGTGGCACCGTCAATGCTGCACCGGCCACCAGCATTCGGGACCCGCGCCGTACCAGGGCTTCCGCCTCGGCAGCCGGGCCGACCATGTATCCGGGGCAGTCCACCAGCGACACCACCGGCAGGCCGAATGCATTGCACAACTGCAGGAACCGGGCGGCTTTGTCGGACGCCGCGGCGGTGATGGCGCCGGCCATCACCATGGTGTTGTTGGCGATGATGCCCACCGGCCTACCGTCGATGCGCGCCAGAGCCGTCACCATCTCCGGGGCGAACTTCGGGCGCAAGAAGGTGACCGAGCCGGCATCGGCCAGCGTCTCGATGATCGGTGCCACCAGATAGGCACGCCGGGCCCGTTCGGGAATCATTGTGCGCAAGGCTGTTTGGTCTGCGGCGGGTCCCGGAACGGACTCGGCCGCTCCGGTGAAGTAGCCCATCAGCTTCCTGGTGGTGGCGACCGCCTCCTGTTCGTCCGCCACGACAATGTCGACGACGCCGTTGGACGCCTGTACCGAGATCGGGCCGACATCGTCGGGCGCGACCTCGCCGAGGCCACCGCCGGCGATCATCGCCGGCCCGCCCATCCCGATCGAGCTGTCCTCGGTCGCGACGATCAGGTCGGCGGCACCAGCGATTACCGCGTTGCCGGCGAAACACCGGCCCTTGACCACGGCAATGCGCGGTACCAGGCCGGACAGCCCGGCCCACAACGCGAATGCCCGGATCTCCAGGGAGGAGACCGTCGGGATATCGGTGTCACCCGGGCGGCCGCCGCCCCCCTCGGCGAAGAACACGGTCGGCAACTTCAGCCGCTCGATGATCTCGAACAACCGGTCCTTCTTGCGGTGGCCGATGGCGCCCTGGGTTCCGGCCAAGACGGTGTAGTCGTACGAGAGCACCGCACACGCGGCGCCGTCGATCCGTGCCGTGCCGGCCAGTAGACCGTCGGCTGGGGTGCGTTCGATCAGGTCGTCGGTGCTGCGACGCTGTCGCTGAGCCGCGATCGCGAACCGCCCGTACTCGACGAACGATCCGTCATCGATGAGGTCGGCGATATTCTCTCGTGCGGTACGGCCACCGGCGGCGTGGCGGCGGGCCACCGCCTCCGGTCGGCCGGGGTCCTCAGTCAGCGCCCTCCGGCGCAGCAGTTCGGCGAGATCGTCGCGGAGAGGCTCGTCGGGCATCGGCAGACTCCTGGAATAGCAGGCGTGCGATCGGCGGTTGCGCACAGATGTGACCGTCACCTCATCTAACCCGTTCGATCCGCGCGATCTGCTCGCCGAGGCCCGGCTGGGCGTGCTGGCCACGATCAAGGCCTCCGGCGTCCCTCAACTGTCGCCGGTGACGCCGTACTTCGACCGGGCCGCCGGCGTCGTCTACGTGTCGATGACCGAAGGGCGGGCCAAGACGGTCAACCTCCGGCGCGACCCCCGGGCCGCGCTCGAAGTGACCAGTGCCGACGGCTGGTCCTGGGCCACCGCGGAAGGTCCGGTGACGCTCACCGGGCCGGGAGTCGACCCGCACGGACCCGAGGTCCAGGCACTGGTCGACTACTACCGCAAGGCCGCCGGGGAGCACCCCGATTGGGACGAATACCGGTCGGTGATGGTCTCCGACCGACGGGTACTGATGAAGCTGACCGTCGAGCGGGTGTACGGGGAGAAGCTGCGCTGACTCAGGTTCCGCGCTGACTCAGCCGATCGGGATCTCGGCGGCGATCCGGTCCAGCACCGCGGGATAGCGGTTGGCCTCACGGTGCGCACCGGGCTTACCGCTGCTGACGATCGCGGCCGACAGGCTGCGCTGCGGGTCGGCCCACACCGCGATGTCGACGAGGCCGGTGTGCCCGAACGCCGAGGGCGTGTTGCGGCCGAACGGCCCGAAGCGCTTTCCGCCGAGCATGTACCCGGTGCCCCAGCGCATCGGCTTGAGGCCGGTCGCCACGTCGGGCCGCATCCGCCGGCACGGTGTGGTCGCGGCCTGCAGTGTCTCGGGCTTCATGATCCGGACCCCGTCGAGTTCGCCTCCGCGGCGCAGGATCTCGGCGAACCGGGACAGCTCGTCGGCGTTGGACACGGTGGTCGACGAGGGGATGACGCTGGTGAGGAACAACGGCGTGTTGCTGAGGGGGATGATCCGGTCCAGCGTCCCGCCCACTGCGGCCCGGAACGCTGCGGCGATCGGAGCGGGTAGCGGCTTACCGGTGACGTGGCTGGGTGCCACCAACGGAACCTCTTCTGGGGCAACACCGTAATTGGTCCACCGGAAACCCAGCGGGTCGAGGATCTCGTCGGCCAGGATGTCTCGGATGTTGCGACCGGTGGCTGCCGAGACGATCTCGCGGATCAGCGGGCCCCAGGTCAGCCCGTGATAGATGTGCACCAGACCTGGTCGGTACACCGGTTTCAGCAGGGCCAGTTGCTCGCGGGTGTACTCGCTGTCGTCGACGCGGGTGACGTCGGGACGCGGTCCGGTGTGGATCGGCACGCCGGCACTGTGGGTCACCACATGCCGGATGGTGGTGCGGTCCTTGCCGTGACTGGTGTAGCTGGGCAGGTAGTCGCAGACCCGGTCGTCGAGGGAGAAATGTCCCTGCTCGACGAGCATGTGCACCACGGTGGTGCTGATCGCCTTGGCCGCGGAGTAGACGCAGAACGGGGTCGCGGTGGTGACGGGAATCTTCTCGGCATCCGGCGCGTCGGCGGGACCGTTGCCCCAGCCGTGGCCGATGGCCCGATTCAGCACGGTTCTTCCGTTGCGGCGCAAGCACACCTGGATGGCCGGGTGCATGCCGGATCCGTACCAGTACCGCACCGACTCCCAGATGCGCTCGACGGCCCTCGGGTCGATTTCCGAATGGTCCTCTTCGCCGATGTCGGTGACGGCGTCGAGGTCGGAGGGGAGGGCGATCTTGCCGGTCGGCGTCTGTTGGCTCATTCGGTCTTCCTGGTCAGCGTGGCGGAAAGGTGGTGCTGCAGGGGCCGCCCGACCGCGCCCATCTGCAAGCTGTACGTCAGTACGTCGCCGTCGACATGGACGGAACGTGACAGTGCCGCAACGTTTTTGGCCGAGGCGGTCAGCCCGATCGTGGTCGCGGACAGTTCCATGTCGATGCGTTCGTCGACGACACGCACGGTGCCTTCCTGAATCTCGGTGATGCCGGTGGGGTGCGCCAGCACCCATTCGACCCGGCCGGGAGCCGGAACTCGCAGGTATCCGGTCTCGGCGTGCAGCGGCCGACCGTCATCGCGGGCCTTGGTGCGCTGACTGTATGTCAGGAACGGCTTGCCAACGTGACCGAAGGCGATCTCTTCGAGGTACTCGAACGACTCGATCGTCGGATATTCACCGGCGCCGGGACCGGCCCAGGTGCCGAGCAGGGGAGCCAGCACGGTCAGGTTCGGGTGGAGGTCGGGCACACCGACAGGGTACGGCGGCGGTCCGGCGGCACCCGTCACGGCGCGTCTGACCAGGTCAGCCCCCGGTGTACGCGGCGGTGGTGCGATCCGCCGCGGCGCGTGCCTGCGCGGGATCTTCGCCGGCGGCCAACGCGGCCTCGTGCCAGAGTTCGCTCGCGCTGGACATGAAGCCACGGCCCTCCTCGCCGGCCGCCCAGGCCGCGCCCTCCTCCGGCGTGATGCGGTCGCCGCCACTGAGGTATCCGGCCAAGCCGAGAAGTGCGGAGTCCCAACCGACTCCGACCGCCCCCGGTCCGAACTGCAACCAGAACTCGTCGTCGTCGCCGGAGTGCATGATGTGGTCGAGCGTGAAGGTCGCCCGGTCCTCACCCGCGGCCGTGATGGTGACCTCGACCCAACTGGTCGCCCCCATGGCCTCCCATGTGGTCGTGAACGAACGCGGCGGATCGCAGCTCAGCACCTCGCCGGACGCGTTACCTTCCAGCTGGAAACGGCCTCCCAGCCGCAGGTCGCCCGTGACCGGCAGGAACCAGCGGGGGATCCGTTCGATGCTGGTGCAGGTATCCCATAGATCGGCGGCGTCGGTGTCGTAGGTCTGGCTGACGCTCACGACGCGCGCCTCACGCGCCTCGAACGTCTTGCGGCCCACGCTGCGGCGGACTGCGTTGAGCTGGTGTTGGACGTCGATCACGGGGAAGCCTCCTTGTTCGTGGTTCGTCTTCGTTCACGCTTGCCACGCGCGATCTCGGTCGCCAGCGCATCCAGATGCGGCGTCCAATTGCGGCGGAAGCGCTCCAGCCATTGGTCGACCTCACGCAACGGCGCCGTGTCGACGGTGTACAGGCGGCGCGTGCCCTCGGCCCGCACGCTGGCGAAGCCGTTGTCCCGTAACACCTTGAGGTGTTGCGATACCGCAGGCTGGGTGATCTCGAACTCGGCTCGGATCACCTCGGTGATGGCACCAGATGACAGCTCACCCGCCTGGATGAGCTCCAAGATCCGCCTGCGCACCGGATCTCCGAGGATGTCGAAGGCGTGCACGCCACCACTCTAAAAGTTCTTACTTATATAAGTCAAGGCTGATTTTTAGCGATGCGCGATGACCATGGCTTGGGCCGTCGGCTCATCCAGCTGCGCCTGACGGGCGCGCTTGGTGGTCGCATACACCGTGAATCCCGACCCTTCCAGCGCAGCACATACCGTGGCGATGTCGTGGCGGAGGAACGTCAATGCCACGTCCCGGCCGAAGGCGTGTTCGTAGACCGCCGTCTCACCGTCGGTCTGGAATCCCAGCAGCAACCAGCCCGAATCGGTCAGGACCCGGCGGAACGCGGTGAACAGTTCCGGTAGAGCCTCGGCGGGGCTGTGGATGATCGAGTACCAGGCACACACCGCATCGAAGGTCCCCGGCGCGTACGGGAGGTCGAACATGTCGGCGGTCTGGAACCGCAGCTCCGGCCATCTCTGCCTGGCGAGAGACACCATCGCAGCCGAGCCGTCGATTCCTTCGGTCTCCAATCCACAGTCGGCAAGCTCGGCGGCGGCCTCACCGGGCCCGCACCCCACATCGAGGGCGTTGCGTCCGCCGGCCCGCGCCACCAGGTCCGCAAACGACCGCAGAACCGCACGGTCGAAGGGTCGGGATTCGAATTCGCCGGCGAAGGCCCGGGCGTACTCGGGGGCGAACAACTCGTACTGGTCATATGCCGGGCCACCCACAATCGTCACCCTAGGGCCCGACGCCGGAAGCCCAGCTCAGGCCGCACGGTAAGGTTCCGCGGGTGAGCACGTCTGCCAAGCACGCCGCGCGCCTGCGCGGTGGTCTGGTCGGCGTTTGCTCGGCATTGACCGCGACGGTCGCGCACACCGCGGCAGGCGGCATGGCTCCGACGAGTAGCCCACTGATCGTGCTGTTGCTGCTCTGCGCGGCGCTCGGTGCCGCAGTGGGTGGTCTGAACCCGCAGACGCGTCCGGCCAAGACCGGTCTGCTGATCGCCGCCCTGGTCGCCGGGCAGCTGCTCGGGCATTTGGCGCTGGCGATGTCCGGCGGGCACCATCACGCGGCATCGTTGTTCACCGCACCGATGGTGGGTCTGCACGCGGCCGCCGCGGTGGGCCTCGGTCTGGTGATCGGCCTGGCCGAGTACCTCTATGTGGTCGGTGCCTCGGTGCTGTGCTGGTTGCGGGTCTTCGCCGGCGCCCGGATCCGCCCGTCGGTCCGTGAGCTCTGGCGGACTTCGAATGTGGTTGTGGCGCAGCCGATTCTGCTGTGCGCGGGTCTGGGAATGCGGGCACCGCCGGCGCCGTCCGGCGTGAGTTTTTAACCCCACCCCTTCATCTGATGCCCGTCGATCACCGACAGGGCTGCTTTCCGTTGTGCCCCGTGCGCACCTTTCTCGTTCTTTCACGTTTTTCCGCGAAGGCGTTTCCATGACCCTCACCCCTGACGATCAACTACGCGAGGAATCCCCTCCGCCCGTCAAACCCCATTCCATCCGTCCGCTTCTGGTGCGGCTGCACTTCTATGCCGGGATTTTCGTCGGCCCGTTCATCCTGATCGCCGCTGTCACCGGCCTGCTCTATGCGTTGATCCCGCAGATCGACACGTTCGTCTACCGGCACGAGCTGACGGTCGAGCAGGTCGGCACCGAGCGCCTGCCACTGGCCGACCAGGTTGCCGCGGCGCGCCATGCCCACCCGGAAGGCACGGTGGAAAGCATCCGCCCGCCGGCTGCGCCTGACGAGACCACCCAGATCCGCCTGCTGGTGGGTCCGGAATTCAAGGACATCCCGCCGGACTACTCACGCACAGTGTTCGTCGACCCGTACACCGGTGAGGTCCGCGGCGCGCTGACCACCTACGGG
Organism: Mycobacterium sp. DL440; assembly: GCF_011745145.1. Classification (NCBI taxonomy): domain Bacteria; kingdom Bacillati; phylum Actinomycetota; class Actinomycetes; order Mycobacteriales; family Mycobacteriaceae; genus Mycobacterium; species Mycobacterium sp. DL440. The sequence goes on along the minus strand of NZ_CP050191.1, from coordinate 5,112,056 downwards.
CAGTGGATGCCGGTGCGGGCCTGGTTCGACGAGCTGCACCGCAACCTGCATCTCGGGGCGTTCGGCCGCAACTACAGCGAGCTCGCAGCCAGCTGGATGTGGGTGATCGCACTGGCGGGGCTGGCACTGTGGATCATGCGTCGCCGGGAGAACCGCACGACGCGTGACCTGGTCCTGCCGGACCGCACGGCTTCGGGGCGTCGACGCACGCTGTCCTGGCACGGCGCGGTGGGGGTGTGGATAGTGGCGGTCCTGCTCGCGCTGTCGGTGTCGGGTATCACCTGGTCCCGCTATGCGGGCGAGACGGTCAACGGTATCCAGGCGAAGCTGAACACCACGGCGCCTGCCGTCGACACCTCGCTGTCGGGTGCCCCGGCCGCTACCGCTGAGCATCACGGCCACCACGGCGGCCCGTCTGAGTTGCGCGGCGCCGACACCGTGCTGCGGACGGCGGAGGAGGCCGGGCTGCGCGGCCCGATGTGGATGTATCCGCCGGCCGAAGCCGGTCAGGCGTGGAAAGTCGCTGAACGCAAACGTGATTGGCCCACGCGTGCCGACGAGATCGCGGTCGACGCCGATTCCGGCAAGGTGACCGACCGGGTCAACCTCGCGCAATGGCCCCTGCTGGCCAAGCTCACCGACTGGACGATCGATGCCCACATGGGCCTGCTGTTCGGCATTGCCAACCAGATCGTCCTGGCGCTCACCATGGTCGGCCTGATCACCGTCATCGTGCGCGGTTACCGGATGTGGTGGCAGCGCAGGCCCACCCGGGGTTCGGTCTGGGCGGTGGGGCGTGCACCGCTGCGCGGGGCGCTGCGCCAGCTGCCGCCCTGGGGAAGCGTGGCCGTGGTTGTCGTCGCCGCCGTCATCGGATGGTCTCTGCCGTTGTTCGGCTTGAGCCTGGTGGCCTTTCTGCTGGTGGATGTCGCTGTGGCGTGGTGGAAGGAAAGATCAAATGTCTGAGGTGGCAGCTGTTCTGCACGGTTGCCCTCCACAGAGGACACGCTGCTGATCTACGCTCGCGGTATGACCGATCACGACCAAGCCGCAGCCCGGCGCGAAATTGCCGATGCTCTGCTCAACGCCCTGAACCGGCGCCACGAGGTGCTCGATGTGATCGTTGACGCCGACGACCGCGCGGCCGCCGTCGCTGCGGTTGCCCAGCTGCTCGGCACCTCGCACCTGGCGTCGGAAGCCGTGGTGGGGCTGTCGTTCGCGCAGATCACCAAGGATTCGCGACGGGGGATCGCCGCCGAACTCGATGACCTGAACAGCCAGCTCAGCTTCACGGTGTCCGAGCGTCCTGCGGCCTCGGGTGAATCGCTGGAGTTGCGGGCGTTCAAGGCTGCTGACGATCGCGACATCTTCGTCGCCCGGACCACCGATGTGGGTTCGTCCGGCGACGGGTCGGGTGCTCCGGTCGCCGATGTCGACGACGAGATCCGCGCTGCCCTGGGACGGGTGGACGCCGAAGAGGCCGTCTGGTTCGTGGCGCTGGAGGGCGACCAGAAGGTCGGCATGGTGTTCGGCGAGCTGACCCACGGTGAGGTCAACGTCCGGATCTGGATCCTCCCGGAATTTCGTCAGCGCGGCTACGGTACCGCCGCCCTGCGTAAGTGTCGCTCGGAGATGGCGACGTACTTCCCCGCTGTGCCGATGGTGGTGCGGGCGCCCGGCGCCACGCCCGGCGCGTAACGGGTACTGCTTCAGCCGGCAGTCTGGCCGCGCAGGCTCGCGACGATGGTGCGTGCCGTCGTTTCGGCGCGCTGCCGGGAGTAGCCCTGGCCCTCGGACAGCACCGGATAGACCACACCGCCGAGCAGAGCGTCGGCGGCCGCTGACGCCAGGTCGGGCTCGATCTGGTCGGCCAGCAGTCGGGTGCGCACGGAATCGAGCAGTGGCCGGCTGAAGCCTGCCCGCAGCCGCGCTGCGGTGTCCTCGTGCTCGAGTGACGCCGCGGTCAGGATGCGCAGCATGGCGTTGCCGCGTCGTGTGGTCAGGGCTGCGGCGAGCGTGCCGGCCCACGCGACCAGGTCCGCGGTGACGTCGTCGGTGTGCGGCATGGTGGCCAGGATCTTGTCGGCGTCCTCCAGGAGCACGTCGGCGACCAGTGCGGGCCGGCTCGGCCACCAGCGGTAGATGGTCTGTTTGCCGACCCCGGCCCGGGCGGCGACGGCCTCGATGCTCAGCCCGTCGAAACCCCGGTCCAGCAGAAGTGCGCGGGTGGCGTCGATGATGGCGACCCGCGACTTCTCGCTGCGTCGTCGCGGGGGCCCGGAGTTTGTCGGCACCGCCTCGTCGGCAGTGGGGGTCATCGGCACGTCCTCGTCGGTCCTTTGCAGGGATCTTTACACGGAAAGCTACCCACCGTAGTCTCCCACAAGACGAGACGTAGCGTCTCGTTAATACCGAGAACGACGAACGCAAGGGCGCATGGCAACAAAGAAACTGGTCATCGGGGCCAGCGGATTCCTCGGATCGCATGTCGCCAGGCGACTCGTCGAGCGGGGCGAAGACGTTCGGGTGCTCATCCGCAGCACCAGCTCGACCCGTGGAATCGACGACCTCGACGTGGAACGGGTTTACGGTGACATCTTCGACCCCGAATCGGTCCGCGCCGCGATGGACGACTGCGACGTCGTGTACTACTGCGTCGTCGACGCCAGGGCCTGGCTCAGCGACCCGGCGCCGCTGTGGCGGACCAATATCGAAGGGCTGCAAGAGGTCCTGGATGTGGCGGTCGAGGCGGGACTGAGCAAGTTCGTCTTCACCAGCTCGATCGCAACCATCGGAGTCGCCGAATCCGGGCTTGCCACTGAGGATCTGCCGCACAACTGGCTCGACATCGGCGGCGACTACGTGCACACCAGGGTGCTCGCCGAACAGATGGTGCTGCGCTATGCCCGGGAACACGGCCTGCCCGCGGTGGCGATGTGTGTCTCCAACACCTACGGCCCGGGGGACTGGTTGCCGACGCCGCACGGCGGTCTGGTGGCGGCCGCGGTAAGGGGCAAGATGCCGTTCTACGTCAAGGGCGCCGCGGCGGAGACCGTCGGCATAGCCGACGCCGCCGAGGCGCTCGTGCTGGCCGCCGAGCGGGGCCGGGTCGGTGAGCGCTACATCGTGTCCGAACGTTTCATGGCGGCCCGGGAGATCTACCAAACCGCCTGTGCGGCAGTAGGTGTAGAACCACCACGGCGTGGTGTTCCGATCCGCCTGCTGGCCGCCGCGGGTGCGGTGGTCGATCCTGCGGCCCGGCTGCGCAAGAAAGAGAACCAGCTCAGCCCGCTGACCGTGCGGCTGATGCACGTGATGTCGCCGATGGATCACAGCAAGGCGGTCCGTGAGCTCGGATGGCAGCCGAGGCCGACGACGGAGTCCATCGCCGAGGGCGCCCGCTTCTTCGCCGCCAGGAGGCGCTCGTGACTCACGTTTCCATCGCTCTGACCCCGGAGCAACAACAGCTCAGCGAAGCCGTCGAGCAGTTCGCGGCCCGCCACGCGCCGATCGATGCAACCCGTGCCGGGCTGGACGATCTGGCCGCAGGCCGGTTACCAGCCTGGTGGGACACACTGGTGGACAACGGCTTCCACGCCGTTCATCTCCCGGAATCAGTCGGCGGTCAGGGTGGCGGGCTGGAAGACATGGCCTGCGTGCTGGAGGCCGCGGGCTCGACCCTGCTGCCGGGTCCGCTGCTCACCACGGCGATAACCGGGGCCGCGGTGGCCTCATTGGCGGGCACCGCTGCCGCGACGCTGCTCAAGGAGATCGCCTCCGGCACCCCGGCCGTCCTGGTATCCGGGGACCATTCCGACTTCACGGCCCGGCGCGACGGTGACGGGTGGTGCCTCACCGGATCGTCCGGCCTGACGCTGGGGATGTGTTCGGCGCAGCGCGTCGTGGTGCCGTTCGCCGACGAGACGGGCTCTTTGCTCTGGTCAGTGCTGAATCCGGCTGCCGGGCAGATCGAATCACGTCGTGGCACCGACCTGACCACCGATCTGGGCATCCTGCACCTACGCGATCACGCGGTGCCGGCCGGTGCGGTCCTGAGCGGGTTGGACGCCGGCCGGGTCACTGATCTGACTGTCGCGTTCACCGCGGCGGCGGCTGCCGGCATCACCCAGTGGTGCGTGGACACCGTCACCGCACATCTGCGCACCCGCGAACAGTTCGGCAAGCCGATCGGGACGTTCCAGGCGTTGCAGCACAAGGCAGCCATGCTGCTGGTGAACAGCGCACTGGCGACGGCTGCGGCCTGGGATGCGGTGCGGGCACTCGACGGAACCGCGGACACCGACCAGCACCGGTTGACCGCCTGCTCGGCCGCGGTGATGGCAGTCATGCCGGTGCCCGGTCTGGTACTCGAGGCGCTCACCATGCTCGGGGCGATCGGCTTCACGTGGGAACACGACCTGCACCTGTACTGGCGCCGGGCCACCAGCCTGGCCGCCTCGATCGGTCCGGTCTCGCGCTGGACCCGCAACCTGGGCCAGTTGTCGGCCACCGTCTCCCGCGATGTCACGGTGAACCTCGGTGAGTCCGATGCCGATTTCCGGGTCCGGGTTGCCGAGGTTCTCGACCGGGCACTCACCCTGTCCGACAACGGTTTCGGTCGGCAAGGCGATTACCCGGAGTTCGCGGTCGGAGCACGGCGTGCATTGCTGGCCGGCGCGGGACTGATCGCCCCGCACTGGCCCGCGCCGTGGGGACGTGACGCCAGCGTGCGCCAGCAGCTCATCGTGGACGAGGAGTTCGGCAAACGGGCCGACCTGGTGCGGCCGTCGGTCGGCATAGCCGAGTGGATCCTGCCGAGCGTCATCGCGGGCGGAGCCCCGGAACTGCAGGAACGTTTCGTGCCCGCGACCCTGCGGGGCGACCTGTCCTGGTGTCAGCTGTTCAGTGAGCCGGGCGCGGGCTCCGACCTCGCCTCCCTGAGCACCCGGGCTGTGCGGGTCGAGGGCGGTTGGCGCATCAACGGGCACAAGATCTGGACCTCACTGGCCCATCGGGCCGACTACGGTGCGCTGCTGGCCCGTACCGATCCCGATGCCCCCAAGCATCGCGGCATCGGCTACTTCATCCTCGACATGCGCTCACCCGGAGTGGAACTCCGCCAGATCACTCAGTCCAGTGGGCGGGCCGAGTTCAACGAGGTGTTCCTGACCGACGTGTTCGTGCCCGACGAGATGCTGCTCGGGGACCCGGCTTCGGGCTGGCAGTTGGCCATCAGCACCATGGCCCACGAACGGGTGGCGATCAGCGGCTACGTCAACATCGATCGGATGGGCGCACTGCGCGAACTCGTCGCGGTCAGCGCCGATCGCGATCCGGTGCTGCATGCCATCGGGGAGATCGACGCCTACACCAACGCACTCAAGGCGCTGGGCGTGCGTGAGACGTTGCGCCTGCTCGACGGGCAGGCGCCGGGTTCGGCGTCGAGTATCGCGAAGGTGGCCACCAATGTGATGTTGCGTCGCGCAGCCGAACTCACCCTGGGGCTGACCGGACCGCTGGCCCTGGAGCAGGACAGCGAACCCGCGGTGGTCGCGCCTTACCTGGACCTTCCCGCCGAGCTGATCGGCGGCGGCACCACCGAGATCCAGCTCAACATCATTGCCCAGCTGATCCTGGGGCTACCCCGCAAGTGAGGAGTGCGTATGAGACCGCGTAGGGGATTACAGGGCGACGCCGCGATCGTCGGCTACGTCGAGCTTCCGCCCGAGCGGATGGCCAAGGCCGCGCCGGCCCCGTTCACCTTGGAACAGTGGGCCCTGCTGGCAGCGGCGGCTTTGGCGGACGCCGGTCTGTCGGCCGATCAGGTCGACGGCATCGTCACCTCGCACCTGGGGGAGTCGGAGATCTTCGTGCCGTCGACGGTGGCCGAATATCTCGGTGTACGAGCGAATTTCGCCGAGTTGCTCGACCTCGGTGGGGCAAGCGCAGCGGGCATGGTGTGGCGAGCGGCGGCCGCGATCGAACTCGGCCTGTGCGACGTGGTGCTGTGCGCCCTGCCGGCGCGTTACATCACCGCATCCTCCGAGCTGAAACCCAAGGCGCTGACCGACGCGGTGTTCTTCGGCTCGTCCAGCAACCAATTCGGCTCTCCCCAGGCGGAATTCGAGATTCCCTACGGCAACCTCGGTCAGAACGGCCCGTACGGCCAGGTGGCGCAACGCTATGCGTACGAGTACGGCTATGACGAGCGGGCGATGGCCAAGATCGTGGTGGACCAGCGAGTCAACGCCAACCACACCGACGGCGCCATCTGGAAAGACACCCCGGTGAGCATCGAGGACGTGCTGAACAGCCCGGTGATCGCCGACCCGCTGCACATGCTGGAGATCGTGATGCCGTGCGTCGGTGGTGCCGCGGTCGTCGTGGCCAGCGCCGAGGTGGCGGCACGCGCCCGCAACCGGCCGGTGTGGATCAAGGGTTTTGGTGAACACGTGCCCTTCAAGACACCCACCTACGCCGAGAACCTGTTGGACACGCCGATCCGCAAGGCGGCCGATACCGCGTTCGGGATGACGGGGCTGACCCGCGACCAGATGGACATGGTGTCGATCTACGACTGCTACACCATCACGGTGCTGCTCAGCCTGGAAGACGCCGGGTTCTGCGAGAAGGGCAAGGGCATGTCCTTCGTGTCCGATCACGACCTGACCTTCCGCGGCGATTTCCCGCTCAACACCGCCGGCGGCCAACTCGGTTTCGGACAAGCAGGATTGGCTGGCGGCATGCACCACGTGTGCGATGCCACCCGCCAGATCATGGGCCGTGCGGGTGTGGCCCAGGTCGCCGACTGCCACCGTGCGTTTGTGTCCGGAAACGGCGGCATCCTGTCCGAGCAAACCACCCTGATCCTGGAAGGCGACTGAAACCGATGACCGGATTCACCCGGCCGATGCCGGTGAAAACCCCTACCAGCGCGCCGTTCTGGGATGCGCTCGCGCAGAACCGCATCGTCATCCAGTACTCGCCGTCGACGCAGGCCTACGTGTTCTATCCCCGGGTGCTCGCACCCCGCACCCTCGCCGATGACCTTGAATGGCGGGAGATCTCGGGGATGGGCACGCTGTACACGTACACCGTGGCCCGCCGCCCCGTGGGCCCGCATTTCGCTGACGCGGTTCCGCAAATACCGGCGATAGTCGAATGGGATGAGGGTCCGCGGTTCTCCACCGAATTGGTTGACGTCGCACCCGAGGAGCTCCGCGTCGGAATGCGCGTGAAGCCCGTTTTCTGCGAGTACCCGGACGCCTTTGCTGGGACCGGTGTGACGATGCTGCGCTACACGCGGGCTTGATCACATCACTTGGCAGGAGGCTCACAGGAGAGGAGTATGGAGTCATGCTAACCATACGAAAACTCATGGGATCAGTGTTCGTAGCGGGAGCCGCGGTGGCGATTGCAGCAGGACCGACCGCCGCCCTTATGACTGATGCGCCCGCCCCGACGATCAGTGCTCAACCCAGCGGCGGCGGTGACGCCGGCGGTGGTGGTGGCTGCGACAGCGGTCCTGGCTGGAACGGCTGCGGTGGCTGGAACCCGGCCCAGGGTGGCTTCGGCCATGGCTGCATCAACGGTATCTGCGGTGGCTGGGACGGCCAGCGCGGCTGGGGCAACTGACACCCCGCGGTGACCATCCCGGCATGAGCTTGCCGGGATGATCACCCTGTCATGAACACACATTGGACGCCTGGCCGTCTCGGCGACCTCACCGGCACGCGCATCATCGTGACCGGGGCAACCAACGGGGTCGGCCTCGGCACGGCCTCGGCACTGGCGCGCGCCGGCGCACACGTGATCCTCGCCGTCCGTAACCCCGCGCTGGGCGCACAACGTTCGGCGGAGATCGGCGGATCCACCGAGGTGATCGAACTCGACCTCGCTGATCTGTCGTCGGTGCGCGCCTTTCCCGGACGCCTCGACGGCGATGTCGACATCCTGATCAACAACGCCGGCGCGCTCACCCAGCATCGGACCGACACCGTCGACGGTTTCGAGATGACGATCGGCACAAACCTGCTCGGTCCCTTCGCCCTGACGAACCTGCTGTTCGACCGGGTCCGGACGCAGATCGTCAACGTCGGCTCGGAAGCACACAAGTCCGCGACGCTGCGGCTCGACGACATGCACCTGCGTCACCAGAAGTGGACGGTGATGGGTGCCTACGGCCGGTCGAAGCTGGCCGTCATGTTGTGGGGCCTTGAGCTCGACCGACGCTTACGGGCCGCCAATTCGCCAGTGATCACTCAACTCACGCACCCGGGCTGGGTCGCTTCCAACCTGCCGAACGTCTCCGACAAACCGTTGATGGCGGCGATACAACGCGGCGTCAAGGCAGTGGCCGATGTGCTCGCCAACGACATCGACGCCGGGGCCGCACCCACGCTGTACTGCCTGAGCGAACCGATCCCGCCCGGAAGCTATGTCGGTGTCGAGGGCCGATTCGGACTCCGCGGCGGGCCCGTACTGATCGGGCGGTCGGCGGTAGCCTGCGACTACGAAATCGCCGCCCGCGTCGTCGAATTCGCCGAGCAGGAGACCGGCACGGTCCTTCCGGTCTAGTTTCCGGCCTCGGGCTGGGCGGACGTCAGCGCCTGGACGGCAGGGCCGAACATGACCTGCTTGATCGCGCCGAGGGTGCCGGAGTCCTTGCCGCTCAACGGGCGTAGCAGCGAAGTGGCCGTCGTGGTCACCGCACCCTCGGGGGCAGTGGCCTCGACCAGTCCGTGGGTCTGGGCATCGATCCCGCCGAACCGGCGGCCGGTGGTCATCGAGGCGACAGCCGCCTGCGGGGTGAGTTTGGCCTGGATCAGCGCGGCCATTCCCAGGGTGAACGGAATCCGGATGTCCACCTCGGGGAAGCAGAAGAAGCCGCGGTCGTCGCGCATCACCCGGAAATCGTGGGCGATGGCCAGCATCGCGCCGGCACCGAAGGCATGGCCGACCACGGCGGCCGCCGTCGGGATCGGGAACGTCAGCACCCGCGCCAACAGGCCCTGTACCCGGCCGACGTACCATTCGCCCTGATCACTGTGGGCGCCAAGCCAATCCAGATCAAGCCCGTTGGAATAGAACTTGCTGTCGGCCGTCGTCACCAGGCCGTGTGCGCCCTTGGCCAGGACAGCGTCGAGTAGCTCGTCGACCGCATCGAGGAAATCGGGGGAGAACCGATTCTCGTCGTCGCCCAGGTCGAGGATGGCGATATCGCCGTCGTAATCCAGGGTGGGGGTCATGAGATGCCTTTCTTGAGGGGTTGTTTCGGGGCGTAGTTGGGGGCGGGTCCCACCGCCAGTACGGCCGCCACGGCGGCATTGAGGTGGGCTCGGGCGGTCGGGTCGGCGAGGCGGTTGCGGTGCAGCAGGATGGCGGTCGGCAGGTCGACGATGCACGTCGTCACGGTGTCCACGGCGGCCCGGTCGCGCCGTTCCCAGGTGGCCATCGAGAGTTCGATCATCAACTCCACCAACTGTTTTTCGAGCTCGTGGGCCTGCTCGGCCAATTCTGCGGGCAGGTCGTCGCCGAGTATCTGCTCGCGTCGGATCTGCAGAAGGAGTCGCGCCGAGGCCGGGTGCTGTTCGGCGAAGATCACCGGCGCGTAGGCGGCGGCCGCGATCGCATCGACACCGCGGCGTGCCGCGTCGACCAGTTCACGCTGCAGCGCCAGGAACCGGCGGCCGGCGCGGAGCCAGGCCTGGCCGAGCAGGCCGGCCCGCGAACCGAAGGAGTGATACAGCGCGCCGTTGGAGAGCCCGGCCGCATCGCTGATCGCCCGGATCGTCACCGACGCCGGCCCTGAGTGCACGGCCAGGGCTTCTGCGGCGTCGAGCACCGAATCCGGGTCGTAGACGCGAGGGCGTGGCACCTCGCCACAATAACAGAGCAAACGCTCTTTTATAACGGACGGGTTGACGATCACTAAGGTGACCCTTAGTTTGTGGGGGTAACTTTCCTGTGGAGGTGGTCGTGGCCAGATCCGGTGCCCCCGCGCGCGTGGGAGGACGCCCGCCGCTCATCGCGGTGTCCGACATTGTCACCGCGGGTCGCGAGCTCGGCATGCGCAACCTCAGCATCAACGCCGTGGCCGCCCGGCTGGGGGTCTCGGCGACCGCGCTGTACCGCCACATCAGCGGGCGCTGGGAACTCGAACGCCTGGTCGGGGAGAGCCTGCTCACCGAGCTCGAATTCGTCGACGCCCCGGCCAGATCCGTCGAAGAACATCTCCTGGCCTTCGGGGTCAGCCTGCACCGCTTCACCCTGACCAATCCCGGCCTGGCCACCTACATGCAGGTGCTGTTCCCGCGCGGGGAAGCCGGCGCCCAGCTGCTCGCCGACGAGATCGCCGCGCTGGGTCGGCGGGGCTACACCGCTGAGGGGGCGGCGCTGCTGAGCAGTTCGGTGGCCGTGCTGGCCATTGGACTGGCCGCCCAGCACGAGCTGAAGGCCGAGGCCAGCGGTGGCGACGACTTCGTCCTGGAACGCGACGCCGCTGCCGAACGGTTGGCCGGCGATGCGGCGCTGGGCCCGGTGCACACCGCGGGCATGCAACTGAGCAGCCCGCAGTACCTGGAACTTCTGATGACTGCACTGATCCGGGGACTGCTGGCATCCGTGGTTCCCGGCCGGCCTATTACCGACATCGTGGCGGAGCTGACCGCCAAGGGAGAGGACCGCTGATGGCACGCGGATTTCAGGGAGTGATGATGCGCGGCTTCGGCGCGCGCGATCACCAGGCGACCGTGGTCGAGACCACCTACCTGACGCCGAACCTGCTGCGGCTGTACATGGTGTCGCCGACAGTGTTCGAGGACGCCGTTGCCGAGCCGACGTCTTACCTGCGGTTCTGGGTTCCCGACCCTGACGGCTCGAAGACCGAGTTTCAGCGCGGCTACACTATGTCCGAAATGGATCCCGACACCGGGCATTTCGCGGTCGACGTGGTGCTGCACGAGCCGTCCGGTCCGGCGTCGAAGTGGGCCAGGGTCGCCAAGCCGGGCGACACCATCCCCGTGATGGCCCTGGGCTCGACGGGATTCACCGTGCCCGAGGATCTGCCCGCCGGTTACCTGTTGATCGGTGATGCGGCGGCCACCCCGGCCATCAACGGCATTATCGGCGTTCTGCCACCAGACATTCCGATCGAGGTCTACCTGGAACAGCACGACGAGAACGACCTGCTCATCCCGATCGCCGAGCATCCGCGGCTGCGGGTCCACTGGGTCAAGCGCCACGACACGACGTCACTGGCCGCCGCCATCGAGGCCCGGGACTGGTCGGACTGGTACTGCTGGGTGACGCCGGAGGCCGGCTCGCTCAAACATCTGCGCACGAGGCTGCGGGACGAGTTCGGCTTTCCCAAGTCCGAACTGCACGCCCAGGCCTACTGGACCGAGGGCCGGGCGATGGGCACCGATCGCACCGAAGCCGAGCCCGCCGGTCAGGACGAGGCCGAAACTGTTGTGGCCGAACCTGTTCCCACGCCGGCCACCGCTGCGTCCGCGCGTGGAACCTGGCGCGCGCAGGGTGCAGGCCGACTGCTTGCCCCGCTGAAAACCCCCCTGATCGTGTCCGGTGTGTTGCAGGCGCTCATCACCCTGATCCAGCTCGCCCCGTTCGTCCTGCTGGTGGAGTTGGCCCGACTGCTGTTGGCCGGCGCCGAGGAATCCCGGTTGTGGACACTCGGTTTGACCGCTGTGTGGCTGCTGGGCCTGGGCGCGCTGCTGGGCGCCGGGCTGACCCTGTGGCTGCATCGCCTCGACGCCCAGTTCGCCCGTGCACTGCGGACCCGGCTGTTGACCAAGATGGCACGGCTGCCGCTGGGCTGGTTCACCGCGCGCGGGTCAGGCTCCATCAAGCAACTGGTGCAGGACGACACCCTGTCGCTGCACTACCTGGTCACCCACGCGATCCCGGACGCCGTCGCCGCAGTGATCGCGCCGGTGGCCGTGCTGGTCTACCTGTTCACCGTCGACTGGCGGCTGGCGCTGGTGCTGTTCATCCCGGTACTCACCTACCTGGTGCTGATGTCGCTGATGACCATCCAGTCCGGTGCCAAGATCGGTCAGGCGCAACGTTGGGCCGATCGGATGAGCGGGGAGGCCGGCGCCTACCTCGAAGGCCAGCCGGTCGTCCGGGTGTTCGGCGGTGCCGCATCGTCGAGTTTCCGCCGCCGCCTCGATGAGTACATCGGCTTCCTGGTCGCCTGGCAGCGGCCCTTCACCGGCAAGAAGTCACTGATGGACCTCGTGACGCGGCCCGGCACCTTCCTGTGGCTGATCGTCGCCGTCGGCACCCCGATGATCATCGGGGGCTCGATGGATCCGGTCGATCTGCTGCCGTTCCTGCTGCTGGGCACCACGTTCGGGGTTCGACTGCTGGGCGTGGGCTACGGGCTGGGCGGAATCCGCGGCGGCATGCTGGCCGCGCGTCGCATCCAGAACGCGCTCGACGAGGCGGACCTGGCGCTCCTGGACCACGAGGGCGAGCCGGGTGCCCCGGACGCCGTGGTGTTCGCCGGGGTCACCTTCGGCTACCGGCCGAGCGTCCCGGTGATCAAGGACGTGTCGTTGACCCTGCGCCCCGGGACCGTGACCGCACTGGTCGGACCGTCGGGATCGGGAAAGTCCACGCTTGCCGCGCTGCTGGCGCGCTTCCACGATGTCGACTCGGGATCGATCCGGTTGGACGGCAAAGATGTTCGGTCGTTGTCCGCTGACGAGTTGTACCGCCGCGTCGGCTTCGTGCTGCAAGAAACCCAATTGGTCGCCGGCACCGTCGCCGAGAATATCGCCCTGGCCGACCCTGAAGCCGACCCCGCACGGATCGAACAGGCCGCGCGTGATGCCCAGATCCACGACCGGATACTGCGGTTGCCCGACGGCTATCAGACGGTTCTCGGCGCGTCGTCGGCATTGTCCGGCGGTGAACGGCAGCGGCTCACCATCGCCAGGGCCATCCTGGCCGACACGCCGGTGCTGATCCTGGACGAGGCCACCGCCTTTGCCGACCCGGAATCGGAATACCTTGTGCAGCAGGCACTCAACCGGCTCACCAAGGACCGGACAGTCTTGGTGATCGCACACCGGCTGCATACCATCACCCACGCCGACCAGATCGTGGTCCTCGACGGCGGACACATCGCCGAAACAGGCACGCATGAAGAGCTGCTGGCCGCAGGCGGGCGCTACCACCAGCTCTGGCAGACCGGACAGTCGCTGCACCCCGGCGACGCCGTCACCGCAGGAGAGGCCGCCCGATGATCCGCACCCTGATCACCCTCATCCCGGCCAACCGCCGCGGCAGGGTCGGCATCTACGCCACGCTCACGCTGTTCTCAGTGGTGATCCGGGCGGCCGGCACGGTGCTGCTGATTCCCCTCGTGGCCGCCCTGTTCAGCGATGCGCCGCGCGACGCACTGCCGTGGCTGGGTTGGCTCACCGCCGCGACCGTCATCGGCTGGATCGTCGACACCGCGACCTCGCGGCTCGGATTTGATCTGGGCTTCGCACTACTGGACCACACCCAGCACGACGTGGCCGACAGGCTGCCCGGCATCCGGATGGACTGGCTCGGCGGCGACGGCGGCGCGAACACCGCCAACGCCCGTCAGGCGATCGCGGCGACCGGGCCGGAACTGGTCGGCATGGTTGTCAACCTGCTGACCCCCCTGATCGGGGCAATTCTGCTGCCGGCAGCCATTGCGATTGCACTGCTGTTCATTTCGGTTCCCCTGGGGTTGGCCGCGCTGGCCGGAGTAGTGATCCTGCTCGGGGCGTTCTGGGCCTCGGGCCGGCTGAGCCGCAAGGCCGACACGGTGGCCGACGACACGAACCGGGCGTTCACCGAACGCATCATCGAGTTCGCCCGTACCCAGCAGGCATTGCGCGCGGCGCGGCGGGTGGAGCCGGCTCGCAGCATGGTCGGCGACGCCCTGGCCGCCCAGCACGGGGCGAGCATGCGACTGCTGCTCATGCAGGTACCGGGACAGCTGCTGTTCAGCCTGGCCAGCCAACTGGCCCTGCTGATCCTGGCCGGGATGGCTACGGTGCTGACGGTGCGCGGCACCCTCGGCGCACCCGAGGCGATCGCGATGATCGTCGTCGCAGCGCGCTATCTCGAGCCGTTCACCTCCCTGTCCGAGTTGGCCCCGGCGATCGAGTCCACGCGGGCCACGCTCGGCCGGATCCGCGCGGTGCTCGACGCCCCGGTGATGGCGACCGGCACCGCCACGCTGGCCACGAACACCGCACCCCGGATCGAATTCGACTGCGTGACGTTCGGTTACGGAGCAACCCCGGTGCTGCAGGACGTCAGCTTCGTCCTGAACCCCGGCGGCACCACCGCGATCGTCGGCCCGTCCGGATCGGGGAAGAGCACCATCCTGTCCCTCATCGCCGGTCTGCAGCACCCGAGCGGCGGTCGGGTGCTGATCGACGGAGTCGACACGGCTCAGATGGACGCCGAAACTCGCAGGGCGGCAACCAGTGTGGTATTCCAGCATCCCTACCTGTTCGACGGGTCGATCCGGGACAACATCCTGGTCGGTGATCCCGGTGCCGACGCCGGGCAGCTCGCCACCGCGGCGAGGCTGGCGCGTGTGGACGAGCTGACCGGACGGTTGCCCGATGGTGACGGCGCCAAGGTCGGTGAGGCCGGAAGTGCATTGTCGGGCGGCGAGCGTCAGCGGGTCAGTATCGCCCGCGCGCTGGTCAAGCCCGCGCCGGTGCTGCTGGTCGACGAGGCGACCAGTGCGCTGGACACCGAGAACGAGGCCGCGGTGGTCGATGCCCTGACCGCGGATGCACTGTTGCGCACCCGCGTCATCGTTGCGCACCGCCTGGCCAGCATCCGGCACGCGGACCGGGTCTTGTTCCTCGACGGCGGAAAGGTTGTCGAGGACGGCAGCATCGACGAACTGCTGGCCGCACGCGGACGTTTTCACGAGTTCTGGAATCAGCAGCGCGAGGCCGCCGACTGGCAGATCACGCACTAGCCATTTTCGTGATCGGCGGGCCGGTTGGGTGTTGCTAGGGTCGGAGGGTGAACTATCCTCAGCCTGGCTACCGTGCGGGATCGCGCCAAATGCGTTGGGGGCACTGGCTTGTCATGGTGGCCGCCTTCTGTGCGGTCTCCGGACTGGTTTGGGTGGGCGTCAGCTTGGTCGTCGGAGGGTCTGGGCGAGGGCTGACGTCGCCGGTCAGCTATGCCGGTGACGTCGGAGTGCCCGGGCAGGTGTCGTTGCCGCCGCTGCGCCAGCAGCCGGTGCCGGGCTGGCGCATGGACCTCAAGGCCTTGCTGGCCGATATCGACAAACCGCGCGTGGAACACGTCGGTGACGTCGGTAACCGGGCGTACTTCACCGTGGCCGGCAAGATTCGGACCACCGGCCAGCGCAGTGCGTGGCTGCTGGGTGTTGACGTGGTGGAAGGTGTTCCGTCGTTCACCCCGGTGAGCGTCGGCCACCAGGCGAAGGTCAGCTGTCTGCTCAACGGCACCGCCAGGGTTCTGTGCCTCAACAGGGATTACGGCGACGAGCCGGGTGAAGCCTTGGTGCTCGATGCGCAAACCGGCGCGGTCCTCTCCCACACGGTGAGCACTCTGAGGGTCGATGCCTTCGGTGACGAAGCCAAGGTGGTGCAGGTCGGCACCTACGCGGTGGCCTATGAACCGGGAACCGGCTGGCACGGTATCGACGACCAAGCGCAGTTCACCTGGACGGTCAAGGGTGTCGAAGGCGACATCACGGTGTTGAAACACCAACCCGGTATGCCGGCGAGCGACATCGGGGTGGCCAAAGTCGGCAAGGACCGCAGCGTGGCGTTCTCGGCCGTCGACGGCACGGTACTGAAGACGAGCGGCGAGTTGGTGCCGGTGGTCGGCGGCTTCGTCGACCGGGAACGCAAGCGCAGCGGCCGCCACAGTTCGACGACGTTCACGTTCTTCGATGACAGCGGGAATCAGGTGGGCAGCTATGCCAATCAGGCCGGCGCTCCTGATCTCTTCAGACCCGGCCTGACGAGCACCGAGCTCCCGGTGCTGTCGCTGGTAACGAGCGATCAGATGCTGGTGCTGGACAACCGCGGCACACCGATGACGGTCGTCGACATCGGCTCCGAACGCGTTCCGAATGCGATCAGATTTTTCGGCGGCAGCATGCACATCACGGCCAGTGACTGGGGCGCAGCCGACCTGTCGACGGTGATCGTCGACAAGTTCGATCTCCGCAGCGGCAATCGGGTTTCGTCGTGTACGGGCCTTCCGATGGAGGAGGACGAGTTCATCGGTTCCGACGGAACGGTGGTGGTCGCGCCGCAGGCGGACGTCGACGAAGACGAGGCACCCACGGTCGGGTTCGACCTCGATACCTGCTCAGTGCTGTGGAAGATCCCCGAACCCGGGCCGATGTGGGCGGTCGGGTCCACCTTGGTGCAGGCGTTGCCCGCCTCCGGTGAGCTGATCTCCCTGGTGCCGCCCGCAGGCTAGCCGACCGTACTGGCCGGATACTTGAACCGAACCTACTGTAACCATTACAGTTGGGCGTCCCGGAATCATATCGGGGCAGGTTGTGTGTTCCGGCGGGAGGCCAGGTTGACGACGTCGCAGGTGGTTTTCGACCCGTTCTCGACGGACTTCTTCAATGGTCCGTATGAGACGTATCGGCGCATGCGGGAGGAAGCTCCGGTCTACTACAGCGCGGAATATGACTTCTACGCGCTGACGAGGCACGTAGACGTGGCGGCCGCGTTCAAGGATTTCGAAACGTACTCGTCGGCCTACGGGGTCGATCTGGCCATGGTGCGGACCGGGCAGAAGGTCCCTGCGAAGATGATCATCTCGATGGACCCGCCCGAACACCGGCACATGCGCAGCCTGGTGAACAAGGTCTTCACCCCCAGGGCAATCAGTGCGCTCCAGGACATGGTCGCCCAGCAGATCGACCGCTACCTCGCGGCCGTCGATCAGGGGGAATTCGATGTGGTGTCCGACTTCTCGGCGTACTTTCCGGTCGAGGTGATCACCACGATGCTGGGCGTCCCACCGGAATCACGCCAGCAGGTGCGGCTGTGGATCGACGCTTCGCTGCATCGGGAGCCGGGCCAGATCGAGATGTCGGAAGCCGGGATCGAGGCGATGGCCCAGACCTGGCTGATGTACTACGACCTGATCAAACAGCGCCGTGCCGAACCGCAGGACGACATGATCAGCCGGTTGATCGCCGCCGAGATCGAGCGTGAGGACGGCGAGGTCACCCGGCTGCGAAACTCCGAGATCGCCGGATTCGCCACCCTTCTCGGCGGTGCCGGCGCGGAGACGGTGACCAAGCTGGTCGGTGCGGCCGTCGTGATGTTCGCCCGCCACCCCGAACAATGGCAGCGGCTGCGCGAGGACCGAAGCAAGATCCCCGCCGCGATCGAGGAGCTGCTGCGCTACGAGGCTCCAGCCCAGTACAACGTGCGGCGCTCACAGCGTGAGATTCACCTGCACGGCGTGACGATTCCCGAGGGCAAGCCGGTGTTCCTGGTCGGTGGCTCGGCGAACCGTGACCCCGATGCGTGGACGGACCCCGACGTCTTCGACATCGACCGGGACCGCACCGAAGCCCAGAACCTCGGATTCGGCTACGGAATCCACAGCTGCCTCGGCGCGGCGCTGGCCCGCTTGGAGTGCAGCATCGCCCTGGACAAGCTCCTGGACTTCATGCCCCGCTACGAGGTGGCCTGGGATCGCTGCGAACGGGTGAGTATGCAGAACGTCGCGGGATGGGCCCACGTCCCGGTGCGGGTGCTGCGATGAAGAGCGAAAAGCCGGGTGGCGCAGTCGGATACCGTATGCACGTGGTAGCCCGGGATGCGGCCGAACTGGTCGCCAATGCCGGGGGACTGATCGTCGACCGGATGATGAGTGGTTGGCGGGTGAGCGTGCAGCTCTCGCAGGAAGGCGACGTTCGGCCGGTGCAGATCCTCGGCGCCGAGTTGGTCGATGCGTCATCGCCGGGACTCCCGGACGAGGAACACCGCGTCCTGGTCATGGGCGCCGACGCGTATGCCCGTGCGATTTCGGATGACGGGCTCCCCACAGGGTGCGCTGAGATTCTGGTCTGGGGTGAATCTCCGGACCAGACCCACATGTTCGGACACAACCTGAGTGCCGCCGCGCAGGCATTCAAATCCCAGGCTGTCGCCGCGGCCCAACTCGGGGCCGATGAAGTGGCGGTCTCCGAAGCCTTTACGTCGATGAACGCGAAGGGCAGCGGCGTACCGCTTCGTGCTTGAGCCTGCGCTGAGGGCGTCGTGTACTCGCACTTCGCGCCCTCACCGCAGACTCAACCCAGGTCAGGCCTTGGAAAGCTGCTTCTGCTCGAAGAGGCGGGCCCATTCCGCGCGTGGGCGGATCGAGGTGTCGACGTCGGTGGCCTTGGCGCGTAGTGCGCCGACGGTCGCCTGATCACGTGCGGTGCGCTGGAAGGGATCCCAGCCGAAGAACCGCGCCGAGTTCTCCCAGGTGATCTTGTTGATGTCGGAATCGCTTGCGCCCGCGGCATTCAGCTCGGCCAGCACCTGTTCGGGAGCATCGGGCCAGAAGCAGTCGGAGTGCGGGTAGTCGCATTCCCACGCGATGTTGTCGATACCGATCTCGTGGCGCAGTTTCAGCGACGTCTTGTCGGTCACGTAGCAGGCCAGTGAATGGTCGCGGAAGACGTCGCTGGGCAGCTTGTCGCCGAAATCGCGACGCAGCCACTTCTGGTTCGTGTAGTGCCGATCACTGCGGTCCAGATAGAAGGGGATCCAACCGATTCCGCCCTCGGAGAAGGCGAACTTCAGGTCCGGGTAGTTGCGCATCGCCGGACCCCACAGCAGATCCTGGGCACACATCGCCGAGACCTGGGTGGCCAGGATGATCAGGTTGTCGATGGGGGCGTTGGGCGCCATGCTGATCGCACCGAAGCCCGTGCCGATGTGCAGGCACATCACCACGTTCTCCTCCGAGAGCGTCCGGAAGACCGGGCCCCAGTAGTCCTCGTCGTGGTAACTCGGCAAGCCCTCGAGGTGTGGCAGTTCGGGCATCGTCACCGCGCGGCAGCCCTTGGCGGCCACGCGGCGGATCTCAGCGCACATCCCCTCGGGAGTCCACGTCGGCAGGATCGCGATGGGGATGAACCGATCCGGGTAGCTGCCCGCCCACTCGTCGATGTGCCAGTCGTTGTAGGCCGACACCATCACCAGCGTGACGTCCTCACGCGTCATGTTGAGGTGCCGGGCGGAGAACCCGGTGAACGTCGGGAAGCACATCGAGGCCAGGATGCCGTTGCGGTTCATGTCGCGGACCCGCTCGTGCACGTCGTACACGCCGGGACGCATCTCGGCGAACCCGGCCGGATCACGACCCCACTCCTCGGCCGGCCACGACACCACAGCGTTCAGACCGGATACTCCCTGCGGACGACCCTGATACATCCACTGATCGACGCCCTTGTCGTCAGTCACCACGATGGGCGCCTCGGGCTTGTACTTCGCCGGCACGTGGTTGAGGAACATGTCGGGCGGCTCGACGACATGGTCGTCAATGCTGATCAGGATCAAGTCGTCGGTCTGCATGACTCAACTAGTACCCTCGGAAGGCGTGACCGTCTCTGCACTTTCGGACAGAGGTTTGACCCAATCGGCCAATCCTCGGCACATCGACCTGCGTCTGGGTGGCCGGGCCGCGGCGGGGAGCTATCTCTACGAGGGTGAGGGGCTGATCACCGGCTGGCATTTCCACGATGTACATCAGATCGAGTACGCCCTGCACGGCGTGGTCGAGGTGGAAACCGCGACCGCGCATTATCTGCTGCCGCCGCAGCAGGCCGCCTGGATTCCGGCCGGACTTCACCACCAGGCGGTGATGAACCCCGATGTCAAGACCATCGCAGTGATGTTCGACCCGCAACTCATCCCCGATGGAGGTGATCGGGCTCGGATCATCGCGGTGTCCCCGCTGATCCGCGAGATGATGGTCTACGCGCTCCGCTGGTCGATCGAACGACCCCCGGGCGATGAGGACGACGAGACGGCCGACACGTTCTTCCGGACCCTGGCCAACCTCGTGGCCGACGCGCTCGATCACGAAGCGCCGCTGAGCCTGCCGACCACCGACCACCCGATCGTGGCGGGCGCGCTGGCCTACACCAAGGAGCACCTCGCCTCGGTGACAGCCGAGGATGTCAGCCGGGCGGTGGCGGTTTCCGAACGGACGTTGCGCCGCCTGTTTGCCGAGACGATCGGAATCTCTTGGCGGACATATCTTCTGCATGCCCGGATGCTGCGGGCCATGGCATTGCTGGCCGGGCCTGATCAGTCGGTGCAGGCGACCGCGACGGCGGTGGGGTTCGAGAACCTCAGCTCGTTCACCCGGTGCTTCAGTCAGTTCTGCGGCGAGACTCCGTCGGCGTATCGGTACCGCGCACGTGAGGAACATCTGGAGCGGCCAACCCGGCCCGCTCGACACTGAGCAGGCTCTCGGTGTGATGCTCGGCGCGGTAGGCTTCGCCGCCACCGTTGATTCCGAAAAGCCTTTTGCTCCAGAGCAACCAGATCACGGCGGCCAGGTTGATCGCCAGCGCACCGAGGCGCAGGACGGTCACCTTCTCGGTGAGCTCATAGATTTCCAGCGGCAGGAAGACGCCGGTGGCGATCACCGCGAAGTACTCGCCCCACCGCTTCATCAGCCACAGGCCGGCGGCCTCGGTGAACTCGATCAGGGCGTAGGCGGCCACACCGACGGCGATCCACAGCAGGGTGGTCGACGACAGGGTGAACGCTTCGCCGATGTGCCGCACGATCTTGGAATCGTCGATGTTCCAACCGATTTGGTCGGCCAGTGGCCGCATCAGCGGAATGTCCTTCTCGAAGGCGTCCTGCAGCTGGCTGCGGGATGCGCGGACCTTCAGGATGCCCACTGCCAGCAGCACGAACACGATCCCACGCACCGCCCGCTCGGCGGCGAGCAACCGCATGATGGTGCGGTCTCGCAGCAGCCGGCCGCGGGGGATCTCCGGTGCGGTGTCGGCAGGCCCGTGACCGCGCGGAGGACCAACGACAAATGTCTCGCACCGCAGGCAACGCCACGCCTCTCCGACGGGAGTGTCTACCCGTAACCGGTCGCGCAGTTCCGGTTCATCGGGGGCGAACGTCGCGTGCCCGCGCAGCCCGCATGACCGCAGGGCGAAATCCACCATGTCAGCACCGTATCGGGGCCGAACCGGCTAAGTGCGGCAGCTGAGCTCCATGCTGTCGCTGTCGCGGGCCAGGAAGTTCACGCTGACATACCCGTTGGCAGGCTCGCGGACATGGTCCAGATAGGGCTCGGTGTCGGCCATCGACGTGTTGTCCGCGACCAGCAGCGCGCCCGTGCTCAGCTGTGGCTCCAGGAGCTTGACCACCGGCAGGTAGAGCTCCTTCCAGCCGTCGAGCAGCACGAAGCCGATGTCGCCCGTCACCGACTTCAGAGTCTCCAGCGCGTCGCCTTCGAGCACGGTGATGACGTCATCCAGGCCGGTCTCGGCGAACGTCTGCTTGGCAGCGGCGATCTTGGTGGCACTGAGTTCGGTGGTGTAGACCCGCCCAGTTCCGTTGTCGCGCACGGCCGATGCCAGGTGCAGGGCCGAGAGCCCGAACGACATCCCGAACTCGACCACGATCGCGGGCTTGGTGGCCCGAACCAGGGAGTACAACAGCCGGCCGGCCTCCCGGGTCACCGGCATGTAGATGTCACTGAGCGCATCCGCACGTTCCTGCGCGCTGGCATTCGACAGATCGGCGAACCGACGTGACCCGTCCGCGCGCATGTTCTTGAACTGCTCGTCGGCCGCGGCATACATCCGGTCCAGCGCGCCGGCGACCTTGTCATCGTTGAGGGTAGTCACGCCAACGAACGTACGCCGGAGGGTGAATTATGGCCGGTGTGCGAAAACTACGAGCACTCCCGCTGTCCGCCGCCGTCGTCCTGGTCCTCGCCATGCTGTTGGCGCCCGTTGCGGCCGCAGGTGGCTACCGCTCCATCACCCTGACCTTTGTTCGTCACGCCCAGTCGGCGGGGAACGCCTCGGGACTCATCGACAGCTCTACGCCGGGCCCGTCGCTCACCGATCTGGGCCGGATACAGGCCGTCGCCAGCGCGCAGCGGCTGTCGCCCCACCATTACGACGGCATCTTCGCCTCGACCATGGTCCGGACCCAGCAGACCGCTCAGCCCATGGCCGAGGCGCTGGGTGAGCCGGTCACCGTGCTGCCCGGGCTTCACGAGGTGGAGGCAGGCATCTACGAGGGACAGCCCGAGGCGAGCGCGGTACAGACGTATTTCGCTGCGCCGGAGCAGTGGTTGCGTGGCGACCGGAACGCCCGGATACCCGGTTCGACCGACGGCAACGAGTTCGACGCCCGGTTCGACGAGGCGGTGCAGCAGATCTACGACAGCGGCGACGACGATCCCGTCGCGTACTCGCACGGCGCGGCGATCATGTTGTGGGTCCAGATGAACGTCCGCAATCCCAATCCCCAACTGCTGATGCAGCACCCGCTCGACAACACCGGCTACGTCGTGATCAAGGGCAACCCGACCGACGGCTGGACCCTGACCGACTGGGACGGAGCCGGAAGCTAGCTGTCGGTGTGATCCGCCGGCCATAAACTGCCAGAATGCGGCGCCGGTCACGTCTGGCTCGATCCATGGTCGGGCGCGGATACTGTGAGCCAAGGCAAGCGGAGATGGGAGCGGGGCTATGAGGTTTCGGTTGTTGCCATACGTGACCGTCGAGGTCGACGACCGGGTCCGACTGCGGGCGCGCAGGGCCGGCGAGCGGCTCCGGGTCAACCTCAGGGCCTACTTGCGCAGCGCTGCCGACGAAGTCGAGACCGCCAGCGGCCGGGTCCGCGACCTGTGCGACACCGCGGTGGACCGCGTCGACCACGCGGTGGCCAGCGTCAACGACAAGATCGCCCCCGAACCGCAGTCCACTCCCGACGCCCCATTCACCGGCTCCACCGGCACCTCCGACCAGCCCCCGAAGCGGCATCTGCAGGTCGTCTAGCCCGGGGCAGCGCGCAGACCGTCGGCGCTCTACGGTTGGAGGGCACTGGCCTGCTCCCTCTGGAGAGGTCGACACATCGGCCCGGGAGGGGTTGACGAGGCTTGCTCGGCAACAGTCTTGCGGTGCTGTTCGCCCTGTGCGCAGCGGTTTTCGCAGCTGTCGGCATTGTGGTGCGGCAGCGCGCCACCATGGACGTTCCGCCCGAGAAGGGCGTCAGCACAGTCATGCTGCGTACCCTGCTGCGCCGCAGGTTGTGGTGGGCGGGAACCGCGTCAGCCGTGGCCGGGTACGTGTTCCAGGCGCTGGCACTCGGGTTCGGCTCGTTGCTACTCGTCCAACCGGTTTTGGTGTCCGCACTATTGTTCGCGCTTCCGCTCAGTGCCCGCCTGGCCCACCGCAAGGTCAGCCGCGCTGAATGGCTGTGGGCCCTGCTGCTGACCGGTGCACTGACCGTGTTCGTGGCCCTGGCCAGGGCCAGCACCGGTACCTATGGGGTATCGGTGGCCACCACCGTGATCGTCGTCGTGGTGTGCGCGGCGGCCGTCGGCCTGTGCGTCCTGGCCGCCACCCGCAGCACCGACTGGCGCCGCGCGGTCCTGTTGGCACTTGCCGTGGGCGTGATGTTCGGCGTGGTCGCCGTACTGACCAAGATCGTGATGCACACGATCGCCGTGGACGGCCCGGTGGCCGTGCTGACCACGCCGGCCCTGTACCTGGTGGTGATCCTTGGGTTGATCGCGACGCTGTTGCAGCAGTCGGCGTTTCACGCCGGCTCGCTGCAGACCTCGGTGCCGACCATGCTGGTGCTCGAGCCCGTGGTGGCGGTCGTGCTCGGCTCTGTCGTCCTGGGCGAGCACCTGTCGATCACCGGTTGGGAACCGGTGGCCCTGTCCGTGGCGGTCGGTGCGATGGCCGCCGCCACCATCGCACTGGGCCGTGACGAGGGCGCCTACGAGGCGAAGCTCGAGGCCGAACTCGAGGTCAAGACCGCCGGACAGCACATCGCGACCGCCGGCGAGGAGTCCCGCTAGGGGTTGATCGTGTGCTCGCCGATCTGGCGTCCCCACACGTACTCGGACACGAGCGGCTGGCCGAGTTCGAAGTGGTTGTACGGCGCGATCGAGGCACCGATGTCCATCACCAGATACGGAGCCGGCCACAGGTCCTTGGTGACGGGCTGCCAGCAGCCGGGCCGGCCTTCGGGCCCGCCGGTCGCGTTCACCCGGGGCAGGTTGTCCGGATACACCCACGCATTGGGGGCGCCGACCAGGAAGTCCTGCAGCTCGAACCCGTAGCCGTTGCGGGTCTGCTGCGCGAACTTCGGGGCGGCCAGGGCGTAGTTGTGGATCATGCAGTACAAGGCGGGGCTGTTGCGGTCGAGCATCGCGCTGACCGGCAGCAGGTCCTGCGCGCCGCGGACCAGGTAGGGGCCGCCGCGTTCGAAGATGTCGCCGCCGGTGTTGCCGAAGCCGACCGCGGCCACCAGGGCCTGGTCGAGGTTGCCGCGCTGCTCGTTGAGCGTGTGGGCAGTGGTGACGGCGTTGGTCAGGCCGTCGAACAGGTCTGGCCCGGCGTTGGCATAGACCTCGCCCAGATCGGCCAGACCGGAGATGTCCCGGCGGATCTGGGGCATGCGCGGGTTGAGGTCGGACAGGATGTCGTTGCCGTTGACGATCGACTGGCCGAACTTGTCACCCAGACCGTCGAGCGCCTGCGCGGTCGCGGTCAGGGTTTCGTTGAGTTTGATGGGGTCGATCTGCTCGGAGATCGCGGTGATGGTCTCGAACAGGGTATTGAATTCCGTCGTCACGCCCTTGGCGCGGATCGGCGTGGCCGGGTCGACCCGTGCCGACGATGGATTGTCCGGTGCGACGAACGAGATGTATTTGTTGCCGAACACCGTGGTGGCCTTCAGTTCGGCGGTCACGTTCTCGGGGATCAGCTTGAGGTATTTGGGCTTGACGTCCAGCGTCAGCTTGGCCTGCTGGTCGCCGTCGACTTCGGCGACGGACACGGCGGTCAACCGGCCGATCGGCACCCCGTTGAAAGTGACTTTCGAGCCCGGGTCCATCGACAGACCGGAACGGTTGGACAACACCGTGAGCTGCGTCTTTTCCTCGAACACCCCGCGGAACTGCATCCACGTCAGCACCAACACCGCGACCAAAAGGATAACCATGCCCGCGCACGCGGACTTGTACGGCGGGTCGTACCGCCAGTGCTTGAACCGCTGTTGGAAGCGGTCCCGCATTGTCGCGGTGGATGAGGCCACGCGCAAACCTCCGAATTATTGACGCAGCCAGCTAGGAAGTGAGCAAAACTGTCGCAAACAACTAGAGACAACTGCAACTACAAGCCGCCCAATGCGGCGAACATCAAATTGCCAGGATTGGGAGACCCCCGTCACAGCGTAAGCGCTGATCAGGTATTTCTGCCGCCGTTCACGCCGACGACCTGGCCGGTGATGTAGCCGGCCTGCTCCGAGATGAGGAACGAACAGGTTGCTGCAATGTCTTCCGGTCGCCCTATCCGCCGCACCGGGGTGGCGTTGATGGTGTTCTGGATGTCGCCCAGCTCACCGCGAGATTCGGCCGCCCGCAGCATCGGCGTGTCGATGAAACCCGGCGGTACGGCATTCACCGTGATCCCGGCCGGGCCGAATTCCAGGGCCAGCGACTTGGTCAACCCGTTGACGGCGGACTTGGCGGCCACGTAGTCCGACATGTACGGCACGCCGGAATGCGTGCTCGACGAGGAGATGTTGACGATGCGGCCCCAGCCCGCGGCGATCATGTCGGGCAGCGCGGCCTGCACGACATGGAAGACGCCGTTGAGGTTGACGTCGACGACCTTCTGCCAACGCTCGAAGGTGAGCTCGGTGAACGGCGTGAAATCGCTGAGACCGGCCGAGTTGACCAGGATCGTGACGGGGCCCAACTGCTCGCGAACCGCCTTGAAGACGGCATCGACCTGGGCCCGGTCGGTGACGTCGGCCGCGTAGGAGTGCGCGTCGTCGGTTGCATTGAGGTCGAGGGTGGCCACCTGGTATCCATCGGCCGTCAGCCGCTCGGCGATCGCCTTGCCGATTCCGGAGGCACCTCCGGTCACCAAAGCTGTCTTGACTGTCATAACTGTTCCTTTCGGTAAGCCGCGCATTTCGGTAAAACTCTGAATCGCAAAACTTTTCGTCAGCGTCTGATGCGCAGGCCGAGAGTGCGGCGCGCGGCATCGGTCAGGAGGCTGTGGAGCCGCTCATCGGGTAGGTCCGGCGGGGCGATACCGGCGCCCCCGGCGATTCCTGCAAACACCATCGCCGCCCTGACCGTGCCCGCCGGGCCGGGATCGACATCGGCCAGCAGGGCCAACTGACGGTCGATCAGGGTGTCCCATTCGGGCCGGGTGCGCAGGGCTTCGTCCACGCTCGGGTCGCTGGACAGAACCGCGACCAACGCCCGATTGTGGACAGCCAGATCGGCGTAGCCGCGCACCATGTGGTCGGCCCGGGCGTGCACACCGCGGTGCGTCTCGGCCTCCTCGACGATCCGCTGAAGTTGCGCCAGCACCGGGTCCAGGACGGCTGTCAGCAGTTGTTCGCGGGTGCGGAAGTGGTAGTAGATGGCGGCCTTGGTGAAGCCCAGTTCATCGGCGATCATCTGCAGCGATGTCCCCGCGAAGCCGTGCCGGGTGAACAGGCCGACGGCCGCCTCGACGAGGCGTGCTCGGGTGGTGTTCGAGCCGGCCGGTTCGGCCGTGGCGGTGTCCATCGGTTCGTCCTCTCGTGTGCGCTGCGGCGGAATCTCCTTTACGATCGTAAAGGAGATTACTAGTCGATCGTAAAGTAGGGCTATCGCATGTTGACGCCATTGCCGGCAGAAGACTGGGACGATCAGGCACGCGAGGCGTTGGCCTCCACGGTGCCGCCGGAGCGCCGCCGCCCGGACAAGGTGGGCAACGCGTTGTCGACGCTGGTACGCCACCCCGCGTTGGCTGGGGCCTTCCTGCCGTTCAACACATACCTGCAGAAGGGCTCCACGCTGCCTGAGCGCATCCGTGAGCTGGCGGTCCTGCGTACCGCTTTCCACCACGGCTGTGTGTATGAGTGGGGTCATCACAGCGCGATGGCGCGGCAGGTGGGGTTGACCGAGGCTGATGTCGAGGCAGCTCAAAGCGGCTCGGCGGCAGATGAATTCGACCAGGCCGTGCTGGATGCGGTCGACGAGCTGCACAGCGGGTCGAGGATGTCGGCCCCGGTCTGGGAACGCTTGGGGCAGCGGCTCGACGAGCGGCAACGGATGGACCTGATGTTCACCTTCGGCGGCTACAGCACGCTGGCCTTCGCCCTGAACACCTTCGACGTCCAGCTTGAGGACGGCGCGGGCAGCGACGAGTTCTATGCCTCGATGGGGAGCTGAAAGACGACTACGCGGTGCGGCGTACCCGTGCCGCAGCGGATTCGGGCATCGGCTCGTAACGGGCGAACTGCCGGGTGAAGGCGCCCGCGCCATGTGACAGTGACCGCAGATCGATCGCGTACCGGGTCAGTTCGACCTCGGGAATTTCCGCCTTCACCAGGGTCCGATCCTCATCGGCCTTGTCGGTACCGAGCACGCGGCCGCGCCGGCTCGCCAGATCGCTCATCACCGCGCCCACCAGATCGTCGGGCACCACCACGGTCACGTCGGCGATCGGCTCGAGCAGGCTCACACCGGCCGCCGCAGCGGCTTCCCGCAAGGCCAGACCGCCTGCCATCTGGAAGGCGAAATCCGACGAGTCGACACTGTGAGCCTTGCCGTCGACCAGCGTGACCCGGATATCGACGACGGGGTAGCCGGCCTCGCCGTGATCGCCGACCATTCCCTTTTCCATCTGGGCCCGCACGCCCTTCTCGACGCTCGGGATGAACTGGCGCGGTACCGATCCGCCGACGACCTTGTCGACGAATTCGAATCCGGTGCCCTCCGGCAGCGGCTCGACCTCGATGGCGCAGACCGCGTACTGCCCGTGCCCGCCGGACTGTTTGACATGCCTACCGTGCCCTTTTGCCTTGCCGCCGAGCGTTTCCCGCAGTGGTACCCGCAGCTCGACGGTGTCCACCGATACCCCGTAGCGCCGAGACAACGCGTCGAGCACCACTGCGGCGTGGGCCTCACCCATGCACCACAGCACGATCTGGTGGGTTTCCGGATTCTGCTCGATGCGCAGCGTGGGATCCTCGGCGGCCAGCCGCTGCAACCCGACAGACAGCTTGTCCTCATCGGTCTTGGCACGGGGCTGCACCGCGATCGGCAGCAGCGGGTCGGGCATGGTCCACGGGCGCAACACCAGCGGATCGGCCTTGTCGCTGAGGGTGTCACCGGTCTCGGCCCGGCTGAGCCGCCCGATCGCGCAGATGTCCCCGGCCACCACCGACGGTGCCGGGCGCTGCTGCTTGCCCAGCGGGAAGGACAGGGTGCCGATGCGCTCGTCCTCATCGTGGTCGGCGTGGCCGGCAATCGGGCCTGAGTCGGCGTGCCCGTGCGAGCCGGCCGGCGCCACGGATCCGTTGAACGCAGAAAAATGGCCCGACACATGCACAGTGGCGTCGGGCCTGATGGTGCCGGAGAAAACCCGGACCAGGCTGACCCTGCCGACATATGGATCCGACGTCGTCTTCACCACCTCGGCCAGCAGCGGTCCGGACGGGTCGCAGCTCATCGGTTTGCGGGCCGCGCCACTGGCCGCGAACACCTCGGGCAGGCGGTGCTCGGGCGGTGACGGGAAGCCGCGGGTGGCGATCTCCAGCAGTTCGAGCGTGCCGATCCCGGATCCGCTGCACACCGGGATCACCGGGAAGAACGAGCCGCGGGCCACGGCCTTCTCCAGGTCGGCGATCAACACCGCCTCGTCGATCTCCTCGCCGCCGAGGTAGCGCTCCATCAGCGTCTCGTCCTCGGACTCCTCGATGATGCCCTCGATCAGGGAGCCGCGGAGTTCGGCGATCTCGTCGTCATAGGCGCCGTCGGGTGGCCGGGTGGTCCTGGTGCCGTCGCTGTAGCAGTAGAACGTGCGGGTGAGCAGACCGATGACGCCCTCCCCGGCCGGGAAGTACAGCGGGGCCACGTTGTCACCGAACGCCTGCTGCGCGCCGGCCAGTGCATTAGCGTAGTTGGCGCGGGCGTGATCGAGCTTGGTGATCACCACCGCCCGCGGCATGCCCACTGCTGCGCATTCCTGCCACAACGCCTTCGTCGGTTCGTCGATCTCCTCGTTGGCCGCGATGACGAACAGCGCGCAATCGGCGGCACGCAGCCCGGCACGGAGTTCCCCGACAAAATCCGCGTATCCGGGGGTGTCGATCAGATTGACCTTGATTCCGTTGTGCTGCAACGGGGCCAGCGACAGCCCGACCGAGCGCTGCTGGCCGATCTCAGCCTCGTCGAAATCGCAGACCGTCGACCCGTCGACCACCGAACCGGCCCGGTTCAACACCCCGGCGGCGACCAGCAGCGCCTCCACGAGGGTGGTCTTGCCTGCACCCGATGGCCCGACGAGCACGACGTTGCGAATGGCGGCGGGGCTGTCCGCGGTGGGAACAGCCCCGTTGCCGGCCGAATGCGTCTTGTCCGCCATGGCACTCCTCCTGGTGTCCCCGGGGCGCCCCGCTGCGGCCCGCCGGACCTGCTCTCCACCATTCCCCGATGTGAGCTGGAGCACAAGATCTGCGTCGGTCGGTGACCGTCGAGTCCCGCCGCTTTCTGCACTGTGGCTGCTGGTCCGCAGCAGAAATCGCGACCCGGCAGTAGAAATCGGCGTATGCCAGATGCTCTGAGCGCTGTCACGCCTGCCAGGACGACCAGTGCGTGACGTCGACGGTGATCACCGGGCCATTGAGTGCAATGCGCTCGTACTGCGGGTATTTCGCGCGTAACAGCCCGTAACCCGTGGCCATCGCATCACCACTGTGATGGACTGCCGCCCGCCCGTCGGCGCGTACCCACCACAGGCGCGCCCATTCGTCGGCGTAGTGGTCGACCAGCAGGCTGACCCGGGCATCGCCCTCGATGTTGGCCAGCCGGCGCAGTCGCTGGGTAGATTTGGGTTTGGCGTCCACGGCCGTGTAGATCGTGGCCGGTGTGGGTCCGTCGCCAGATAGCAGGACCGCGAACACCACCGGCACCAGATGCGGTGCACCGTCGGCGCCCAGCGTTGCAAGTATCGCGCAGGGTGCCGCGGCGAATCGCGTTGCGGCATCGAGATCAGCCATCACTCCAGATTATGTGGATGACACCGGCGACGTCTCAGGGTGGCGGTACATCCCCGGGCAGCTCACCCTCACCCGGGAGTGGCGGCAGCTTCATGAGCTCGTCGTGGTTCAGGTCGTCACCCTCTCCCGGCGGCGTGGGCCGGCTTGGCATGACGATCGTGGGCCGATAGTCCTCTGGCGGATTCTCGACGGGCGCGACACAGCCCACGCCGTAGGTGGTGTTGGCAGGGACTCCGGCGTTATCGATGCAGCAGCTCGTGGCGACGGGGTCGAAGTTCTGGTCGGGACCGGGTGCCGTCGTAGAGGTACACGCCTCGTATCCCTGCACGTCGAAGGCTGCCGAGGCGGGTGCGATGGTCGACTGAGCTGCGGCGCAGAGGCCCACGAAGGCGGCAGCTGTGGCGAGCGGACGCCACCGACGTGTGAGGGTCGTGCGGATGGGCGTCATGGGCGCCAACCCTAGTCAGCCGGTATTGCCACCGTCCACCGCTGGACCGCTCCCGTGCTGCCGGCCCGCGATAGGGTTCCGGTGCGCGCTTGGTGACCAACGAAGGGTTTGGTAATGATCACGTCTCGGATCGTGACCGCATCTGCGGCTCTGGCCGCATCGGCACTCGTCGCGGTGGGTCTGGCGGCGTGCGCGCCGCCGCAGAAGGGTGCTGCCGGTGGTGACACCGATACCGGTGTCAAGGTCGCCGAGGCCAAGTCCGCGGCCGACTTCGGCGGGATGGACAAGCTCGTCGCGGCTGCCAAGGCCGAAGGTGAACTCAATGTGATTGCGCTGCCCCCGGATTGGGCCAACTACGGCGCCATCATCAAGGCCTTCGAGGAGAAGTACGGCATCGAGGTGAACTCGGCGCAGCCCGACGGTTCCAGCCAGGAAGAGATCAACGCGGCCAACCAGCAGAAGGGCAAGAGCACCGCGCCCGACGTGTTCGACCTCGGACAGTCGGTGGCGCTCGCGAACACGTCGATGTTCGCTCCCTACAAGGTGGCCACGTTCGACGAGATCCCCGAGAAGCTCAAGGATCCGGACGGCACCTGGGTCAACGACTACGCCGGCTTCATGTCCATCGGCTTCGATTCGACGAAAGTTCCGCCGATCACCTCGGTCGAAGATCTGCTCAAGCCCGAGTACCACGGCATGGTCGCGCTCAACGGGGACCCGACCCAGGCCGGCGCCGCGTTCGCCGGGGTGCTGATGGCGGCGGTGGCGCAGGGCGGGTCGGCCGACGACATCGCCCCGGGAGTCGCGTTCTTCGAAAAGCTCAACGAGGTAGGCAACTTCCTGCCGTTGGATCCGACCCCGGCCACCATCGAATCGGGGCAGACCCCGGTGGTGATCGACTGGAATTACCTCAACGGCACCGAGAGCCAGAAGGTCCCCGGCTGGCAGGTGATGGTTCCCCATGAGGCGTTGGTCGCCGGGTACTATTTCCAGGCGATCAACAAGGACGCACCCCATCCGGCGGCGGCCCGGCTCTGGCAGGAATTCCTGTTCAGCGACGAGGGCCAGAACCTGTACGCCAAGGGCGGGGTTCGGCCGGTGCGCGCCGACAAGATGATCCTGGCCGGCACAGCGGACCGCGCGGCGTTCGGTCAGTTGCCCCCCATCGACGGTCCGGTGACGGTTGCCACCCAGGCCCAAACCGACACGGCCAACAAGTATCTGGCCGACAACTGGGCCAAGGCGATCGGCTGAAGTACGCCATGCCGGGTAGTACAACTCGTCGGGATCTGCGCGCGGACATCCGTGACGCGCTGCCATTGCTGCCGTTCGTGGCGGTGGTGACGGTGTTCCTGATCGTGCCGACGGTGACGGTGATCGTCATGGCGTTCTTCGCCGATGGATCGTTCTCACTCGACCGCATCGCCGCGCTGTTCTCCGGCACCGCACTGGCGGCGCTCGCGAAAAGTATTGCGCTGTCGGCCAGTACAGCGCTGATCGGGGCGGTGCTGGGTGCGGTGCTGGCCTGGTTGATCGTCAGCAGCCCGCCGGCGTCGATGCTTCGGCGCACGGTGCTGGCGCTGTGCAGTGTGCTGGCCCAGTTCGGCGGCGTGGCGCTGGCTTTCGCATTCCTGGCCACCATCGGGCTCAACGGCGTGCTGACGCTGTGGGTCAAAGAGAACCTCGGCTGGGACCTGGCCGGTTCGGGCTGGCTGTACGGACTGGGCGGGTTGATCCTGGTCTACAGCTACTTCCAGATCCCGTTGATGGTGATCGTCTTCCTGCCCGCCCTCGAGGGGTTGCGTGAGCAGTGGCGCGAGGCCGCGGTGAGCCTCGGTGCGTCCCGGTGGCAGTACCTGCGGGAGGTCGCGGTGCCGCTGCTGACCCCGGCGTTCCTGGGATCGGCGTTGTTGTTGTTCGCCAATGCGTTTGCCGCCTATGCCACCGCGGCGGCTCTGGTAAGTCAGGGCAGTCCGATCGTGCCGTTGTTGATCCGCGCCGCACTCACCAGCGAGGTCGTGCTGGGTCAGTCCGGCTTCGCCTACGCGCTGGCGTGCGAGATGATCGTGGTGGTGGCCGTGGTGATGATCGCCTACAACGCCCTGGTGCGCCGCACCGCGAGGTGGCTCAAATGAACCGCGGTGCCCGTGTGGCGCTCTGGGTGGCGTTCGGCTTGTTCTTCCTGTTTCCCCTCTACGCCATGGCCGACTTCTCCACCCGCAACCTGCTCGCCGGCGGGCGCACCGGCGCGGCATGGCGCAACCTGGTCGCCGATGAGGCGTTGTATCACGCCATTCTCATCTCACTGCTGCTCGCGGTGTTCACCGTCATCGCGATGCTGGTGCTGTTGGTGCCGACGATGATCTGGGTGCGTGTGCGGGCCCGCTGGGCCGCACCGTTCGTGGAGTTTCTGTGCCTGCTGCCGTTGACCATCCCGGCCCTAGTGATCGTGGTGGGCCTGCGCAACGTGTATCTATGGGTCACTTACCTTCTCGGCGAATCGGCGCTCACGCTGACGTTCGTCTATGTCGTGCTGGTACTGCCGTTCGCCTACCGGGCAATCGATTCCGCGCTGTCCGCGATCGACCTGCAGACGTTGTCAGAGGCTGCCCGATCGCTGGGGGCCGGTTGGTTGTCGACGATCGCCCGGGTGATCGTGCCCAACATCTGGTCCGGGATCCTGTCTGCGGCCTTCATTTCGATTGCGGTGGTGCTCGGTGAATACACCGTCGCCTCGCTGAGCGGCTTCGAGACGCTTCCGGTCCAGATCGTGGCGATCGGGAAGAGCGACGGCGCGACGTCGGTGGCGGCCTCGCTGGCCACCCTGCTGCTCGGATTCGCTCTGTTGTTGGTCTTGGCGGCGCTCACCCGGGGCCGCCGTCGGACGTTGGGAGTTCAGACATGAGTCTCGGGGCCGGTGTGCGCGTTGAACTTCGCGACCTCACCCGCACTTACGGCAACGTCCACGCACTCGACGGGCTGAGCCTGTCCATCGAACCGGGGGAGTTGGTCGCGCTGCTCGGCCCCTCTGGCTGCGGCAAGACCACGGCGCTGCGCATCCTGGCCGGCCTGGAGGAGGCCAGCTCCGGCACCGTGTTCGTCGGCGGCCGTGACATCGGCTCTGTGCCGGCCAACAAGCGGGATATGGGCATGGTCTTCCAGGCCTACAGCCTGTTCCCACACCTGACCGTGTTGGACAACGTCGCCTTCGGTTTGAAGATGCGTGGAAAGTCCAAGCAGAACAGGCTGTTTCGAGCCGCAGACATGCTCGATCTGGTGGGCCTGGCAGCGCACAAGGGCAAGTACGCAAGCGAGCTGTCCGGGGGTGAGCAGCAGCGAGTGGCGTTGGCCCGGGCGCTGGCGATCGAGCCGAGGGTGCTGCTGCTCGATGAGCCTCTGTCGGCACTCGACGCGAAGGTGCGTTCGCAATTGCGTGACGAGATTCGACGGGTGCAGCTCGAAGTCGGCATCACGACGTTGTTCGTCACCCATGACCAGGAGGAGGCCCTGGCGGTTGCGGACCGGGTCGGGGTGATGAGTCACGGCAAACTCGAGCAGCTCGCCACTCCTGCCGTGCTCTACGCCCGCCCGTCGACGCCGTTCGTCGCCGAATTCGTCGGCTTGCACAACAAGGTGCGCGCGCGGGTGTCGGGCGGACGGGCCAGACTGCTGGGCGCCGAGTTGCCGACGCTGCCCGGATCGATCACTTCCGGGGCAGGTACCGCGATGGTGCGGCCGGAATCGATCCGGGTGCGCGCCGATCCGGACGGGCCGGCGGTGGTGGAATCCGTGTCGTTCCTCGGCCCGACGTCCCACGTGTACATGTCGCTGCCCGACGGCTCGCTGATCCACGCGCAGCTGCCCAGCTCACGGGCTCGCGCCTTCCAGTCCGGCGTGGTGGTCAGCCTCGCGCTGGAGCGGGCGCCGGTGCTGGTGATCTAGCTCAGACGTCGGCCCTAGACATCCTTGACCGGCTCGATGCCCAGATCGCGGTAGGTGACCAGCGCTGCGAACGGCACACCGCGCTTGGCGAACCGCCCGGTGGCCACATCGCCGCGGTCGACCATCGGGATGACGCCGGTGACGACGGCGCCGACGGCAGTGACCCGCTCGTAGGCGATCTCGGTGGAGCCGCCGGTGCTGATCACGTCGTCGACCAGCAGCACCCGGGTGCCGGGGGAGAGCCGGGTGCCTTCGATCCACTGCTCGCGGCCGCGTGACTTCTGTTCCTTGCGCACCGAGAACCAGGCTTTGCCGGTCACCATCGCCACACCGTGAGCCAGCGGGTCGGCGCCCATGGTCAACCCGCCGACGGCGTCGAACTCGATACCGTTCGCGGCCGCCAGATCGGCGACCGCGCGACTGACGATGGCCATCCGCTCGCCGGTGTCGATGGCGAACTTGCCGTCGATGTAGTCGTGGCTCAGCTGTCCGCTGGCCAGCCGGAAAGGTTCCTCACGGTGTTCGTAGCCGCGGGTGCGGATCAGGTCGAAGGCGGCTTGCCAGGTCTCCGGGCGCTCAGGCATACCCGCGATCGTATTGCACGGCCTGGCGGGGTCGCGGGCCTAGCCGGCGCGGTGCGCCGATCAGCCCTGCCTGGCGCGCTGAGTCAACTCGACGGTGGCTGCCCGCAACTCGCCGTACGAGCTGATCGGTACGGCGTAGCCGACGCGGGTGTAGGCGATCCCGCGCGCGGTGGTGACGCGCAGATCCAGGCCATAGCGGTCTGCGCCGCTGCACACCGCCGCTTCTGCGTCGGGATAGCCCCCGAGGGCGCGGGCCATCTCGGCCAGCGAGTCGGCATGGTCGGCGTTGAGATGCTCGATCGCACCGGCAGCGTGCGGTGCGACGGGGTCGGGTTGGGCGGCGGCATAGGCCTCGCCGCTGGTCGAGTCCATCCGGCCGTACCCGCCGACCCAGCGCGCGCGTCGTACGCGAAGCACCCAGAGCGAGAAGTCGCTGAAATCGATGTAGTAGCGGGCGGCGGCCACCGCGTCCAGGTGGGCCTGGCGGGCCGCGACGAGCTCGTCGCCGGTGGGCCGCTCGGCGATCCCGGCCAGGGTGATGCGGCTGCCGGCCAACGGATCTGACCCGGTGTCGGGGGCGACGACGGAGATGCTGGCCCGGGGGTCGCCGGCAAGGTTGCGGCCGTGCTCGGCCATGTTCGACACACAGAGCACCGGTGCGCCGGCCAAGAGCCCGTAGGTGACGAAGGACGCCCACGGGTCGCCGTCGGCGGTGAGCGAGGCCAGCGTGCCTGCGTTGGTCGACGCGGCGACGGTGCGGGCTTCCTCGGCCGCAGACGGACGTGCCCCCTCGACAACCTCCGTCAGTGGGGGAGGAACCGAGGGGGCATCACCGGGGTCGCCATGATCTCTCGTCACGCAGCGACCCTACCGTTCGTGCGTCGGGTGGATCAGCCGCCGAGTGCGGCGATCAGATCCTTGATCTGAGCGGTCTCGGCTTCGGTCGCGGGCTCCTCGGCCTCGACGGCCTCGATCAGGTCCTTACGCAGGCCGACGCCGTTGGCCGCTTCCTCGGTGGACAGCTTCGCGTTGCCGCGCGCAACGTAGAGACGCTGACCGAGCGTGGCGGCGGGGCCCTCGGACGCGGTCGTCATCAACTCGTCGTAGCGGTGCCGCACACCGCTGAGCGCCACGATGACCGACGGGGTGACGCGACTGCGTCCCGCCGCCTCCGACAGCGACGTCTGCAGCTTGCGCAGACCGCTGAGGACGACTGCGGCGCGGTCGGCGTACTCCGGGTCGCCGACCGGCGGCAGCGCGTCGATCGCGGCCATGTACATGTGCATCGCTGCATCAGAAAGTCCAACGATTACTGGTGCTTCACCGTCATTAGGTGCCGACTCACCCACAGGCCATCCCTCGTCGAAAGTTTGTGCTCGCCGGCCCATAGCCGACGAGGAGATCAAATGCGGGAAAAACGTAACCCGTTGCTGTCTCTTATTCAACCGTTAGTTTTTCCGCAAACACGCGCGCAGTGGCGAATCACGTTGCTGCAAGATCATTTCGGATCGCCGCGCTCCGTGCGAGGTTGCGCGCAGGTGTCGAGGACGGACGAAGTGGGTACGTTGGGAAGCTGATGGACAACGTTCACGACGATCACTGCATGGTCGAGCATCCGACCGCCGAGGACTTCGGCCATGCCAGAACGCTGCCCACCGACCGTGACTGGTTCAAGCGGGCGGTGTTCTACGAGGTGCTGGTCCGGGCGTTCTACGACTCGAACGCCGACGGTGTCGGTGATCTGCAGGGTCTGACCCAACAACTCGACTACCTCAAATGGCTGGGTGTGGACTGCCTCTGGTTGCCGCCGTTCTACGATTCGCCGCTGCGCGACGGTGGCTACGACATCCGGGACTTCTACAAGGTGCTGCCCGAGTTCGGCACCGTGGAGGATTTCGTCACGCTATTGGACGGGGCACATCGGCGTGGTATTCGGGTCATCACCGACCTGGTGATGAACCACACCTCCGACTCGCACGCCTGGTTCCAGGAGTCGCGGCACAATCCGGACGGACCCTACGGAGACTTCTACGTCTGGAACGACACCAGCGACCGGTACACCGACGCGCGCATCATCTTCGTCGACACCGAGGAGTCGAACTGGACCTTCGACCCGGTGCGTCGGCAGTTCTACTGGCATCGGTTCTTCTCGCACCAGCCCGATCTGAACTACGACAATCCGGCCGTGCAGGAAGCGATGATCGATGTCCTGCGATTCTGGCTGGATCTGGGTATCGACGGATTCCGGTTGGACGCGGTGCCCTATCTGTTCGAACGTGAGGGCACCAATTGCGAGAACCTGCCCGAGACGCACGCCTTCCTCAGGCGCTGCCGCAAGGTGGTCGACGACGAGTTCCCGGGCCGGGTGCTGCTGGCTGAGGCCAATCAGTGGCCGGCCGACGTCGTGGAGTACTTCGGTGACCCGAACACCGGTGGCGACGAGTGCCACATGGCCTTCCATTTCCCGTTGATGCCGCGGATCTTCATGGCGGTGCGACGCGAGTCGCGGTTCCCTATCTCGGAGATCCTGGCCCAGACACCGGCGATCCCGGATACCGCGCACTGGGCGATCTTCCTGCGCAATCACGATGAGCTGACCCTGGAGATGGTCACCGACGACGAGCGCGACTACATGTACGCCGAGTACGCCAAGGATCCGCGGATGAAGGCCAACGTCGGTATCCGCCGCCGGCTGGCTCCCCTGTTGGAGAACGACCGCAACCAGATCGAGCTGTTCACTGCGCTGCTGCTGTCCCTGCCCGGATCACCGATGCTCTACTACGGCGACGAGATCGGCATGGGCGACATCATCTGGCTCGGCGACCGCGACAGCGTGCGTACCCCGATGCAGTGGACGCCGGACCGCAACACCGGATTCTCCACCGCCAACCCTGGCCGGCTGTACCTGCCGCCCAACCAGGACGCGGTTTACGGCTATCAGTCGGTGAATGTCGAAGCCCAGCGGGACAGCTCGACGTCGCTGCTGAACTGGACCCGCAGCATGCTGGCCGTGCGTGGCCGTCACGACGCGTTCGCACTCGGCACATTCCGCGAGCTCGGTGGCTCCAATCCATCGGTGCTGGCATACATCCGTCAGCTCGAGGGCGCTGACGAAGCGGTGCTCTGCGTGAACAACCTGTCACGGTTCCCGCAGCCGATCGAGCTGAATCTGCAGGAGTGGAGCGGATACACGCCCATCGAGATGTCCGGCTCTGTCGAGTTCCCCAGTATCGGTCAGCTGCCGTACCTGCTGACCCTCCCCGGCCACGGGTTCTACTGGTTTGAGCTTCGCGGGCCCGAACGAGATCCCGGAGTGCAGCAATGAGCCTCGAATTCGGTGACTGGCTGAGTCAGCAGCGGTGGTACGCCGGCCGCGGCCGTGAGTTGGCAGCCGCCACACCAGGTCTGGTGCTTGAGTTGAACAAGGATCTCGACCTGACGCTGCTGCGGGTGTCCTACGTCGACGGAACCGCCGAGCGCTACCAGGTGCTGGTGAAGTGGGATGCCGACCCGATCGAGGAGTACAGCTCCGTGGCCACGATCGGCAGCGACGCCGGGCGGACCGGCTACGACGCCCTCTATGACCAGGACGCCGCGCGGTACCTGCTGGAGATGGTCGACCGCTCGGCCACGGTGGGCGTGCTGAGGTGCAGCAAGGAGCCGGACGTCACCCTGCCACTGGAGGCGCTGCCGCGGGTGTCGACAGCCGAGCAGAGCAACACCAGCGTGGTGTTCGGGCAGGACGCCGTGCTCAAGGTGTTCCGCCGGATCACCCCGGGTGCCAACCCCGACATCGAACTCAACCGGGTGCTGGCTCGGGCCGGCAACCCGCACGTGGCCAGGTTGCTTGGATCGATGGATATCGACTGGGACGGTGAGTCTTTCGCGTTGGGGATGGTGACCGAGTTCGCCGACAATTCCGCCGAGGGCTGGGATATGGCCAACGCCAGCACCCGTGACCTGTTCGCCGAGGGCGACCTGTATGCCGACGAGGTGGGCGGCGACTTCGCCGCCGAGTCGTACCGGCTGGGGGAGGCCGTGGCCTCGGTGCACGCCTGTCTGGCCGAGCAGCTCGGCACCGAGACGGTGCCATTCCCGGCCGAGCTCATGTCCGCGCGGCTGACCACCGCCGCAGAGGCGGTACCCGAACTGCGCGAGCTTGTCTCATTGATCGAGGACCGCTACCGCAAGCTGGCAGATGAGCAGGTGAGTGTGCAACGGGTGCACGGCGACCTGCATCTCGGGCAGGTGCTGCGCACCCCGGAGCACTGGCTGCTGATCGACTTCGAGGGTGAGCCCGGCCAGCCGTTGCAGCTGAGGCGCAGCCCCGACTCCCCGCTGCGGGACGTCGCGGGCATGTTGAGGTCATTCGACTACGCGGCGTATGCCCGCCTGGTGGGCTTGGCCATCGACGATGACCGGGCCCGGCAGTTGGCTGCCCGGGCCCGGGAGTGGGCCGACCGCAACAGCACGGCGTTCTGCGATGGTTATGCCGCGGTGGCCGGCGCGGATCCGCGCGAGCACGCTGCGTTGTTGGCGGCGTACGAGCTGGACAAGGCGGTGTACGAGGCCGCCTATGAGGCCCGGTTCCGGCCGAGTTGGCTGCCTGTTCCGCTGGGCTCGGTGACTCGCCTGATCGGCTGAGCCGCCTCGTCGCCATGGCGATTCCGAAAGGGCCCCGACCGGGTGTACCGGACGAGGCCCCATCAGAACTGGCTTCAGAGGGTGGCGATCTCGTAACTGTCGAGCTGACCGACCAGCGTCCGTAGCTGATCGGCGGACGAGCCCAGCGTGTGCTCGATCGCGGTCAGTCGGGCGGCGTAGTGCCCGATCGGGTACTCCGCGGTGACACCGATACCGCCGTGCAGTTGGATCGACTCCTGCGAGATGTGCCGTCCCGAGCGGCCGATCTGCAGTTTGGCCCGCGCCGCGATCACCGGGTCGAGATCGCCGTCGGCGATGGACATCGCGGCGTAAGTGCCCATGCTCCGCGCCAGCTCGAGTGACATGTACATGTCGGCGGCCCGCTGGGTCAGGGTCTGGAACTTGCTGAGCGTGACCCCGAACTGCTTGCGCTGCTTGAGGTAATCGGTGGTCAGGCGCAGCGACTCGTCCATCACCCCGACCGCCTCGGCGCACAAGCCCGCAGAGATCCGGACCAGGGCATTGCCGATCGCGTCCGCGGCGTCGGCGGCTTCGCCGAGCGGTTCGGCCGGAGTGGAAGCCAGGTCGATCTGGGCGCCACGCTGGCCGTCGAAGGTGCGGTAACCCGTGCGGGTGACGTTCGCGGCGTCGACGAGGAACAACCCGGTACCACCATCGGGTAGGGCGGCCGTCACGATCAGCGTGTCGGCGACGTCGCCGGCCAGCACCGGGTTCTTGGTGCCGCTCAGCGTCCACCCGTCCCCGCTGCGCGTCGCGGCGGTCGTCACGTCGGCCGATCCGCGCACACCCGGTTCGGAGTGGGCGAAGGCCAGAATCCGCTCGCCGGAGGCGACTTCGTCGAGAAGGGCACGCTGGGCGTCGGTGCCCACCTCGGCGATGATCGCGCCGGGACCGATCGCGCCGTGCAGTACCGGCTCGGGTGCCAATCGGCGCCCGATCTCGTTGAGCACCAACATGATCTCGATCTGGCCACCGGAGTCCTCATCGAAACCCAGTCCCAGGACGCCGATCTCGGCGAGTTGTCCCCAAACCTGACGGTCGAATCCGGGCTCGGACTCCACCACCTTGTTGCGCTTCTCGGTGTCGTAACCCGACAGCAGGTCACGGGTGGTGTCGGCCAGCAGGGTCTGTTCGTCGGTCAGCTGAAAGTCCATGGCTCAACTCACAATCCGAGAATGGTGGACGAGATGATGGTGCGCTGCACCTCGTTGCTACCGCCGTAGATCGACGTCTTGCGGTAGTTGAGGTAGTGCGGGGCGGCGTGCTGGGCCCATTCAGGTGAGGCGATGTCGCCGGCTTCGTAGGGCAGCGCGTCGGCACCGGCCACCTCGACGAGCAGCTCGGTGGCGGTCTGCTGCAGCTGGCTACCGCGCAGCTTGAGCACCGAGGATGCCGGGCTGGGCTTGCCGTCGGCGGAATCCGAGGTGACCCGCATCTGGGTGACCTCCAGTGCCAGCACGTCGTTTTCGGCCTCGGCCAGGCGCGCGGCGAACAGCGGATCGGCCAGCAGGCCATTGGCCGCGGCGCGTTCCTTCACCTCGGCGAGGCGAACCTTGGTCCGGGCCACCTGGGCGATGCCGGTCCGCTCGTTGCCGAGCAGGAACTTGGCGTAGGTCCAGCCCTGGTTCTCCTCGCCGACGAGTTGGTTGGCGGGCACCCGGACGTCTTCGAAGAACACCTCGTTGACCTCGTAGCTGCCGTCGATCAGCTTGATCGGACGCAGCGTGACGCCGGGGGTGTCCATTTCGAAGAGCAGGAACGAGATGCCGGCCTGCTTCTTGGGGGCCTGCGGGTCGGTGCGGACCAGGCAGAAGATCCAGTCCGCGTGCTGGCCGAGCGTCGTCCACGTCTTCTGGCCGTTGACGACGTAGGTGTCCCCGTCGCGGATCGCGGTGGTGCGCAGGGAGGCCAGGTCGGAGCCGGCCTCGGGCTCGGAGAAGCCCTGGCACCACCAGATGTCGAGTGCGGCGGTCGGCGGCAGGAAGCGCTCCTTGACCTCCTGCGAGCCGAACTCGGCGATCACCGGGCCGACCATCCTGGCGTTGAAGGTCAGCGGCTCGGGGACGCTGGCCAACTGCATCTCGTCGAGCCAGATCTGATGCTGGTTGGGGGTCCAGTCCTTGCCGCCCCACTCGACGGGCCAGTTGGGGACCGCCAGCCCGTGCTCGTGCAGGATCTTGTGCGCAGTGACGATGCCCTCTTTGCCGAGGGGTAACCCAAGCCGATTCTGTTCGCGAAGCTCGGCGGGGATCTTCGTCCTATAGAAGGTGCGCAGCTCATCGCGGAAAGCTGCTTCCTCCGGTGTGAGCGCCAGTTGCATGACCGTCTCCCTGTCGGTGGATCTGACTGCACAGTAAACCATCCGGTTGGTTGGCGAGTTCGGAGGAGCGAAACCCTCTGGTCCCACTGTCCTATATGTATTAGTGCCGATTTAACGAAACATGTATTGACAACTAAGTGTGACAGAGGCCACGCTGTGAGGCATGCGAAACCACAAGCGCTACGACGTCGTAGTGGTCGGAGCGGGCATAGTCGGGCTGGCCCACGCGTATCACGCAGTGAACCGTGGCCTGTCCGTCGCGGTGATTGAACAGGCAGACCGAGTCACCGGTGCCTCGGTACAGAACTTCGGACACGCCTGCATCACCGCCCAGGCAGGTCAGGCCCTGCGATACGCCCGCGCCGGCCGGCAGCACTGGCTCAATCTGGCCCGCAGCGCCGGGTTCTGGGCCGCCGAACCCGGCACGCTGTGCGTCGCCCGGCACGACGACGAGCTGGCCCTCATGGAGGAGTTCGCCGCACTGCGCGGACCGGACGAAGTGCAGGTGCTCGACCGCCGCCGAGTCCTCGAGCGCTTGCCGATCCGCGGCGAGGGCGTCACCGGCGGCATGCACATGCTCAACGACCTACAGGTCGATCCCAGAACCGCGGCGCCGACGATCGCCAACTGGCTACAGGGCGCCGGAGCAGACTTCTACTGGCGCACTGCCGCAACCGGATTCGGGCCAGGGACGGTGCAGACGTCACGCGGCGACGTGGTCGGTGAGCACATCTTCGTGGCGGTCAACTACGACGTGGACCGGCTGTTCCCGGAGTATGCGGACCGTGACGGCCTGCAACGTTGTCAGCTGCACATGTTGCGTGCCCGACTGCCCTTGCCGTTCGCATTGCCGGCACCCCTGTTCACCGGCTGGTCCCTGGTCCGATACTCCGGATTCGACGGCTTGGCGGCCAAGCCTTCTGTGCTGCAACGACTTCACCAGCAATACCCGGAATACGCCGAACTCGACCTCCATCAGATGTACACCCCGCAGCCCGACGGGACGGTGCTCATCGGCGACACCCATGCCAGGGAGACCTCGGCCTCACCATTCCAGTCCGAACGCGGATTCGCCGCACTGATCGATGAGGCTGAGGCGCTGTTCGGGGTCCCGGTGACCGTGACCGAACGCTGGCAGGGCGTCTACTCGTCCGCTCCCGACAAGGAGTTCCTCATCGAGGAGCCGGTGCCGGGCGTGCATCTGCTCACGGTGACCACCGGAATCGGTATGACCACCTCGATGGGGCTGGCCGAAGAAAGCGTCGAGCGCGCGCTGAGCGACCACGACGTCCCCGTCACTGCATGAATTCAGTTGTCGAACCAACCAACTCAAGGAGAAAACTGATGACAGTCCAACTGGTCGTGTTCGATATGGCCGGCACTACCGTCGAGGACTCCGGGCTCGTGCAGCAGGCCTTCCTGATGGCCGATGAGCACGCCGGACTGTCGCGCACCCCCGCAGAACGGGAGGACATGCTGCGCTACGTCACCGACACCATGGGCCAATCGAAGATCGAGGTGTTCCGGCACCTCAGCGGTGGCAATGAAGAGCGGGCGCAGGATGCCAACAAGGCCTTCGAGACGGGTTATGCCCGGCTGGTGTCAGAAGGCCGGTGCACCCAGATCCCAGGTGCGGCCGAAGTCATCGGCGGATTGCGTGCCCGAGGTGTAAAGACTGCCCTGACAACCGGATTCGCTCACGAGACGCAGCAGGCGATCATCGACACGCTGGGCTGGGGCGACCTCGCCGACGTCGTGTTGTGCCCAGGGGACGGGCTCCGGGGACGGCCCTTCCCGGACATGGCGCTGGCCGCTTTGATCCGTGCCGGAGCCGAGTCGGTGCGTCAGATGGTCGTGGTCGGCGACACCGCCTCCGATGTGCTCAGTGGGGTCCGCGCCGGCGCATTGGCTGTGGTGGGGGTGCGTACCGGCGCACACAACGACGAGCAGTTGCTGGCTGCCGGCGCCACCCACGTCATCGACAGTGTGGCTGATCTGCCGGCGTTGCTCGACATCCTGGGCTGACTCCAGCGACCGACCCTCCCGCACCTGTGGCCGCCGCGATTCTGCCGCGGCGGCCACCGATCGAACGAATGAATTGCCTTACCGAGACAGCACTTCCATGTTCTTATCTCTTGCAGCGAGGAGTCCGCCATGTCCCACGCTCTTGCCTCCACCTCACGCACCAAGCCGCAGTACGAACGGTGGCGGCGTCAGATCTTCGCCGTCACCTGGCTGGTCTACGCCGGCTTTTACTTCACCCGCCAGACGTTCTCGGTGGCCAAGCTCGGCATCCTCGAAGATCCTCTGCTGCACACCACGTTGACCAAGAGCACCCTGGCCAATCTGGACGCGTTGTACCTGGCCGCCTACGCGGTCGGGCAGTTCGTGTGGGGCTCGGTGTCCGACCGGTTCGGGCCGCGGATCGTCCTGCTCGGTGGTCTGGCGATGTCGGCGATCGCCGCGCTGTTCATGGGTCTGCTGCCGGCGTTGGTTTTCCTGGTGCCGTTGATGATCGTGCAGGGTCTGGCTCAATCAACCGGCTGGTCCGGCACCCTGAAGAACATCGCCCAGTTCTTCTCCGTCCGGGAGCGGGGCCGGGTGCTGGGCTGGTGGAGCACCAATTACGCCTTCGGCGGTCTGGTCGCGGGACCGTTCCTG
Source organism: Mycobacterium sp. DL440 (assembly GCF_011745145.1). Lineage (NCBI taxonomy): Bacteria > Bacillati > Actinomycetota > Actinomycetes > Mycobacteriales > Mycobacteriaceae > Mycobacterium > Mycobacterium sp. DL440. Next base: position 5,067,113 of record NZ_CP050191.1, on the reverse strand, counting down.
GGCTGGGTCGCGTACGCGGTGTTCGACAACTGGCGCATCGCATTCTTCACGGGGGCGGTCGTGGTCGCCGGGGTGTTCGTGATGGTCCTACTGTTCCAACGAAACTCGCCGACCGACGTGGGACTCGAGCCGATCGAGGAATACCACTCCGGCGAAGAACTGCCACCCGTCGAGCAGGGCGCCGAGGCTATCGCCGAACCGTCGAAGTCGATGCGGGAGATCTTCTTGACGGTCATCAAAGACCGCATGGTGTTCACGTTCGGTGTGTCGTACTTCCTCCTCAAGCCCGCCCGGTACGCAATTCTGCTGTGGGGGCCGGTGATCGTCGCCGAGCGGCTACCCGATGCGGGCTTTTTCGAGGCGATCACCATCCCGGTCGCATTCGGAATAGCCGGAGTCATCGCGCCGGTGCTGATCGGCCGGATCTCGGACACGATGTTCAAAGCACGCAGGGTGCCGCCCTGTGTGTTGAGCCTCGGAGCGCTGACGGTCGCGCTGGCGCTGTTCGGTCCGCTCACTGCAAGTGCCAACATGTGGTTGATGGTGGTGCTGCTCAGCGTGATCGGGCTGACCGTCTATGCCGCGGACGCGATGTACGGCCTCGCCGCAGTCGACTTCGGCACCTCCAAGCACGCAGGTGCCGCGTCCGGGGTGATCAACGGATGCGGCTCGGTTGGTGCGATTCTCGGCGGGCTGCTGCCTGGATACCTCGGCGTAGAGGCACTCTTCTACAGCTTTGCCGCTGCCGCGTTCATCTCGATGTGCCTGCTTGTTCCGCACTGGAGCCGGATGCCTGCGGGCGAGTGAGGCCGAGCCCTCGACCCGACGCGTCCATTACGTCGCGCGGGTCGATGGTGCGTGAGTTGATGATGCTGAACGCAACTCGATCGGGTCGATACCGGTCGTCGGCATATTCGAAGGCTTGCCCCTCGGCATTCCAGGAGCACCGGCGTTCTCGCAAAAGCGGTGCGCCAAAGTCAATTCCGAGATTGTCACGGTCAACTGAGTCGGCCGCGACCGCATCGAGTACGTGGCGCATCGACTCGAACCGCACGCCACGCGAGGTGAGGTAATCGGTGATTGATCCGGAGTCAGTGTCGAAATCGAACAACAACGAGCCGACCTCATCGGTGTAGGTGGCTCGCTCCAACATCGTCGGCTCGTCGTCGAGCAGACGTAGCCGCAACAAGTCGACGACGAAGTCGCCGTCGGCGAGACCCAGCGCGGCGCGGGCGGGTTCGGTCACCCGCCGGCGAGCGACCTCCACCGTCCGGCTGCCCGCTGTACGCCCGGTCAGCCGCGCCCACTGAGTGAAAGGTGTGAATGTGTCGAGTGTCTGGGTGGTGTCGAAGCTGCGCACCACCGCGGGCTTACCCCGCGATACCGATACCAGCCCTTCGTTCTTCAACATGGCCAACGCCTGCCGGACCGGGCCCCGCGACACTCCGAACTGTGTGCACAGCGTGCTCTCGCTCGGTAAAGAGCTCCCGACGGCATATTCCTGGCGCAGGATCTGCAGCCGAAGTTCGCGCGCGACAACTTCGTAACGTGGCTCAGTCACGGGTGAAACCTCCGATCGGTTCACGAGTCAGCGTCCGATTCTAATGATCGTTCCCTTGTAGGGAGCATGGGCGGCTCGCCGTCAGGACCCGATCGACGGCTCGCCGTCAGGACCCGATCGACGGCTCGCCGTCAGGACCCGATCGACGGCTCGCCGTCAGCGGACCAGGCGGCGCAACAGCAACGAGGCGACGACCACGCCGAGAACCGCCGACGCGATCAGCACACCGATGTCGAGCGCCCAGTTGGTCGGGGTGCCGATCAGCAGCCCGCGCAGCGCATTGACCTCGTAACTGAGGGGGTTGACGGTCGACAGCCAGCGCAGCCAGGTCGGCATCATGTCGACGGGGTAGAGGGCGTTGGACGCGAAGAACAACGGCATGGTGATCGCCTGGCCGATGCCCATCAGCCGGTCCCGCTTGCGCACCAACCCGGCCAGCGTCATCGACAGGCAGGCGAAGAATGCCGCACCGAGTGCCACCACGGCCATCGCGGCCAGAATGCGCAGCGGATTGACCGTCATCGCGATGCCCATCAGATAGGCCAGCAGCACCACCCCGACCACCTGCACCACCGAGCGCACCCCGGCAGCGAATGCCTTGCCCGCCACCAGTGCGGAGGCCGGCGCGGGTGTCACCATGAGCTTGGCCAGGATGCCCGCGTCACGGTCCCAGATGATCTGGATGCCGTAGAAGATCGAGATGAACAGCGCCGACTGGGCGATGATGCCGGGTGCCAGAAAGGCCAGGTAGGGCACGCCGCCGGTGTCGACCAGGCGCAGCCGGCTGAACGTCTGACCGAAGATCAACAACCACAACGCGGGCTGGACCATGCGGGTGAACAACTCGGTGCGGTCGTGGCGCAGCTTCTGCAGTTCGACCAGGGCGAAGGCCGACATTCGTAATGCCATCGCGCGGACTCGGCGCATCCCGCGCGGGGCCAGGACCAGGGCTTCAGCTGACACGGCGGGCCGTCCTGCGGGTCGACCGAACCTCACGAATGCCGCCGGGTTGGTGCCCGGCATCGGTCAGGTCTGACCCGGCGTAGTGCCGGAAGACGTCCTCGAGAGTGGCGGCTTGGGCGTCGGTGGCCTTCAATACCTCCTCCTTCAATTCGGTGGGCGTGCCGAGCGCCTGCAACCGGCCATGGTGCATCAGCGCCACCCGGTCGCACAGGGCGTCGGCTTCACCCATGTAGTGCGTGGTGAGCAGCACTGTCGTCCCGAACTCGGCCTGCATCTGGCCGACCTGTGCCCAGACGCTGTCGCGGGCGATGGGATCCAGCCCGACCGTGGGCTCGTCGAGGATCAGCAACAGCGGACGGTTGACCAGTGCCTGGGCCAGCTCGAGGCGGCGGACCATGCCTCCGGAGTACGTGCCCGCCACGGCACCGGCGACATCGAGCAGTTGCATCGACTCCAGTGCCTGATCCACCCGGTCGGCGCGTTCGGCCCGCGGCACGTCGTACAGGCGCGCGAACAACTCGACGTTCTGTCGGCCCGTCAGCGCTGATTCGATCGAGAGTTGTTGCGGGACATAGCCGATGTTGTGCCGGATGTCCATGGTGTGCCGGTCGGCGTCGAGGCCGAAGATCCGGACCTCGCCCTCCTGCACCGGCGTCAGGGTGGTCAGCACCCGCACCGCTGTGGTCTTGCCCGCGCCGTTGGGGCCGAGCAGGCCCAGCGTCTCGCCGCGATGGACCAGCAGGGTGAGGTCGTCGACCGCGGTGAAGGTGCCGTAACGATGGGTCAGGTGCCGGCAGTCGATGGCCGGGGTCTGCCCGGTCATACCTCCCCCTTCTCGTCGTCGTGCAGGAGTCGCGTCAGTTCGGTCATGACATCCAATCCGTTTGCCAGGTCGTTGATCTGGCTGTCGTCGAGTTGCGCCAGCACGGCGGACAGCGCGGCCCGGCGGGCCGCCCTTGACTCGTCGGCGATCGCCTGCGCCGGCGGGGTGAGCCGCAACCGGACCACCCGTCGATCCGAGTCGTCGGTGGTTCTGGTGAGCAGCCCGTCGGTCACAAGTCGTGACACCAGCGTGGACGCGGAGTTGGGCACCAGGCTGAGTTCGGCGGCGGCTTCCCGCACCGAGATGTCGGGCCGCCGGCCGACGAGGCGCAACAGTTCGCCCTGTGACTGGGTCAACCCAGTGGCATCGAATCCGCCTCCGGTGGACCGGCGCAACTGCCTGCGGAACCGGCCGACGACAGTGAACAACTCGCCGACAAGATCGCTCCGGTCTTCCATGCGCTCCACAATACCTCTGTTGCAGAGGTATTTAAGATGAGTGAATGTTAGGGGCGCGATGAGAAACCGATTTGAATGAGGTTGGAAGCGTCGCGGCAAACCCGCTGAGACGCCGCAGCCGTGGCCGCAGGGTAGTTGCCGCCGCTCTTCGGCTCGTACCCCCCAGCCCGCCCGGCCGGTGACATCGAACAAGCGCTCAACGTCTACTTAGGCGGCCACGGCTGCTACATCTTCAAGGTACCAGACTTCCTGGTTAGGGCAGGGACATCCGACCGATGAGCAACGCTTTGAATTGACGCTCAATCTGATTCGGCCTGCAACACCAGGATGGCGCGGGCATCCACGCGGACGGTGTTGCCGGCCGGGGCCGCGTCGCGCGTGGAGTTTGCCGAAGTGCTGATCGCCGGAATCCAGCGGGCGCCGAATTGCTCCGGTGGTAACGCGAACTCGATCGGCTCATAGTGCGCGTTGAAGCACAGCAGGAACGAGTCGTCGACCACACGCTGGCCTCGAACATCCGGGTCGGCGATGCCCTGCCCGTTGAGGTACATGGCCACCGACTTGGCGTACCCGGTTTCCCAGTCCTCGGCGGTCATGTCAGAGCCATCGGGTGCGAACCAGGCGATGTCGGGCATTCCGTCTGCGCCCGCGTCGCGTACCGGTCGGCCGTCGAAGAACCTGCGGCGGCGGAACACCGGATGCGCGGCGCGCAGCGCCGACACCGATCGGGTGAACTCGATCAGGTCGAGATCAGCTGTGGCCCAATCGATCCAGGAGATGTCGTTGTCCTGGCAGTAGACGTTGTTGTTTCCGCGCTGGGTGCGGCCCAACTCATCGCCGTGCGAGAGCATCGGCACCCCCTGGGAGAGCAGCAGAGTGGCTAGGAAGTTGCGTTGCTGCCGGGCGCGCAGCGTGGTGATCTCCGGATCCTCCGACGGACCTTCGGCTCCGCAGTTCCACGACTTGTTGTTGCTCTCCCCGTCGCGGTTGTCCTCGCCGTTGGCCTGGTTGTGTTTTTCGTTGTAGGACACCAGGTCACGCAACGTGAAGCCGTCATGAGCGGTGACGAAGTTGATCGAGGCGAACGGTCGACGGCCGGTCTGCTCGTACAGATCCGCTGAACCGGTCAACCGGTAGGCGAACTCGTCCAGCGTGGCCGGCTCGCCGCGCCAATAGTCGCGTACGGTGTCGCGGAACTTGCCGTTCCACTCCGTCCACTGCGGCGGGAAGTTGCCCACCTGGTAGCCGCCTGGCCCGACATCCCACGGCTCGGCGATCAGCTTGACCTGGCTGACGATCGGATCCTGTTGCACCAGTTCGAAGAAGGCGCTCAGCCGGTCCACGTCATAGAACTCGCGGGCCAGCGTGGCGGCCAGGTCGAAGCGAAACCCGTCGACATGCATCTCGGTGACCCAGTAGCGCAACGAGTCCATGATCAGTTGCAGCGAATGGGGATGGCCGACGTTGAGACTGTTGCCGGTACCGGTGTAGTCCATGTAATACCGCTTGTCGTCGTCGACCAGTCGGTAGTAGGCGGCGTTGTCGATACCGCGCATCGACAGCGTCGGCCCGAGGTGGTTGCCCTCGGCGGTGTGGTTGTAGACGACGTCGAGGATCACCTCGATGCCGTTGGCGTGCAGTTCGCGCACCATGGCCTTGAATTCCTGGACGTGGCCGCCGGGGGTACCGGCCGAACTGTAGCGCGGTTCCGGTGCCAGGAACCCGATCGTGTTGTACCCCCAGTAGTTCGACAAACCCGCGGCGGCGAGCGTGGAATCATCCACGAAGTGGTGCACTGGCATCAGCTCGATCGCATTGACCCGCAGTGCTTTCAGATGTTCGACGATGACCGGGTGTGCGACAGCCGCATAGGTTCCGCGTAGCTGCTCGGGAATGTCCGGGTGGGTCTGGGTGAGGCCCTTGACGTGAGCTTCGTAGATGACGGTGTCGGCGTACTCGTGACTGGGCGGGTGGTCGACGCCCCAGTCGAAGTACGGATTGATCACCACGGCTTTCGGCATGTTGGGCGCAGAATCGTCGTCGTTGCGGCTGTCCGGGTCGTCGAAGTTGTACGAGAAGAGCGGCTGATCCCAGTCGAAGGCACCTTCGATGGCCTTGGCATACGGGTCGAGCACGAGCTTGTTCGGGTTGCAGCGCTGCCCGGACGCCGGATCGTAGGGGCCGTGCACCCGGTAGCCGTAGCGCTGGCCCGGCTCGATCCCGGGAATGAAGCCGTGCCAGACGAATCCGTCGACCTCGGGCAGCGTCACCCGGGTCTCCCGCAGCGCTCCGGAGTCGTCGGGATCGAACAGGCACAGTTCGACCCGGTCGGCCACCTCGCTGAACAACGCGAAATTGGTACCCGAGCCGTCATAGGTCGCCCCCAGCGGGTAGGGCTTGCCCCGCCACGTTTCCAGCGCGCTTCGGTCAGCTTGATCCGTGGAGGTCACAAAATCGACGATACGGCGCTCGGGGACCTGCGGCCGGGTGAATCTGCGGCGGTACAGTCAGCCGTGACCATCAGCGCTGATCTGCCCGAGTACCGGACGGTGCGGGTCACCGTCGACAATTCTGTCGCGATCATCACGCTGGACCGTCCGCAGCAGCGCAACGCTTTCGGTGGTGGGATGCGCGAGGAGTTGGCCGACGCCTACCTGCGGTGCGACGCGGACGATGCGATCCGGGCGATCGTGCTGACCGGGGCTCCGCCGGCGTTCTGCGCCGGCGCGGATCTCGGCGCGGGGGAGCAGACGTTCACCGAACCGGGGCAGGAGTTCAGCGCTGCCGGCCTGGCTGTGCCGGCCTGGACCCTGGACAAGCCGGTGATCGCTGCGGTCAACGGACACGCCATCGGCATCGGGCTGACCCTGGCGTTGCAGTGCGACGTCCGGTTTTTCGCTGCCGATGCCCGGTACGGCGTGGTGCAGGTCCGGCGCGGCATGGTCGGCGACGCCTACTCGCACTGGGTGCTGCCCCGGCTGGTGGGCCTGGCCAATGCCGCGGAGATCCTGTTGACCGGAGCCACGTTCGACGGACATCGCGCGGTCGAACTGGGCCTGGGCAGCCGCGTGCTCCCGGCTGAGCAGGTGCTGCCCGCGGCGTTGGAGTTGGCACACGACATCGCGGTCAACACCGCGCCGATGTCGGTCGCGGCCAGCAAGCGGCTGCTGTGGGATTCGTATGACCTCGACCGCGCGGGGGTCGGCGCCCGCGAGACCGAGATACACCTGCAGTTGATGGCACACGACGACGCGCGCGAAGGTGTGCGTGCCTACGTCGAGCATCGGGACCCGCGCTGGACGGGCCGGCCCGTCGACCCCACTAAGTGATTTCCACCCCGGCGGAACGCAATTCGGCCAGCGCCGCAGTGCTGCTCTCGGGGGCGACGCCTGCGGTCAGCCTGGTCAGCACGCGGGTGTGCAGCCCCGCCTTCACCGCGTCGGCGGCGGTGGCCGCGACGCAGTAGTCGGTGGCGATGCCCACCACGTCGACCGCCTCGACGCCGCGCTCGGCCAGCCAGTCCGCCAGCGGTGTCCCGGAAGCGTCGACCCCTTCGAACCCGCTGTAGGCGGCCGAACGGTGGCCCTTCTCGAACACCGCCTCCACCGTGGTCGCATCGAGATCGGGGTGGAACGCCGCCCCCGCGGTATCGGCGACGCAGTGCCGCGGCCACGACGTCCGGTAGTCAGGGGTGTCGGAGAAATGCTCACCCGGGTCGATGTGGAAATCCTTGGTGGCCACCACATGGTCGTACCCGTGATCGGTGGCCAGCAGTGCGGTGATGCCCCGCGCCACCGCTGAACCACCGCCGACCGCCAGTGAGCCACCCTCACAGAAATCGTTCTGCACATCGACGACGACGAGTGCCCGGGTCTGCCTGGACGACATGGTCCCGACGCTACCCGCCGAACAGCAGGTACAGCCCGGTGAAGGTGTAGCCGACCATCACCAGCATGGTGGCGAGCTGGCCGGTGAGCTGATGCTGCTTCGGCAGCAGGCGCAGGGCCCGGTCGTGCGCGGCGATCACGCCGGCCACGTGACCGGCCAGGACGAACCCGACCTTGAGACTGGCCAAGAGCGTCGGGTGACTGGACAGGAAGTAGCTGACCTGCAGATCATGGAGCCCGAACAGCAGGATCACCGTCTGCTGGCCGCGCTCGACCAGATAGGACAGGTAGTGCGCGAACACATAGCCGATGACGATCGGGATCAGCGAATGCGCCATCAGCCCAGGTAATTTCCGTCGCAGCTCGCGATCGACCCCGCCCGTGGTGCGGGTGGCCGCCCAGAACGTGACCGCCACCGCGGAGGCGAACACCAGCAGACCCGCGGTGCGGATCAGGCTGGAGCCCAGCGGCGATCCCGAATGCGCGTCGACGAAGTTGCGCCACTGCGGCATCGCCGAGAAGCTGTCGAACGCAGTGGATCCGAGCAGTACCGCCAGCACGGCGACCAGCCCCGGCCGCACCGTCAGAGACGGCAGGTGATCGAACGGGTTGCCGAGCACGAACCGGCCGTCGTGACGGCGCAGCGGCGAGAGCTTCGATGCGACCGTGCTGTACACCTCGAACGGGTCGGCGCTTTCCAGCCAGCGCTGACCGCAGCACCACGCGCCGGCGAGCGTCACCACGAGGTAGAACAGCAGCCAGATGCGAATGGCCACAACCGATCCCGGATCCGGGCTGGCCAACTCCAGCCACACGAACGCGAACAGCCCTGCGGCCGCCGGCCAGTAGCCGAGCCGGTTGGGATAGCTTCGGCCACCCATCGGTAGGAACCGGGACAACGCACGTACCGGCGAGATCAGCCGCCACGCCGGGCCGAACAGCACCGAGGCGGCGACCAACCCCACCCACAGCAGGACGTAGAAGACACCCGGCAACGGATTGGCACCCGGCGGCCGGGCGAACCCGGTGTAGGCCACCCAGGCGGTCAATGCGAGCGAGAGCAGGCCCACGCCCCACCGGGTCACGGGGGAGTCCACCGCCGTCGTCACCCAGGACGGCAGCCGCAGACCCGGCTTGTCCGGATCGAACCGGGGCCGGCGCCAGGCCAGCGCCACCACCGCGAAGGTGAACGTCAGCGTCCACGCCGCACCGATCAGCGCATACGTGTAGGGAATCGGGAGGTCGGTCGAACCGCCCAGACCGTGGGCCAGAAGAGCGGTCGACGCGGGCGTCACTGCTGCACTTGCACGCTGGCGATCGTGCGGTTCAGGTGATGCAGCTCGATGTCGACGGTGCCGGGCACGTCGACGGTGAACTGGAACTGCTGACCGTTACGTGCCTCGATCTTGAAGCTGTGTTCGGGATTCGAGTGCACGTGCAGCTCGTCGGCGGCGTCGCTGTTGACCCGCACCACGATCGGCTGGCCGACCCTGCCCTTCAGCTGCTCGTTGGTCGGGGTGACCTGGCCGGCCTTGATGGTGACGTCGATCAGCAGCCGGGCGGGGGCCTGCTGTTGGTTGGTCATGTCCGATGGACCGACGGTGGTCGCCGAGGGAGTGGCCGAACCGGCTGAGCCGTCGGCCTTCTGAGAGTCGCCGGAGCCGCCACAACCGGCCGTCACCAGGGCGAGGGCGGACGCCAGGACGATGACACTGCTTTTGAGGTTGATCACGGTGAACCATCTTCGCCTGAGGAGTCCGTACCTTCATCTTGAACGTCTCCGCCCTCACGACCGCTGTCGTCATTACGCGGCTCGCCGCCGTCGTCACTACGCGGCTCGCCGCCGTCGTCACTACGCGGCTCGCCGCCGTCGTCACTACGCGGCTCGCCGCGGCGGTCCCGCATGGCGACGTACACCACGACGCCGACAACGACCAGAGCAGGCGCGAACGCGGGCAAGGCCAGCAGCAATGTGTGGTCGGCCTGATACGTCATGTGAGCTCGGCGGGTTCACGGCCCGCAGCCAGCTCCCGGGCGTTGATCCGGCCCGCCCCCCAGGTCAGTCCGGCGATCAGGATCAGCGTGCACACCAGCACCACCAGTGACGCCACGTTGTACAGCCACGACGGAGGATCCAGGTTGCGTTCACGCTGCAGAATCGTGAGCTCCTGAACGAACTCACGGCTGCTCGAGCTCAGCGCCGGGGTCTCGGTGGCACCGATGCCCGGGTCGGCGGGCAGGAAGATCGGTACACCGGTCATGGTCGTTCCGTCCTGCACGCGCAGCAGGGTCTTCCATTTCCCGGATACCGGGATAGGCCGCGTCGAGCGGTAGTGGTCCGGGCCCACCTTCTCCAACCGGTCGATCATCAGGCCGCGATCGTTGGCCAGGCCACCCTGCCACGCCAGGATCGACACCCACTCCGGGTTGTCGCTGACCAGGCCGGCCGGGGTGATCTGGACATCAGCCGATGCCGTGCGCTGCCCGTTGTGAGCCGGCAGGTCGGTCAAAGTAATGGTGGCGCTGGCGTTTTCGGGAACCTCGGTGCGCAGCCCGTTGGCCACCGCGCCCCCGATCACCAGCACGGTCGCCACCACGATGGAGATCCCCACCGCGGGACGGGGCAGTGGCTGACCGGTAAGGACCAGGGCCAGTAGCGCGCCACACAGGCCCATGGCGATCGCCACCGGAATTGCCATGGCCAGCGCCTCGCCCCACATGCTGGTCGGCCACGGATAGTGGTATACCGCGCCGATCCACAACGATTCGAGCCACAGCCCGACGGTGGCGACGCCGAGTCCGCTCACGGCACCAAAGAGCATGGGGCGTTTGACAAGTGGGGTCAGTGCGATGAGTTCGACCACCAGTGCGGGGCCGAGATACAGGGCAAACCAACTGATCGGGCCTCCGAGTACCGGGCCGACGACGAAGGCCACCGCCCCGCGCAGCACGATGGCGAACCCGGCGGCGATCAAGGCCGCGCCGGGGCCGAGCACGAGCCGCGCGGCGACCGCCGCCAAGGCCGCCGCCGCGGCGATCATCATGGGCTGCAGCACCAAGCGGAACTGCTCGACGCCGAAGTCGTATTCGATCTGGAACACCGACAGGCCGATGAACAGACCGCCGAAGGACAGAAAGTAGAGGAACTTGTTGAACTTGCTGTCCTCGCCTGCGTCCGGTCCCATCGCCACCCGGCCCTCATGCTCGAGCAGCAGCACGGCGATCAACGACAACCCGGCGCCGCCGATGAGCATCAAATGGGTTGGGCCCCAGAGGGTGACATCCTGGCCGAAGATGCGGTGCCAGATGTCGTCGAGCGGGAAACCGATGAGGGCATACAGGCCACACAGCGCCATCAGCACACCACCCACCGGGGCGTACCAACTGCGGGTGATCCGGATGGCTGCCGGCCCGGGCTTGTCGTAGGGCAGCACGATGGCCATCGAGCCGGCAATGAAGAGCAGGAAGAGCCCGATCAGGATGAAATAGTGCGCGGGGTTGGCGAGCGGGCCGGCGTCGCGTCCCTTGCCGATGTGCAGGCTGACATCCCAGATGAAGCCGAACAGCGCGCAGATGATGGTCGCGGTGAAGAGGAACACCTGCAGCGCCACCCACGGCGGGCGGTGGAACTTGCGGCCCAACCACTCGGCGAAATTGTTGAGCCAGGTGATGCGCCGGTTGCGGTGCAGATACCCGATCCACAGCAGCGCGATGGTGACGATCAGGGCGACCACCGACATGCCGATCACCTGGTCGAGCGCGGCCCCACCGCCTTCAGTACCGGTGGCCGCGGTGAGCGTGACGTCCGTTGAGCCCATCATGACCTCCGGTCAACTGACAGTGGTATCGGTGACAGATGTTGCCAGAACCGGGCGGCCGCAAACAGACGTTCCGTTTTACCGTTACCGCTTGCTCCACGGTGTGACGGGACGATCCACCCGCTCGTCGTCCGCGAAAACATCGACGTGCTCGTCGAAGAAACAGATGCGGTCGCCGACCGGCACCGCGTCGATAAGCGGCTCGTGATAGGCCCAGGCCAGATCGGAGGCTCCGCCGGGAGCGGAGTAGTAGGTGGCCCGGCCCTTGTACGCGCAGTACGTGACGGTGTTGCTCACCACGAGTGCGGTGGCGACGTCTTCGCGGGGGAGGTAGTAGCGGGTGGGGAGCCCGGTCTCGAATAGCAGCATGGGATCGCACGATTCGGCCAACACCCGTCCGTCGAGTTCGACGCGGATACGTCGACGACTGCGCCGGATGTCGATCCGGTGGAACGGGTCGTGCGGGTGCGCGACGATCGCCTCGTCTTCCTCACGCCATTCGAAGGTCGAGAAATCCAGGATCAGATAGCCGTTCAGATCTGCGTCGTCGGGCTGAAAGGCTGCGGCCGCGCCGGTTTCGTCGCCGGCGATGACGTCGAACGCTGTGCCCGGGCAGGTGTGCGCGGTGAAGGGCACCGAAGGATCCAGGAAGCCCGGGATCTCGTCGTCGCCCACGTCCCCGCCCGCCGGAACCAGTTGTGCCGTCAATGCCGAACGCGGCACCGCATACGTCGGGACCACCCGGCGCGGCTCCCAGACGAGGACCGCCTTGCCGGTGTCGGCCACCGGCTCACCGCCCAGGCAGACCCGAATTCGTTTGGTAGTGGGCTGGTATCGCAGCGCACCCAACTCGCTGCCCAGCAGGTCGTCCATCTTCACTGCCATCGGATCATTATCGACGGCGATGGCAGTGGCTGTCTGCTACTTGACGTCGACGTAAACGGTGCGCTGCGTGACGGCGCTCAGGGTGTCGGTGCGGCTGAAGTTGGGACCCGGCCGCACGGCCACGACCGCCGCCTGGTCCAGCGGTGACGAACCCACCCGGTTGACGATCACCGTGTAACCCTGGGACTGCAGCTCTTTGATGGTCTGTTGAGCGTTGCTGGGGCCGTTGGGTGCCGCTGTCGCGGGGGCGACGGCCGGCCCGGCCAATCCGATGACGACAGCTGCCAGCCCGCTCATGGCCGCGGCGACGACTCGCGACTTTCCGATTGTGTTTCGCACGGGATCGTCCTCCTCTTCTGGTTGGCGGCGTCTCGATACGCGGCCAGATGCCAGGTAAAACCGGCAGCTCAGGAGCTTTAGTTCCGATGGCAGGAATTGATCGATCAGATGACCGGATCGCTGTGATGCCTGCCCCGATTGCCTTGGCCGACAACTTGACTACCGTCGAGGCATGGCCCGAAAGTATGCGACCGCCGACACCGTGGGAATTGACGAACTCCTGGACTTCGTGCGCCCACGCCACCACATGGTGCTCACCACGTTCCGGGCCGACGGCTCGCTGCAGACCTCGCCGGTGACCGGCGGGGTCGACGAGCAGGGGCGCATCGTGATCGCAAGTTACCCGCAGCGGGCGAAGGCAGCCAACCTCCGGCGCACGCCCCGGGCCAGCGTGACGGTGCTGTCCGAGGAGTTCAACGGACCGTATGTGCAAGTCGACGGCGACGCCGAGGTGATCGGCCTGCCTGACGCGGTGGAACCGCTCGTCGACTACTTCCGCGCGGTCGCCGGCGAACACCCCGATTGGGATGAGTACCGGCAGGCGATGCTGGACCAGGGCAAGTGCCTGATCCGGATCACACCCACGCACTGGGGTCCCGTTGCCACGGGTGGCTTTCCTCCGGCCTGAGCGCTGGCCGACGCGTTGCGTTGGATAGCAGGTCAAACTATAGTCTGGACACATGTCCAGAGGGTTCGGAGTCGACGCGTGAGCGTGTATTCCCAGCTCAGCACGATTCCGGCCGTCGGGTGATTTCTTATGCGTATCGCGTTGCTGTCCTATCGGAGCAAGACTCATTGCGGTGGTCAGGGCGTCTATGTGCGCTATCTGAGCCGCGGGCTCGCCGAACTCGGCCATGACGTCGAGGTGTTCTCCGGTCAGCCGTATCCCGAGGGTCTGGATCCGCGGGTCGCGCTGACCAAGGTTCCCAGCCTCGATCTCTATCGCGAACCGGACCCGTTCCGCGTGCCCAGGCCCAGTGAGATCCGCGACCATATCGACGCTCTGGAACTGGGCACGATGTGGAGCGCCGGGTTCCCGGAGCCCCGGACGTTCACCATGCGCGTCGCCCGGATCCTCGCGGCGCGCCGCGACGAGTTCGACGTGGTCCACGACAACCAGAGCCTGGGCTCGGCACTGTTGAAGATCGCCGGCCTCGGCCTGCCGGTCGTCGCGACCGTGCACCACCCGATCACCCGCGACCGGGTGGTCGAGATCGCCGCTGCCAAGTGGTGGCGCAAGCCGCTGGTTCGGCGCTGGTACGGGTTCGCCGAGATGCAGAAGAAGGTGGCCCGCAGGATCCCCGAGTTGCTCACCGTGTCGTCGTCCTCGGCCGCCGACATCGCCGAGGACTTCGGGGTGACGCCGAATCAGCTGCACATCGTGCCGCTCGGGGTGGACACCGAACTGTTCAAGCCCAGCGACCGCCGGGTGAGCGGGCGCATCATCGCGATCGCCAGCGCCGACGTCCCGCTCAAAGGGGTCAGCCATCTACTGCACGCGGTGGCCCGGCTGCGGGTGGCACGCGATCTCGATGTGCAGTTGGTGTCCAAGCTCGAACCGAACGGGCCGACCGAGAAACTCATTGCCGAACTTGGCATTTCCGACATCGTGCACAGTTCCAGCGGGCTGAGTGATGGGGAGCTCGCCTCGCTGCTGGCCTCCGCGGAGGTGGCCTGCATCCCGTCGCTCTACGAGGGCTTCTCGCTGCCCGCCGTGGAAGCCATGGCCAGCGGCACCCCGATCGTGGCCAGCCGCACGGGTGCACTGCCCGAAGTGGTCGGTGACGACGGTGCCTGCGCCCGGTTGGTGCGCCCCGCCGATGTTGACGAGCTCACCGCGGTGCTCGGTGAACTGCTCGACTCGCCGTTGGAGCGCCGCAAGCTCGGTGCCGCCGGGCGACAGCGGGCGCTTGATGTCTTCAGTTGGGAATCCGTTGCCGCACAGACGGTATCGGTATACGAGATGGCCCGCGAGCGGGTGGGTAGGCCGCGCACGCGAGGAGCAGAAATGAAGGAAACGCAATGCTGACCGTCGATTTCGACCGCCTCGGTGTCGGTCCCGGCACCACGGTGATCGACGTCGGCTGCGGCGCGGGCCGGCACACGTTCGAGGCCTACCGGCGCGGGGCGTCTGTCGTCGGCTTCGATCAGAGCGAATCAGATCTCAATGACGTCGACACGATGCTGCAGGCCATGCGGGAAGAGGGCGAGGTCCCGCTGTCGGCCAAGGGTGAGGCCGTCAAAGGTGACGCACTCGACCTGCCGTATACCGACGCCAGCTTCGACTGCGTCATCGCCTCGGAGATCCTGGAGCACGTCCCGCAGGACGACCGGGCCATCGCCGAACTGGTGCGTATCCTCAAACCCGGTGGCTCGCTGGCCATCACGGTGCCACGCTGGCTCCCGGAGAAGCTGTGCTGGCTGCTGTCGGACGAGTACCACGCCAACGAGGGCGGTCACATCCGCATCTACAAGGCCGACGAGCTACGCGACAAGGTCCTGGCGCACGGGCTCACGCTCACCCACACGCACCACGAGCACGCACTGCACTCGCCGTACTGGTGGCTCAAATGTCTTGTCGGCACTGAGAAGAACGACCACCCTGCGGTCAAGGCCTACCACCAGCTGCTGGTGTGGGACATGATGGGCCGACCGTGGCTCACCCGCACCGCCGAGTCGGTGCTGAACCCGGTGATCGGCAAGAGCGTGGCACTTTACTTCCGCAAGCCTGAATTCAACGGGTAGGCCCCAGCTGTGCTAGCTCCTGAGATCCCCGGTGTGCCCGGAGTTTTGACACCGGAAGACTGCCTGCAGACGGCTCGATCAATCGCCGCGACCCAGGAATCCTCCGGCGCCCTGCCGTGGTTCGACGGCGGCCATACCGACCCGTGGGACCACGTGGAGAACGCCATGGCCCTGACCGTGGCCGGGTTGATCGAACCGGCTCGCGCGGCCTTCGACTGGTGCCGCACCGTGCAGCGTGCCGACGGCTCCTGGCCGATCCAACTGCGCAACGGGGTCATCGAGGACGCCAACAGCGACAGCAACTTCTGTGCCTACGTGGCCACCGGCGTCTGGCATCACGTGCTGATCACCGGGGACCGCGCCTTCGCCGAGTTGATGTGGCCGGTGGTGACCCGGGCACTCGATTTCGTGCTGGGTCTGCAGGCCTCGGGCGGCGAGATCTACTGGGCCGCAAGTCCGTCCGGGGTGGTGGAGGAGGCGTTGCTGACCGGTTGCGCAAGTGTGTACCACAGCATCCGGTGCGGCCTGGCGCTCGCCGACTATCTCGACGACCCCCAGCCGGAATGGGAGGTCGCCGTCGGGCGCCTCGGCCACGCCATCGCCGCTCATCCTGAGGCGTTCTCCGCCAAGGACACCCACGCGATGGAGTGGTACTACCCCGTGCTCGGCGGTGCGCTGCTCGGGGCGGCTGCCCGAGCGCGGATCGACGACCGTTGGCAAGATTTCGTGGTGCCCGGACTGGGCATCCGGTGCGTCGATCACCGGCCCTGGGTCACCGGTGCGGAGACCTGCGAACTGGTGATGGCCCTGGACGCAATTGGTGATACCCGGCGGGCCGGCGAGCAGTTCGCGGCCATGCAGCACCTCCGCGAGAACGACGGATCTTATTGGACCGGCCTGGTTTTCGCCGACGGCAAGCGCTGGCCCGAGGAACGCACCACCTGGACCGGTGCGGCCATGATCCTGGCTGCCGACGCGTTGTCCTCGACTACCGCGGCCAGCGGCATCTTCCGGGGTGTCGGGCTGCCACGCGGCCTGGAGGGCGAGTACGACTGTGAGTGCGTGGCGGGCCGGAAGGCCGGTGACCGCTAGTCCAGCTACGCTACTGTGCTCGCTCCATTTGTAGATTCCACTCGCTCGCTACCGTTGTCAAAGCTCCGGGCGCGGGGTCTGTCAGGGCCATGACAGGGCCGGCCTGCCGAGGCATACCTCTATGCTCGAACAGCGCGATGCACGTACCGCCATCGAGCCGAGATGGAAACCGCACGCCCGCGGCACCTTGTTCGAAGAGGTCGCCAGCGATGGTCTGGGTAACGATACGACGTTTGGCCGTAATTTCGTGGAGGTCAAGGTGTTCCATGTCATGGGCGACGAGCAGCGCCCGGTGACGACCTTCCAGTGCCTGCCGGGTAGCGGGGTCGAATAAGTCGACCAACCCGCCGTGTAGTGCGAGTGTGGCGGACACGAGGACGTTCTCTCGTCGCCATTTCGCAGTTACTGGCGCCGTCGGAATGTCGTCGACGGCGCCGGGCCCGTACCGAGCGATATGGCGTTGGATGGCTGCCAGGTTCGGGCGGAAGTCCGCTAGTACCTCGCGCAGGCAGGTCTCCTGAAAGTCAGCGAAATACATTGTGCGGAAACGATGTAGCTCGGCAGTGTCATCGAACCGATGATTGAACGCGTAGATGTCCAGTGGCGTGAATTCCAACGGCGCGGCGTGATAGCCGACCCGCCACAATGGTCGGGTCCGGATGGTTTCACTCACCCTTGAAAGCTAGCCACCTGTCGAGCGGCTTGTACGACCATCGTGAAATCTACGGACTCAGTCGCTGCGCCCAGCACCTCGATCGGGGCTTGGTCGTCCAGGCGACTGTTTGTGCCGAACAGCCATGCCTTTGCGGTGGTCGCGTCATAGGCGTCGGCGAGCATCCGGATGACTTTGTAGCCCTCCCTCAGGCGTCGCTCGGTAGTGCCGTGCGGACGAGAATGGGAACGAGCGTAGCGGCCAATTTGCTTCGCGTCGGCCAGGCCGGCGATCGCCGCAGCGACCCGCTGGCCCACCGTGTACTGCAGGTACTCCGCAATCTCGCTGATCGTTAGTGATGTCGCCTCGAAATCGAGCTGCTCGGCTGCGGAGGCGGTCAGGACGGCCATTCCACACCTCCATTCGATAACACCCGGTGATTTCACCCGTAACTATACCCCTCAAACACCCCCTTGAACCACACCCGATCTAGTTCGAAGTCTGGCGTTGGCCTAGTCGAGCACGCCCGGTTCGCCTGAGGTCCGTTCCAGCACCCGCATCGACCCCATCGCCGTGACCTCGTCGAAGGCACCGGTCGCCAGGGCGCGTTGGTAGATGTGGAACGGCGCCTGGCCGCCGTCGTTGGGATCGGGGAACACGTCGTGGATGATCAGCGCGCCGCCCACCTCGACCCAGCGGGCCCAGCCGTCGAAGTCCCGCTGCGCCGCCTCCTCGGTGTGGCCACCGTCGATGAACAACAGCCGCAACGGCGTTCGCCAGCCGCGGGCCACCACGGGCGAGCGGCCGACCACGGCGACCACATGCTCGTCCAGGCCGGCGGCGTCCAGGGTGTGGCGCATCGTCGGAAGCGTGTCGAACAGTCCGGTCACAGGATCCACCATGGTGTTGTCGTGGTACTCCCAGCCGGCCTGATGCTCTTCCGAGCCGTGGTGATGGTCGACGGTGTAGATCACCGAGCCCGTCTCCTGCGCGGCCGCTCCCAGCATCACCGTCGACTTGCCGCAATAGGTGCCGATCTCGACCCCGACCCCGCCCCCGAGATAGCGCACTCCGGCGCCGTAGAGGGCGTGCCCCTCGTCGGCCGGCATGAAACCGGTGACCTGCTCGGCAAGGGTGAACAAGCGCTCGGCGCGGGGCGGCAGGGTGGTGTCAGCGGTGCTCATGAATGCCCAACCTACCGTTGCTGGCCAGGGGCTGTTGTAGTAGCGTCCGGACACGTGTCTGATGCGGCCCTGGAGTCGACGCGCCGCCGCCTGAGCGCACGGCAGGCCGACACCGTGGAGCGGCTGGGACAGGCGGCTTTGCAGCTGATCAGCCGGGACGGATTCGCCGGGCTGACCGTGCGCCGCGTGGCCGCCGAGGCCGGGGTCGGGGCGGCGACCGCATACACCTACTTCTCCTCCAAGGAACATCTCGTGGCCGAGGTGTTCTGGCGCAGGCTCTCCGCCGCCCCACCGGCCGCGCACGAGTCGGCCGATCCGGCCACCCGGGTGGTCGAGGTGCTCCAGCACATCGCATCGCTGTTGGCCGGCGAACCGGAGTTCGCCGGCGCGGTGACCAACGCCCTGCTCGGCAAGGATCCCGATGTGGAGGCGCTGCGGCAGCGCATCGGGGCCGACATCCGGGGCCGGTTGGTCTCGGCGCTGGGTCCCGATGTGGATCTCGACGTGATCGAAGCGCTCGAGTTGCTCTACACCGGCACCCTGGTGTGGGCCGGGATGGGGTATGAGTCCTATGCCGGTGTCTCACAGCGGTTGGAGAAGTCAGCGCGGTTGGTGCTGAGCTGAATTCGCAGTCATGATCGCCGTCGATGCGGCGACCGCGGGCCCGTAGATCTCCCGGATGTCCCCGCCGTCCTCGACGATCAGCGCGGTCAATTCGCGTAGACCGCCCAGCAGGATGATGGCCATCGGCTCGGTGAGCCTGGGCAGGCCGGCGCGCCGGAAGCCCGCGCTGCTGCTGAGCTCGATCAGCAGATCGGTCAGCTCCCGCAGGGCTTCGCGTTGCAGCGGTCGCGCCCTGCTGCCCAGTGCGGGCAGTTCGCGGATCCAGCTCAGGGTGATGGCCGGGGCGGACGCGATGTGGTCGACATAGGCGCCCACGGCCTGTCCGATCTGGTCCGGCCACGACGCCTCGGGGTCGACGGCGGCCTGGATGCGGTCGACGAGCGCGGCGTTGTTGGCGCGCAACAGCTCAAGGAAGCCGTCTTCCTTGGTGCCGAACTGGTCGTAGAACGTGCGCTTGGACGTGCGGGCGTGGCGGACGATGTCGGCCACCGTGGTCTCGCGATAGCCCTTGTCGTTGATCGCCGTGGCGAGTCCGTCGAGCAAGCGCAACCGGTAGGTCATCGAGTCCAACCCCCTTGCGCTGCCTGGTACCTGGTAGTACCGTACCTCACAACCCATTGGTACTACGTGGTACCAGGACTGGCTGGAGATGGTATGACCGAGCTCGTAGCTGCTCAGAAGACCACCGATAACCCCACCGCGAGCACCGTCCCAGGTCGGATACCGCCACCGGCGCGGTTTCCGAAACCCTTGCAGGCCATCGGCTTTGCCCTGGCCAGGCGCTGGGTGGTCAAACAGGTCGCCCGGCGTCAGGGCGATGTCTTCAGCCTCAAGCTCCCGATCTTCGGACCCACCGTCTTGGTTGCCGATGCCCAGCTGGCCAAGCAGCTCTTCGCGGCCAACACCGACGATGTCGGCAACATTCAGCCCAACTTGAGCCGCATCCTGGGATCCGGATCTGTGTTCGCCCTCGACGGCACCGATCACCGTCGCCGCCGCAAGCTGCTCACCCCGCCGTTCCACGGCAAGAGCATCCGAAACTACGAGCAGATCTTCGAAGAGGAGACCCTGCGGGAATCGGCGAACTGGCCGCAGGGACAGGAGTTCGAGACGCTCGAACCGATGATGCGGATCACGCTCAACGTGATCCTGCGCGCGGTGTTCGGCGCCGACGGTGAGCAACTCGACGAGTTGCGCCGGATCATCCCGCCCTGGGTCACCCTGGGCTCGCGGCTCGTGGTGGTGCCCACCCCGCGCCGCACCTACGGCCGGTTCAGTCCGTGGGGCCGGCTGGCCGCATACCGCCGGGAGTATGACGCCGTCCTCGGTCGGTTGATCGACAAGGTCGAAGCCGACCCGGGCTTCGACCAGCGCGACGACATCCTGGCCTTGCTGCTGCGTAGCACGTATGAGGATGGATCGGCCATGTCCCGCAAGGACATCGGCGATGAGCTACTGACGCTGTTGGCTGCCGGGCACGAAACCACGGCGTCAACCCTGGGCTGGGCCTTCGAACGGATCAGCCGCCATCCCCGGGTGCTGGCCGAGTTGGAGGCCGAGGCGGCCACCGACGGCAACGAATACCGTCAGGCCACCATCCTGGAGGTGCAGCGCAACCGCACCGTCATCGACTTCTCCGGCCGCCACGTCTATGCGCCATCGATCCGGCTGGGAGAGTGGGAGATTCCGCGCGGACACTCCATCATCGTGGCTATCTCGCAGATCCAGGAGTCCGAAAAGGAATTCCCCGATCCGGACCGGTTCGATCCGCAGCGGTTCGTCGGAAGCCGGCCCGGCCTGGGCTGGCTGCCGTACGGTGGCGGCACCCGGCGCTGCGTCGGAGCCGTGTTCGCGAACGTGGAAATGGACGTGGTGCTGCGAACGGTGTTGCGGCACTTCGTCATCGAGACCACCGCCGCACCGGGCGAGAAAGTGCACTCCCGCGGTGTGGCCTACACCCCTGCGGCGGGCGGGCGCATCGTCATGCATCGCCGCGCTACTCCGCTGGGGGATTGAGCAGCTATCCGGCGGTCTGACGCTTGGGCAGCTTCCAGCCCGCACGCGGGAAATGGCACGTGTACCCGTTCGGGTAATGCTGCAGATAGTCCTGGTGTTCGGGCTCGGCATCCCAGAAATCACCCGCCGCGGTCACCTCGGTGACCACCTTGCCCGGCCACAGTCCCGACGCGTCCACGTCGGCGATGGTGTCCAGCGCGACGCGCTTCTGCTCG
The DNA here is from genome assembly GCF_011745145.1 of Mycobacterium sp. DL440. Taxonomy (NCBI): domain Bacteria; kingdom Bacillati; phylum Actinomycetota; class Actinomycetes; order Mycobacteriales; family Mycobacteriaceae; genus Mycobacterium; species Mycobacterium sp. DL440. Next base: position 5,045,851 of record NZ_CP050191.1, on the reverse strand, counting down.
TCGTCGAGGTAGAAGATCGCCGACCGGTAGCTGGTGCCGGCGTCGTTGCCCTGCCGGTCCTTGGTGGACGGATCGTGGATCTGGAAGAAGAACTCCAGCAGTGCGCGGTAGTCGGTCTGCGCCGGGTCGTACTCGACCTCGACGGCCTCCGCGTGGCCCGGGTGGTTCCGATACGTCGGGTGGTCGTTGCGACCACCGGTGTACCCCACGCGGGTGGAGACCACGCCGGGTTGCTTGCGGATGAGGTCCTGCATACCCCAGAAGCAGCCGCCGGCCAGGATCGCTGTCGAATAGTTACCCATGTGCCCCATTGTGCTCCGTGGTTACGGTGGTGGTCATGCGTGTAGTTGTAACCGCAGTACTCGTCGGTTTACTCCTGGCGGCCGGCTGCCCTACCGCGGCCGCCGATCCGACCCCGGTCGCGGTGCCCGAGGTGGCGCCTGATCCCGCCCGGACCCTCTTCGTCAACAACCCGGCGATCGTCGACGCCCACCTGACCCGGATCGAATCGTTCAGCCGCGACCAGGAACGCCTGCTGGTCAACTTCACCGCAGGTACCCCGGATTGCTTCGGCGTGCATCTGATCACGCAAGAGACCGCCGACGCCGTCACGATCGATCTTCGCGGCGGGACACCACCGGAGTCCGTCGGTCGCATGTGCATCGCACTCGCCGTGCACGGCACCGCCGAGGTGGCCCTGCAGGCCCCGCTGGGATCCCGCCAGGTGTTGACGGTGGAGTGACAGGCCTCGACAAAGCCCGGTAGAACGTGTTCTAGTTTTGGGGTGACGAGCAGGTCTTTCAGCCGCGATGAACTCGCCGCTGCCTTTGAAACGTTCGAGCAGACCGTGGACCGGGCCGCGCAGACCAAGAACTGGGATGTGTGGGCCGACCACTACACGGTCGACGTCGACTACATCGAGCACGCGGTGGGCACCATGAAGGGCCGCGAGCAGGTGCGGCCCTGGATCTGGAAGACCATGACCACTTTCCCGGGCAGCTACATGACGTCATTCCCGTCGCTGTGGTCGGTGATCGACGAACCCAGCGGGCGAATCATCTGCGAGCTGGACAACCCCATGCGCGACCCCGGTGACGGCACCATCATCAGCGCCACCAACATCTCGATCCTGACCTACGCGGGCGAGGGCCTGTGGTCACGTCAGGAAGATGTCTACAACCCGCTGCGGTTCGCCTCCGCGGCCCGCAAGTGGTGCCGCAAGGCCGCCGAACTCGGCACGTTGACCGACGAGGCCGAGGCGTGGCTCAAGAAGTTCGGGGGCGGCCGATGAGCGCTTGCGCGAAGAGGAGACAGCACAGATGAGCGCTTGCGCGAAGAGGAGACAGCACAGATGAGCGCCACGCTGGTCATCGGTGCCAACGGATTCCTGGGCTCCCATGTGTTGCGGCAGTTGGTCGCAAGTGCTGAAGACGGTTCCGAGGTCCGGGCCATGGTGCGGCCGAACGCCAACACCGTCGGGATCGATGACCTGCCGGTGACGCGGGTTCTTGGCGATGTCTTCGACACCGAGGCCTTGCGCGAGGCGATGACCGGGTGTGACGTCGTCTACCACTGCGTCGTCGACGCCCGCGGTTGGTTGCGTGACCCGGCACCGCTGTTTCGCACCAATGTCGAGGGCACCCGCAACGTGCTCGACGTCGCTGCTGGGATCGACGGTCTGCGCAAGTTCGTCTACACCAGCAGCTACGTCACTGTTGGGCGGAAGCGCGGCAAGCGCTCCTCGGAGGACGACGTGATCGACCTGCAGGGGGTGACGCCGTACGTGCGCTCGCGCGTGCAGGCCGAGGATCTCGTGCTGGAGTACGCGCGCGAACGCGGGCTACCCGCCGTCGCGATGTGCGTGTCCACCACTTACGGCAGCGGGGACTGGGGCCGCACCCCGCACGGTGCGATCATCGCCGGAGCCGCGTTCGGCAAGCTGCCGTTCGTGATGAGCGGGATCGACCTGGAGGCCGTCGGTATCGACGACGCGGCGCACGCCATGCTCTTGGCCGCCGAGCGGGGCGCCCCGGGTGAGCGCTACCTCATCTCGGAGAAGATGATCAGCAACGCCGAGGTGGCCCGGTTGGCTGCCGAGGCCGCCGGCGTCGCACCTCCGCAGCGATCCCTTCCGCTGCCGGTGTCGTATCTACTGGCTGCGGCCGGCACCCTCAAAGGCAAGCTGCGTGGCACCGACGAGCGGCTGTCGCTGGAATCATTGCGGCTCATGCGGGCCGAGGCGGAACTCGACCACTCGAAGGCGGTGCGTGAACTCGGTTGGCAGCCAAGGCCGGTGGAGGAGTCGATCGCCGAGGCGGCAAAGTTCTGGGTGGGCCTGCGCGCCGCCAAACGGGCGCAGAAGAGCAGCTGAACACCACGCCGAGAGGTGTTAAGCCACTGGGCGGCAAGCGTATTGCGGCCTAACCTGGCGATATGACCGACAAGCTGAAAGTCGACCTCACCGGGGCGCCGCAGACCATGCTGGCCACGTTCTACGCCAAGGCGCTCGACGCCGGGATGCCCAACCCGATCCTGGGTGACCAGTTGGCCAAAGAGATCGCCGACCGCATCGACTACGACTGGAGCCGTACCTCGATCAGGGAGGCGACGTCGCCTTCGGTGACCACCCGCAGCGCCCACTTCGACGGCTGGACTCGGCAGTTCCTGGCGGTGCACCCCGAGGCAGTGGTGCTGCACCTGGGGTGCGGTCTGGACGGCCGGTTCTTCCGCGTGCAGCCCGGGCCGGGAGTCGAGTGGTACGACATCGATTACCCCGACGTCGCGCACCTGCGCGAGCAGCTGTATCCGGCAGCCGAGCACTATCACGTCGTCGCCGGGTCGGTGACCGATCCGGCCTGGCTACGCGACATTCCGGCCGACCGGCCGACCCTGATGCTCGGCGAGGGGCTCACGATGTACCTCACCGAACACGATGGGGTGGCGCTCCTGCGGCGCATCGTCGACGGATTCCCTTCCGGGGAGCTGCAATTCGATGCGTTCAATACGCTTGGGGTCAAATCGCAGTGGATGAATACCGTGGTGCGCCGGTCGGGGGCCAAACTGCACTGGGCGATCAACAAGCCCGAAGACATCCTGCGGGCGGTGCCGGGCACCCGCCTGCTGGCCCGGGTATCGCCTTTCGACGATCCTGTGTTCAACATCCTGCCCTGGTACTACCGGCTGATGCTGGCCGTCATGAAGCCGGTCCCGGTGCTGCGGTACATGGCGCAGTATCACCGCTACGCCTTCTGATCCTCGAGAGCTCTGTAAAGCAAAGAGGGGCAGCCCTTTCCGGGCTGCCCCTCTTGTCGCTTTCGATGTCACCGACCACTGTGGCGGACGGTGGTGTCCACCTTCGGCACTGTCGGCTTGTGGTGGACCTGGTCCAGCCAGCCAAGGTGGTCGACGCCCGCAGAGATGGTGACGCTGCTGGGGGCTGCGACGTGAGTGGGCTCAGCGGCCAGGGCCGGTGCGGCCACGCCCAGGACCGCTGCACTCAGTCCGCTGGCGGCGATGGCGGCGAATCCGAACTTCTTCATTTCCCTGCTTCTCTCTGTCTCATGCCGGTTATGACTATGTAAACCGAGAGGTCAGCCGGTCAATTTCCGGTGGCAGAGATTGATCGCCTCATGGCAGAAATAAGCATGTTCACGGGGCGCCGCCGGGTCCGCGCATGCCAAGGACCGGTTGGCGTGGGCCGGCCCGATTGAACTCAGGACACCATGGTGAGTGGCCTTGTCGATCCCACCAGACGACTTGCAGCGCACGGATGTCGGGGCCGCACAACTCCACTGCGAAGGCGAGATGTGCGGTGGGTTCGGCGACTTCGACGAATTCGGCGAACCAGTCATCGGGCAGCGTGATGGTGTCGCCGGGGGCAGGCTCGGTCTCGTGCACCATGTAGTCCGCCACCGAATTCAGCACTTGCATTGCCTTCAGCGGCGGCAACCCGGTGACCACCAGCTCAGGAAGCCCCGCTTCGGTGAGTCCGATGGTGTATGCGAACGGTCGACGGTCGTCCTCGACGTACTGCAGCGCCCAGCCCCGTTTCAGCGTCTTCGCCCGAAGCAAATCCAGGTAGTCCTGCCTGGTGGCTTCCGGGTGATCACAGGTCCAACACATGGGGTGCCCCTTTCGTTGCTACTTGGCGTCCACATTCCTCCCGAGGTCCGACATGTCCTGGCAGAATCCAGCGGTGCCCACCACGGTCAACGGTCAGGTCTCCCACTGGTTCGACACGCTGCCCGCGCCGCGGCCGGCGCTACCGGGTGACCGCGGCGCCGACGTCTGCATCGTCGGCGCCGGATACACCGGGCTGTGGTCTGCCTACTACCTGAAACAGGCGAATCCGTCGTTGCGGATCACCGTGCTGGAGGCGCAGTTCGCCGGCTTCGGGGCCTCGGGTCGCAACGGCGGCTGGCTGTCCGGACTGGCACCGGGCGACCGGCAGCGGATGGCCGAGCAGCACGGCCGCGACCGCGTGCTTGCCTGGCAGCACGCACTAAACGAGGCTGTCGACGAGGTCATCGCAGTGGCGGACCGCGAGGGGATCGACGCCGGTGCGGTCAAGGGCGGCACCTTGGAAATCGCCCGCAAACCTGCCCAGGCCGCCCGGCTTGCCGCCGCGATGGCCGAGGAACGGTCGTGGGGTGTCGATGTCACCGAGCTGACGAAAGAGCAAGCGGTTGAGCGCATTCGCCTCGACGGTGTGGTCTCGGCCTACCACAACCCGCACTGTGCCAGGATCCAGCCGGCCCGGCTGGTCCGCGGGCTGGCGGAGGCAGTAGAACGTCACGGTGTGACGATCTACGAAGACACCCCGGTGACCGAGATCGCGCCGGGCCGCGCCGTCACCGCCCGGGGAACGGTGCGGGCGCCGATCGTCCTGCGCGCCACCGAAGGCTTCACCCCGGCACTGCCCGGGCTACGCCGGACCTGGCTGCCGATGAACAGTTCGATGATCGCCACCGACCCGATCCCGGGCGCGTTGTGGGACGAAATCGGTTGGCACGGGCGCGAAACCGTGGGGGACAGTGCGCACGGTTTCTTCTATGCCCAGCGCACCGTCGACGATCGCATCGCCATCGGTGGGCGCAGTGTCCCCTACCGCTACGCCTCACGCACCGACGTCGACGGGCAGGTGCCCGCGCGCACCATCGGGCTGCTCACCGATGTGCTGCACTCGATCCTGCCGCAGGTGCGCGACGTTCCGATCGCCCGCGGTTGGTGCGGGGTGCTGGGCGTCCCGCGCGACTGGCAGGCGGGTGTGGCGCTGGACAAGGCCAGCGGACTCGGCTGGGCCGGCGGGTATGTCGGGCATGGGGTCACCGCGACCAACCTGGCCGGGCGCACCCTTGCCGACTTGGTACTGGGACGTGCCACCCCGATCACCGAACTGCCGTGGGTCGGGCACCGATCACGCAACTGGGAACCCGAACCGCTGCGCTGGCTCGGGGTGCGCGGGCTTTATGTCGCCTACAAACTGGCCGACCGGCATGAGGCGGGTGGACGGGCCCAGACCTCGCCGATCGCACGGGTCGCCGACATCATCACCCGCAAGCCGCACTGATCCCGAAACCGCGCAGTTGGTGGTGGCGGTGGTTCGCCCAACCGCCACCCGCCTAACTGCGCGACATCGGCACTAGTTGTCCGACTTTCCGCCTGACGACTTCGCTGTGCCTGTGCCGGAACGCGTTCCGGCGCCGGCCTTCGCCGCCGCCGACTTCTTGGGGGCGTGGCGCAGCTTTGAGCTGCTAGCGCCCGTCCGCTCGGATGCCGACTTGATCCGACTGGTGATGCGGTTCGCCAGGTCCCTCCGCTTCGGCTGGGGGCTGGTCTCGGACGCCTTGGTCGCAGTGGCTTCTTTGCCGGTCGACTCGTCTGCTGCCTCGACCGGTGAGCTCGCCTGTTCGACCGGTGCGGCTGCCTCCTTTACGGCTGCCAATGCGGCCGTTGTTCCCGAAGAAGCGGACTCGGCGAGCACCTTGTCGGCCGCCGTGACGGATCGCGCAGGGGCGTCCAACGTGACGGTCCGGGAAGCCCGGGGCGCGATGTCATTTGCCTGCGCCAGTGCGGCCGTTGGCGTTTCGGCCGACGAGGTCTCCGGCGTCTTCAGCGGCGGCGCCAGCGGGTTGCCCGTACCGTCCCATCCGATGGCCTTCGCGACCGCTTGGCCGAGGCCGATCAGTGAACCGATGGCCCCCGGCCCTTGTCCGGGAATGTTGACCTTGATGACATTGGCAATCGTGATGTCGAAGTCGAGGGCGTTGAAGATGGACCCGCCCGGGCTCAGCAGGCCGCCGAAGGTGATGCCGACGTTCGTCACATCGGTGCCGGGCCCCGGATCCAGATCCAAGCCCAACGCGTCCAGCACCGGGGTGAGGTCCAGCGATTGTCCGCCGTTGAGGAAGGCATCGGCCATCGCGGCGGGGGTATTGATCAAGGTGCTGACCGCCGCTTGGAAGTCGGGGGTCTCGCCGCCGAGGTTCTCCGCGATCGCACTCACGCTGGCGGCCAGGGCCAGCACCGGACTGATGACAGGTCCGACCAGGCCGAGGAGGATTCCGCTGGTGTAGGTCGTCGAAAAATCGATCAGCGGCTGGAGTGCGGCCGGGATCGGCGACTCATCTCCCAGGGCTTGCAGGATGGTGAACAAAGACCGGTGACTCAGAAGCCGGTTCGTGCTCTCCAACGTGCTCAAGTCGATGGCGAACGGCGCCTTGACTGCCGCCTCCAGATTGGTCGCCATCTGCCCGATGATCGCCGGGAAGTCGGGGAGTTGGGAGAGGTAGCCGATCTGGTTGGCGATGACCTGCTGCAGCACCGGGGCGGGTGCCGTCAGCCAGGCGTCGGCCAGGTTCGCGAGGTTGACCTCCGCGTTGTTGAAGACCTCCAACCACGGCGTGATGGGGTCGATTGCGGCGCTGAGTTGTACCGCCGGGTTGGCGACCTTGATGTCGGGGGGCGCCGTCAAAGCCGCAACCGGGGTCATGGCGATGGCGGTCGCGCCGACGAGCGCGATACTGGCGGTGGCAAACGGCCGCAGATTTGGCCGCAAATTTGTATGCATTGGGCTCCTTTTGTGCCGACGGGTCTCGACAAATTGGGAACCTTACTCATCAGTAGGTTGATTCGTTGAGAAATCAAAGAGATCGCTCGAACGAGCCTGCTGCCCGGTAACCGTTGCCCGGGGGCGGCCGCGTGAGCCACGCCCGGTTCGCCCCTCGCGTGCGCGCAGGGATCAGCCCACCCCGTCCTCAAACCCGCGCAGTCAGGCGCGGGAATGTTGGACGGATCACGCCGCCATCGTCACGATCGAAACCGTCGCCGGTTGCCGACGCCACGCCGAATTTGACTGTGCAGCAACAAATTAACTTTCAGCACGCTCTTTCAGGCGCTGCAGGGTCAGCTTGATGTGCTCGGCATTGGCACCATCACGGTCCGAGATCCCGGTGGCCAGCCCCGCGACCTTCTTGAACCAGCCGGCGCGGCGGTCCCAGGTGGATTCGGTCACCGTGCAGCCACCATCGGTGGCGGCGATGTCGTAGCGCCAATGCGCGACCGGGAACACCAAGGACTTCACATCGAACGCGAATATTTTGCCTGGCTCGGCGTCGGTGACGGTGCAGACCGTGCTCCAGTTTTTCGATCCATTGCGGTTTTGTCCTTTGAAAACTGAACCGGGGGCGGCCGTGCTGCCCCTCTGCCACTCCATTGCGTGAGCTTCCTCGGCAAGCGAGGCCAGGGTGGGTAGATCGGTGATGAGGGCATACACCGCAGCGGGATCAGCGGCGATGGACACGGTGGCTTTCACGGGAGCAGTCATGATCCGATGGTATTCACCGGAAGAATCGGGTGACCTTGCGTGTTCTAGTTCACATGACCGAGCGCCAGGTGCTGCAGCCGAGCGCAGCCCACCCCATCACCATCACTCCGACCGGCCGTCGGGTCATCGTCACCATCGGCGGCGCGATCGTCGCCCAGACCGACGATGCGCTGACCCTCCAGGAATCCACCTACCCGGCGGTGCAGTACATCCCGCGCGCCGATGTGGTGTCGGAGGCCCTGACCCGCAGCGACACGACCACCTACTGTCCTTTCAAGGGCGAGGCGAACTACTACCACGTCGGCGGGGTCGAAGACGCGATCTGGACGTACGAACAGCCGTACCCGGCTGTTGCCGAGATCGCCGGTCACGTGGCGTTCTACCCGGACAAAGCGGACGTCACCCTGGCTTAGCCTGGTGCGGTGCCCTCCATCAGCGTCACGTTCGACGGCCCGGCCAGTCCGGGCTTGACGCTGGCTCCGTGGCGCCGCAGCAGCGGGAACCCCTGCCAGCGGGTCGGTGCCGACGGCGCGATCTGGCGCACCAGCTTGATGGGCGGCGGCCCAGTTACCGCGCGGATCACCGCCTCGGCGCCCGACACGGTGGACTGCGAGGCATGGGGACCCGGCAGTGCGGAATTCCTGGACGGATTTCCGGCTCTGATCGGCGCCGACGACCATGCCGGCGGGTTCGAACCGGTGGAGGCGACGATCGCAGAGGCGCATCGGCGGGTGCCGCACCTGCGGCTCGGACGCAGTGGCCGGGTACTGGAGGCCTTGATACCCGCGATCATCGAGCAGCGGGTCTCGGGTATGGACGCCTGGTGGGCCTGGCGGCGGTTGGTGAGCAAGTACGGGGCGCCAGCCCCCGGGCCCGCCCCGTCCGGAATGCGGGTGATGCCGAGCGCAGAGGTGTGGCGGCGCATGCCGTCGTGGGAATTCCACCGGGCCAATGTGGACCCGGGACGGGCCCGCACGGTCGTCGGGTGCGCCCAGCGCGCTGATTCCCTCGAACGATTGACCGCCGAGCGGGCCGGCATGGCGCTGCGGTCGTTACCCGGGGTCGGGGAGTGGACCGCGGCGGAAACCGTGCAACGCGCATTCGGCGATGCGGATGCGATCTCGGTGGGTGATTACCACCTGTCCACCATGGTGGGACGCAGTCTTCTGGGCCGGCCGATCGACGACGCGGCCATGATCGAACTGCTCGAACCGCTGCGTCCGCACCGACAGCGGGCCGTGCGGTTACTGGAAGCCAGTGGGCTGGCCCACAATCCACGCTTCGGGGCGCGTCAGGCCATCCCGAACCTGCCTGCGTTGTAGCCGGTGATTGCCGGGCGTGGTTGCCGGGTACACCGAACGCGACTGATCGTGAACCGAAAGGAACCGCAATGACCGCGTTCACCATTCCCGGCCTGACCGACAAGCAGGGGGCCGAGGTGGCCAAGCTGCTGCAGAAGCAGCTCAGCACCTACAACGACCTGCACCTGACGCTCAAACACGTCCACTGGAACGTCGTCGGCCCGAACTTCATCGGGGTGCACGAGATGATCGACCCGCAGGTCGAACTGGTCCGGGGCTACGCCGATGAGGTGGCTGAACGGATCGCCGCGCTGGGCAAATCCCCGAAGGGCACTCCGGGCGCGATCGTCGCCGACCGCACCTGGGACGACTACTCCGTCGGACGCGACAACGTGCAGGCCCACCTCGCGGCCCTCGACCTCGTCTACAACGGGGTCATCGAGGACATCCGCAAGGCCATCGCGAAGCTCGAAGATCTCGACTTGGTCTCCCAGGACGTCCTCATCGACCACGCCGCCGAACTGGAGAAGTTCCAGTGGTTCGTGCGGGCGCATCTGGAGAGCGCCGGGGGCACCTTGGCGCACGAGGGCGCACCCACCGAGCGAGGTGCGGCAGGCAAGGCACGCCGCAAGAGCGCGTAACCGCTGCACGCTGTTGACCTCAACCGCTGTTGAGGTGCCAGCCTGGGGGCATGCCTACCTGGATATGCACCGGATGTGGTGTGGAACATCCGGATTCCACTGTCGCGCCGGCGGAAAGTTGTGTGCTGACGTCCGAGGTCGTCTCGATCGAGGAGCGTGGTGACCTTCCGCCGCACGGCAGTTGGACCACGCTCGCGGCATTGGCCGCGGACCCGCACGAAACTGAATATGTCGACCACGGGCGCGGAGTGCACAGCCTGCGCAGGGTGCCTAGGTTCGCCATCGGGCACCGGTCGTTCCTGGTGCAGACCGCGCACGGAAATCTGCTGTGGGATTCGCCGAGCTACCTGGACGACGACATCCTCGGCCTGGTTCACCGCCTCGGCGGCGTCGCGGCGGTGGCGACGAGCCATCCGCACATGTTCGGTGCGCAATTGAGCTGGAGCCGGGCGTTCGGGGGCGTGCCGGTCTATGTGAACGCCCTCGATGCCGAGTGGCTACCGGCTCCCGATCCGCACATCCAGTTGTGGACCGACGAGACCGAACCGCTGGCCGGGGTGCGGCTGATCCACGTCGGTGGCCACATGCGGGGCAGTTCGGTGGCGCTCACGCGCGACGGCACCCTGCTGGTCGGCGACACCATCTCCGGTGGGCTCGCCAGGAACTGGGTGTCGTTCCAGCGAAACTTCCCCAAGCATGTCCCGTTGTCGGCTGCGGTGGTGCAACGGATCGTGAATCGGCTCGATGCGTACCACTACGACCGGCTCTACACCCTTGGCGGCGACGAGATAGACAGCGGCGCCAAGGATGTAGTGCACCGATCAGCTGATACCCATATCCGTTGGGTCAGTGGTGAATTCGACCACCTCACCTGATCTAGCGGCCATCCTGCCGGTCCAGCGCATCCTCGCGCACCGGGCGTTCGGCCAGCTCCTCGGCCACACCGAACAGGAACGGATAGGCCAGACCGGCGATTGCCGCGCCGACCAGCGGCGCGAGCCAGAACGCCCAGAGTTGCGCGGGCGCACCGTTGCCGTTGAAGAAGGCGACTGCCGTGGAGCGGGCCGGGTTGACCGAGGTGTTGGAGATCGGGATCGCGACGAGGTGGATCAGCGTGAGGGTGAGCCCGATCGCCAGACCCGCGAAGCCCTTCGGCGCGCGGTCATCGGTCGAACCGAGGATGACCAGCAGGAACACCGCGGTGAGGATCACCTCGGCGAGTAGCACCGCGGCCAGTGAATACCCGCCGGGGGAGTGCTCACCGTAGCCGTTGGCGGCCATGTTGCCGGTGGCGGACCAACCGTCCTTGCCGCTGGCGATCACGTAGATCACCAGGCCGGCCAGCAGACCGCCGATGACTTGCGAAATCCAGTAGGGCACAAGGGCGGCCCATTCGACGCGGCGGGCCAACGCGGCGCCGAGCGTGACCGCCGGATTGAAATGCCCGCCGGAGATGGTGCCGAACGCATACACGCCGGTCAGCACTGTCAGGCCAAACGCGAGAGCGACTCCGAGGAATCCGATTCCCACCGAGATGCCGTCGGAGATAACCTTCGCGGCGAAGACCGCGCTACCGCAACCGCCCAGGACCAGCCAGAACGTTCCGATGAATTCGGCTGCCAATCGATGTGCCATTGTGGGTCTGTTCATGGTGAACTCCTCCGCGCTCGGGTCGGTCGGACATGCACTGACCGGAGCGTCACATGCCATTGGAGGATGGCGAGACCGTCGTGGCCGAATCGTTGGCGGATCGAAATTTACGTAGCGGCACCGAGACCGGCCCGACACCAGAGCCCGTTTTCCCGGCGTGGCTCAGCGGTATGCGGTCAGCCTGGCCACCAGCGCCACCGCCCCGTCATCGCCGATGGCTTGCGCATCGACCGCCCCGGAGCTGCGTCCGACCCGTAATGTGCGTGCCTCGTAACGTGATTCGTCACCGCCACGGAACTGACGCAGGTAATTGACCCGCAGCGAAGCCGTCCTCCAGGGCTCGCCGGCGCCGTCACCCAGTGCCGCAGAGCCGACGAGTTCCAGTGCCGCCGCCGACACCCCGCCGTGCACGACGCCGATGCTGTTGTTGATAACCGGGTCCCGTAGTTGCCGCAATACCGCGGCGCCGCCACCGGTCTCGGCAATCTGGACCGACATTCGGTCTTCGAGCGCTGCGGGTGGCGCGCCCTCGGTGGAGCCGGTGGGCCACTCGATGATGTGTCCCGGCGCGTGGATGTGGAAGGACCGCACCGTCGCCGTCCCCACCAACTGGCCTCCGTGGGTCAGCTCGCAGAGTCCCAACGACGCGGTCCCCTTCGGGCCGAACGGCCGGGCGGTCGCTACCACCGGAACCTCCGGTGTGGCCGTGACCAGGTCTATCGCATGCGGGGTGAGCTCGATGGCCAGCTCGCTGGACACGGTCCACTCGTCGTCGTTGCGGCGGAGGTGGTTGATCAGGCCGCCGATGTGATCGACCAGCATCGCCAGCGGAGCGATGGTCGGCACCCGCGTCAGGGGATTGAGCAGGCCGCCCACGGGGCTGGAGGCCACGCAGCGGTCCGGGCTCTCCTCAAGGGTTTGTATGCCCATGCGGCCCAACGGGGTATTCAGCGGATAGTGCATCGCCGTCAACAGTTACGCCCACCGCGGTGGGCAGATACCCCCTAGGGGTATACAGTGGCGATATGACCACGCCCGAACATGCGATGCACGAGCACGAACACACCGGTCACGCGGGGCATGCCGGCCACGGGGGCCACGTCGCCCAGTTCCGGAAGCTGTTCTGGGTCATGGCGGCGCTGGCCGTGCCGACCGTGGCTCTGTCACCGATGTTCGCGATGCTTCTCGGCTACTCGATCCCGGATTTCCCCGGCGCGCACTGGGTCTCGCCGGTGCTCGGTACCTTGATGTACGTCTGGGGCGGCCGACCGTTCCTGGCCGGTGCGGTCAGCGAAATGCGTTCGCGTGCACCGGGAATGATGCTGCTGATCGGATTGGCGATCACCGTCGCCTTCGTCGCTTCCTGGGGCGCGAGTCTCGGTGTGCTGCACCACGAATTGGACTTCTGGTGGGAGCTCGCGCTGCTGATCGTGATCATGCTGCTGGGGCACTGGATCGAGATGCGGTCACTGGCCCAGACCACCTCCGCCCTGGACTCGCTGGCCGCGCTGCTGCCCGACGAGGCCGAGCGCGTCGACGGTGACGGCGACGCCGAGCGGGTGGTCACCGTGGCCCCGGCGGATCTCCGGGTCGGCGACCTGGTGATAGTCCGGCCAGGAGGCAGCGTGCCGGTTGACGGCGCGATCACCGACGGTGCGGCCGACATGGACGAGTCGATGGTCACCGGAGAGTCGCGCACAGTGCGACGGGGCGTGGGCGACGACGTGGTCGCGGGCACCGTCGCCACGGACTCCGGGCTACGGATCCGGGTGACGGCCGTCGGCGACGACACCGCTCTGGCCGGCATCCAGCGGTTGGTCGGCGAGGCGATGAACTCTTCGTCGCGGGCACAGCGGCTGGCCGACCGGGCTGCGGGCTGGCTGTTCTGGTTCGCCCTGGGATCGGCGGTGCTGACGGCGCTGGCATGGACGCTGCTCGGTGAACCTGATCAGGCGGTCGTTCGCACCATCACGGTGCTGGTCATCGCGTGCCCGCACGCCCTCGGCCTGGCCATCCCGCTGGTGGTGTCCATCGCGACCGAGCGGGCGGCCCGCGGTGGCGTGCTGATCAAGGACCGGTTGGCGCTGGAAACCATGCGCACCGTCCGGGCAGTGCTGTTCGACAAGACCGGCACCCTGACCAGGGGGGAGCCGACGGTTACCGCCATGGCGGCTACCGACCGCCCGGAAAACGATGTGCTGGCGCTGGCAGCAGCCGCCGAGGCCGACTCCGAACACCCACTGGCCCGCGCCATCGTCGACGCGGCCCGGCGGCGCAACCTCGATGTATCGGCAGCGAGCGACTTCAGTTCCTCACCCGCGATCGGTGTCAGTGCCCTGGTCGGTGGTCGTCGGGTGCAGGTCGGCGGGCCCGCGCTGCTCGACCAGGTCGGGAAACCCTCCCTGCCGGACAGCGCGCGGTGGGACGGCGCCACCGTGTTGCACGTGCTGGTCGACGGGGAAGTGGCCGGCGCACTGGCGCTGGCCGACGAGATCCGGCCGGAATCCCGTCAGGCCGTCGATGCGCTGCACGATCTGGGTGTCGAAGTGGTGATGATCACTGGCGATGCTGCTCCGGTGGCCTCCGCGGTGGCCTCGGAGCTGGGTATCGACCGGGTGTTCGCTGGTGTGCGGCCCGAGGACAAGGCCGCCAAGGTCGCCGAGCTCCAGGGCGAGGGCCTGACCGTGGCCATGGTCGGTGACGGTGTCAACGATGCGCCGGCGCTGGCTGCGGCCGACGTCGGCATCGCCATCGGCGCGGGCACCGACGTCGCCATCGCCTCGGCAGGCGTCATCCTGGCCAGCTCCGATCCGCGATCGGTGCTCTCGGTGATCGAGCTGTCCCGGCAGTCTTATCGGAAGATGAAGCAGAACCTTTGGTGGGCAGCGGGTTACAACCTGATCTCGGTCCCGTTGGCCGCCGGGGTGGCCGCTCCGCTGGGCTTTGTAATGCCGATGTCGGTCGGCGCGATATTGATGTCAGCGTCGACAGTCGTCGTGGCACTCAACGCGCAGTCGCTTCGTCGTCTCGACCTACGGCCCGAGACGGGCGTGCGCAGCGTCGCACAGGTCTCGGGACGTTGACGACCCAAATCTAAGAATCTGACTAAGCTTTCCTGCAAATATCGAGTATTGATATAACGGCACTATAACGGGCTAGTGTGATCTGCATAGCAAACTAAATTGACGTATGGGGCGGCGATCGGCCCCGCCGGGGGATGGGTCACCCCCGTTGGGGTCGACCTGAAATGGTAAGGGCTGCAGCGGTATTCGCCATTTCCGCGACTGGCTGGCGAGCGGGTTCCAAAGTTGCCAAACCAGCATAGTTAGGCTTGGCTAAGTTGGCATCTGCCACGGTAGTTGCCTTATCGTTTTCTCCACTTATGGCGTGTGGGACATAGCCGTCGTCCAGTGCTGCACGGAGGCCACCCACGCCGAGCCGGCTTCTTCGTAGAAGCGTGTTGAAGGGCAAGGTGGGAATGGCGCCCAGCAAGGTCGGGCTGTACAACCCCGCGTACGAACATGATGCGTGCGGTGTGGCAATGGTGGCGGACATCCATGGTCGCCGGAGCCGCGACATCGTGGACAAGGCGATCACAGCACTGGTGAACCTGGAGCACCGCGGTGCCCAGGGCGCAGAGCCGAACACCGGCGACGGCGCAGGCATCCTGCTGCAGGTTCCAGATGCGTTCCTGCGCGAGGTGTGCAAGGAACAGGGCTTCGATCTTCCGTCCGAGGGAAGCTACGCCACCGGCATCGCCTTCCTGCCGCAGTCGTCGCGTGACGCGTCCACGGCCGCCGAGGCCGTGGAGAAGATCGTCGAGGCCGAGGGCCTGAAGGTGCTGGGCTGGCGTCCGGTGCCGACCGACGACTCGTCGTTGGGCGCGCTGGCGCGCGACGCCATGCCGACGTTCCGGCAGCTGTTCATCGGCGGCGCCTCCGGCATGGACCTGGAGCGCAAGGCGTACGTCGTGCGCAAGCGCGCCGAGCACGAGTTGGGCACCAAGGGACCGGGCCAGGACGGCCCAGGGCGCGAGACGGTGTACTTCCCGAGCCTGTCCGGTCAGACCTTCGTCTACAAGGGCATGCTGACCACCCCGCAGCTCAAGGCGTTCTACCTGGACCTGCAGGACGAGCGGATGACCAGCGCGCTGGGCATCGTGCACTCCCGCTTCTCCACCAACACGTTCCCGTCCTGGCCGCTGGCCCACCCGTTCCGGCGGATCGCCCACAACGGCGAGATCAACACCGTCACCGGTAACGAGAACTGGATGCGCGCCCGTGAGGCGCTGATCCGCACCGATGTGTTCGGCACCGACGGGCTCGACAAGATCGTGCCGGTCTGTACCCCTGGCGCATCGGACACCGCACGTTTCGACGAGGTGCTCGAGCTGCTGCACCTCGGTGGCCGCAGCCTGCCGCACGCCGTGCTGATGATGATCCCCGAGGCGTGGGAACGCCACGAGTCCATGGATCCCGCCCGCCGCGCTTTCTACGAATTCCACGACTCGCTGATGGAGCCCTGGGACGGACCCGCCTCGGTGTGCTTCACCGACGGCACCGTCATCGGCGCCGTGCTTGACCGCAACGGCCTGCGCCCCTCCCGCATCTGGGTGACCGACGACGGTCTGGTCGTGATGGCGTCCGAAGCCGGCGTGCTGCCGCTCGACCCGTCCACCGTCGTCAAGAAGCTGCGGCTGCAGCCCGGCCGGATGTTCCTGGTGGACACCGCCCAGGGCCGCATCGTCTCCGACGAGGAGATCAAGGCTCAGCTGGCCAGTGAGCAGCCCTACCAGGAGTGGATCGAGGCGGGCCTGTTCCCCCTCGACGAGCTGCCGCCGGGTGACTACGTCCGGATGCCGCACCACCGCGTGGTGTTGCGCCAGCAGATCTTCGGCTACACCTACGAGGAGCTGAACCTGCTGGTGGCGCCCATGGCGCGCACCGGCGCCGAGGCCCTGGGTTCGATGGGCACCGACACCCCGGTCGCCATCCTCTCGGCCCGGCCGCGGATGCTGTTCGACTATTTCCAGCAGCTGTTCGCCCAGGTCACCAACCCGCCGCTGGACGCCATCCGCGAAGAGGTGGTCACCAGCCTGCAGGGCGTGATCGGGCCCGAGGGCGACCTGCTCAATCCTGGTCCCGAATCGTGCCGGCAGATCGTGCTCTCGCAGCCGATCCTGCGCAACGCCGACCTGTCCAAGCTGATCTGCGTCGACCCCGACCACGAGGTCCGGGGCCACAAGCACGGCATGCGTGCCGCAGTGATCCGCTGCCTGTACCCGGTCAACCGGGGCGGCCAGGGACTCAAAGAGGCGCTGGACAACGTCCGCGCCAAGGTCTCGGAGGCGATCCGCGAGGGCGCCCGCATCATCGTGTTGTCCGACCGTGAATCCAACGAGACCATGGCGCCGATCCCGTCGCTGCTGTCCGTGGCCGCGGTGCACCACCACCTGGTCCGCGAGCGCACCCGCACCAAGGTCGGCCTCGTGGTCGAGGCCGGTGACGCCCGCGAGGTGCACCACATGGCCATGCTGTGCGGCTTCGGTGCCGCCGCGGTCAACCCGTACATGGCCTTCGAGTCGATCGAGGACATGGTCGACCGCGGTGTGATCGCCGGAATCAGCAGCGATCAAGCCAAGGCCAACTACGTCAAGGCCGCGGGCAAGGGCGTGCTGAAGGTGATGTCCAAGATGGGCATTTCCACCTTGGCCTCCTACACCGGTGCGCAGTTGTTCCAGGCCATCGGCATCTCCCAGGACGTGCTCGACCAGTACTTCGTCGGGCTGAGCTGCCCGGTGGGCGGCATCGACCTCGACGACATCGCCGCCGACGTCGCCACCCGCCACTCACTGGCCTACCTGGACCGTCCCGACGAGCGCGCGCATCGCGAGCTCGAGGTCGGCGGTGAGTACCAGTGGCGTCGCGAGGGTGAGTACCACCTGTTCAACCCGGACACGGTGTTCAAGCTCCAGCATTCAACGCGTACCGGCCAGTACTCGATCTTCAAGGAGTACACCGCGTTGGTCGACGACCAGAGTGAGCGGATGGCCTCACTGCGCGGCCTGCTGAAGTTCCGCAGTGGCGACGAGGCTGTGCGCCAGCCCATCTCGATCGACGAGGTGGAACCCGCCTCCGAGATCGTCAAGCGGTTCTCCACCGGCGCCATGAGCTACGGCTCGATCTCGGCCGAGGCGCACGAGACTCTGGCCATCGCGATGAATCGCCTTGGCGGGCGGTCGAATTCGGGTGAGGGCGGCGAGAGCGTGCACCGCTTCGAGCCCGACGAGAACGGCGACTTGCGTCGCAGCGCCATCAAGCAGGTGGCCTCCGGTCGGTTCGGGGTGACCAGCCACTACCTGACCAACTGCTCTGACATCCAGATCAAGATGGCCCAGGGTGCGAAACCTGGTGAGGGCGGCCAGCTTCCGGGGCACAAGGTGTACCCGTGGGTGGCCGAGGTGCGGCACTCGACCCCGGGTGTCGGCCTGATCTCGCCGCCGCCGCACCACGACATCTACTCGATCGAGGATCTGGCACAGCTGATCCACGACCTGAAGAATGCCAACCCGGCCGCGCGTGTGCACGTGAAGCTGGTTTCGGAAAATGGTGTGGGAACGGTCGCCGCCGGTGTCTCGAAGGCGCACGCCGACGTGGTGCTGATCTCCGGCCACGACGGCGGTACCGGTGCCACCCCGCTGACGTCGCAGAAGCACGCGGGCGCCCCGTGGGAGCTCGGGCTCGCCGAGACCCAGCAGACCCTGCTGCTCAACGGCCTGCGTGACCGCATCGTGGTCCAGGTCGACGGTCAGCTCAAGACCGGCCGCGACGTGGTGGTCGCCGCCCTGCTGGGCGCCGAGGAGTTCGGCTTCGCCACCGCCCCACTGGTCGTGGCGGGCTGCATCATGATGCGCGTCTGCCATCTCGACACCTGCCCGGTGGGTGTGGCCACCCAGAACCCGGTACTGCGGCAGCGATTCAACGCCAAGCCCGAGTTCGTCGAGAACTTCTTCATGTTCATCGCCGAAGAAGTCCGTGAGCTCATGGCGCAGTTGGGCTTCCGCACCGTCACCGAGATGGTCGGACAGGTCGGCGCGCTGGACACCACCCAGGCCGCCGAGCACTGGAAGGCCCACAAGCTGGACCTGACGCCCGTGCTGTACGAGCCCGAGTCGGCGTTCATGAACCAGGATCTGTACTGCAGCTCGCGTCAGGACCATGGTCTGGACAAGGCGCTGGATCAGCAGTTGATCGTCCAGAGCCGCGACGCCCTGGACAAGGGCACTCCGGTCCGTTTCTCCACCAAGATCACCAACGTCAACCGCACGGTCGGCACCATGCTCGGCCATGAGGTGACCAAGGTCTATGGCGGGCAGGGGCTTCCGGACGGCACCATCGACATCAACTTCGACGGGTCGGCCGGCAACAGCTTCGGCGCGTTCGTGCCCAAGGGCATCACGCTGCGCGTCTACGGTGACGCCAACGACTATGTCGGCAAGGGCCTGTCCGGCGGCCGGATCGTGGTCCGCCCCGCCGACGAAGCACCGGCAGGTTTTGCCGCCGAGGACAACATCATCGCCGGCAACGTGGTGCTCTTCGGCGCCACCAGCGGCGAGGCGTTTCTGCGCGGCCAGGTCGGCGAGCGGTTCGCGGTCCGTAACTCCGGCGCCCACGCGGTCGTCGAAGGTGTCGGTGACCATGGTTGCGAATACATGACCGGTGGCAAGGTCGTCATCCTCGGGCCCACCGGCCGCAACTTCGCGGCGGGTATGTCCGGCGGTGTCGCCTATGTTTACGACCCGGCGGGTGTGCTGGGCGAGAACCTGAACACCGAGATGGTGGAGCTGGAAGCCTTGGAGGCCTCTGACGTCGAGTGGCTGCAGGGCATTCTCACCGCCCACGTCGATGCAACTGATTCGGCTGTGGGACAACGGGTCCTATCTGATTGGGATAACGAGTTGAAGCACTTTGTGAAGGTCATGCCGCGCGATTACAAGCGCGTGCTGGCTGCGATCGCCGAGGCCGAGCAGGCCGGCGTGAACGTGGACGAGGCGATCATGGCGGCGGCCAATGGCTGATCCGCGCGGTTTCCTCAAGCACACGTCCAAGGAGCTACCGACCCGCAGGCCAGTTCCGCTGCGCCTCAAGGACTGGAAAGAGGTCTACGAGGACTTCTCCCACGACAAGCTGCAAGACCAGGCATCGCGATGCATGGACTGCGGTATCCCGTTCTGCCACAACGGCTGCCCGCTGGGGAACCTGATCCCCGAGTGGAACGACCTGGTCTACAAGGACCGGTGGCGCGACGGGATCGAGCGGCTGCACGCCACCAACAACTTCCCGGAGTTCACCGGCCGGTTGTGCCCTGCCCCGTGCGAGGCGTCGTGCGTCCTTGGCATCAACCAGGATCCGGTGACCATCAAGCAGGTCGAGGTCGAGCTCATCGACAACGCCTTCGACCAGGGCTGGGTTGTTCCGAAGATGCCCGACGTGCAGACCGGCAAGAAGGTCGCCGTCGTCGGGTCCGGACCGGCCGGACTGGCCGCCGCCCAGCAGCTCACCCGGGCCGGCCACACCGTCACGGTGTTCGAGCGCGCCGACCGCATCGGCGGCCTGCTGCGTTACGGCATCCCCGAGTTCAAGATGGAAAAGCGCC
Source organism: Mycobacterium sp. DL440 (assembly GCF_011745145.1). Classification (NCBI taxonomy): domain Bacteria; kingdom Bacillati; phylum Actinomycetota; class Actinomycetes; order Mycobacteriales; family Mycobacteriaceae; genus Mycobacterium; species Mycobacterium sp. DL440. The sequence continues at coordinate 5,025,779 of NZ_CP050191.1, read as the reverse complement.
ACATCGACCGGCGCCTGGAACAGATGGCTGCCGAAGGCACCCAGTTCCGGCCCGGCGTCAACGTCGGCGTCGACATCACCGTGGCCCAGCTGCGGCTGAACTACGACGCGGTCGTGCTGGCCGGCGGTGCCACCGCATGGCGTGATCTGCCGATCCCGGGCCGCGAGCTCGATGGCATCCACCAGGCTATGGAATTCCTGCCCTGGGCCAACCGGGTGCAGCTCGGCGACGACGTCCTCGACGAGAGCGGCCAGCCGCCGATCACCGCCAAGGACAAGCACGTCATCATCATCGGCGGTGGCGATACCGGCGCGGACTGCCTGGGCACCTCGCACCGTCAGGGCGCGGCGAACATCCACCAGTTCGAGATCATGCCGCGGCCGCCGGAGACCCGTGCAGACTCGACGCCGTGGCCCACCTATCCCTTGATGTTCCGGGTGTCCTCGGCTCACGAAGAGGGCGGCGAGCGCGTGTTCTCGGTCAACACCGAGGAATTCACCGGCTCCGACGGACATGTGACCGGCCTCCGCGCGCACGAGGTCAAGATGAACGCCGGCAAGTTCGAGAAGGTCGAAGGGACCGACTTTGAGCTCAAGGCCGATCTGGTGCTGCTCGCGATGGGCTTTGTCGGTCCCGAAAAGGCCGGTCTCCTCACGGGGCTCGGTGTCGAGCTGACCGACCGCGGAAACGTCTCCCGCGACGACAACTTCCAGAGCTCGGTGCCCGGCGTATTCGTCGCCGGTGACATGGGTCGTGGACAGTCGCTGATCGTATGGGCGATCGCCGAAGGCCGGGCCGCCGCCGCAGGCGTCGATCGCTACCTGATGGGCAAGTCTGCCCTGCCGGTGGTGATCAAGCCGACGGCTGCGCCGCAGCGCTAGGCCTCTGCCGGTCGACTCGCCAAGTCCGGGGGGAAGAGATGAGGCTGCGACGACGCATCGTCGCAGGGGCAGTCCTGATGGCTGTCCTGGCGGTGCTGGTACACAACCATCTGGTTCCGTTCGGCACGCATTTCTTCGGGTTGACCGAGAACAACTTCGACCTGGACACGTATCGCGCCGCGGTGCACGCGTCCTGGGACGGCAGGAGTCTGTACCAGGAACCGGCACTGCGCGGGGCCTGGTACGTCTATCCACCGTTCGCGACCTTCATCCTCGCGCCGCTGGCCTGGCTCGGTTTCGACGTCGCCAAGTACGTGCTGCTGGCGCTGTCGATCTGCTTGTTGGCCCTCATCGCATGGCGCATCCTGCGCCTGGCCGGGATCCGCGCGGATCTGAGGCTCGGGGTGATGAGCGCTGCGCTCGCGGTGATCGTCGTCGATGTCGAGCCGGTGCAGGCCACGTTGTGGTGGGGACAGATCAATGTCCTGCTCGTGGCGCTGGTGATCCTCGACCTGTTGCGCCCCGACGGGGCCCGGTGGCGGGGGATCGGGCTGGGCCTGGCCGCGGGTGTCAAGCTCACTCCGCTCGTGTTCCTGCCATACCTGTTGCTCACCCGGCAGTGGCGTGCCTCGGCCACTGCTGCAGTCACTTTCGTCGCGACCGCTGCGCTCACCTGGCCGCTGCTGCCGCGAGACAGCGCCTGGTTCTGGAGCCACCTCGGCGACACCGCCCACATCAGCTCCATCGAACATCTGGCGAACCAGTCGATCAACGGATTTCTCGCCAGGTACTTCGCACCGAACCCGCGGCCGGAATGGTTGTGGATCGTGGTGAGCCTAGTGGTACTTGCGGCCTGCCTCGCCACCGCGACGTGGGCGCACCGACGAGGGGAACGTGCGCTGGCGGTGGTGCTGGTGGGCCTGACCGGCTGCGCGGTATCGCCGTTCAGTTGGGCGGCGCACTGGGTGTGGTTCGCCCCCGCGATCTTCTGGCTCGTCGCGAAAGCGTGTACGACACAGGGTCAGTGGGCCCGCGGCTGGGCCTACCGGGCCGCCGGCCTGCTGGCGATGACTTTCATGTGGACGCTGCACCGGCCCGGGCGCAATCACACCACCATGTACTTCAGCGGCATGTACTGGAACTTTCTGGACCTGCGGCGGTTCTGGGTCGGGCAGCTCGCGAGCGGGTGGTACCCGCTGACGTTCGTGTGTTTCGTGATCGCCGTCGTGGGTTGGTTACGTCTGAGCGCGACGGCAAAGCGAGACGATCCCGACGAGATCTCCATGACGTCCGACGACCTCGACGACTATCCGCCGGAGTTCCTTGACGAGGAATTGGCGCGCGCCTGAGCGGGCCTGCGATTACGGACTCACAAGAGAAAACAGTTCGGTCCCGTCGTCGGACAGGCGGACCAAAGTGTCGCCCAGTCGGGTAATCCGGCCCAGTGGTCCGTTCCTCGGAATCGACCACACTCGTTCACACTTCGTGAGATCCCAGGCATCCGCCAGCAGGTCGGACTTCGGATTGACCGGAGCGCGCACCGCCACCGTCCCGTCGGATCCGAGATAGCCAGTCCCCAAGTTGAATTCGCACGGCTCGCCCTTGTCGCCCGTCCGCATGTCATACGGTCGATAGAGGGTTTGCTGAGTAGATTTGTCGGTCTCACTGACCCACAGCGTGGTGCCGATCAATTGGAGGTGGCCGCCGGACAGGTCGAGCAATTTCTCGCCTTGCAGGGTGTAGACGACGTAGCTGTGGGAGTCTCCGATACCGATCAGATTGCCCGCTGTACTCCTCAGGGTGCCTTCGAAGCGCTTGTTAGTCGTGAGTTTCCCAGTGCCGTCAAATAACTGGACGAAATCGTGCCCAGGTTTCTCGGTGAATTGCTGTGCAAAACCGCCACTGAAGAATGCGGTATTGAGCAATTCGGTGTTGTCTGGAAACTGCGGGTCGAGCACTTCACCGTCCGTGAGAGAAAACAGCGTTGCGCCATCTTCGCGACCGGTTCCCTGGAAAGCGACGTCACTGTTGTGTTCGGCGACGACGCCTGCCCCAGGTACGAACCATGTCGTCTGGGCTTGGGGTCCCACGCCGTAGATGCCTTCATGTTCAGTCACCGCTACCAGGTAGTTGCCCGTTTGCCTCGCTGAATGCTTCTCCCAACTGACCAGGCGCACTTCCGTCGCTCCGGTAAACGTCAGCCCGCCGGTCTGCCCATCGATTACCCAGGCCGTGGACCGGTGGAAATCATCCGAGATGCAGATCACCGACGCTCCGTTGATGAAGCAACTCGGTGCCGCTGTCGTCGTGCTCAACGCCACCGGGGGAAACAACCGGCGGCCGTCCTTGGCGTCAACTCCGGTCAGCCACCACTGCGGTGTGGGTCCGGGACTACTGGCGACGAGATAGGCGCGAGACGTTTCCGTTTCGATGATGGGGCCGGGCAGGCTCGGGTCGTCGCCGACGGTGATTCTCGACTCCGCTGGCAACCCGAGGGTTGCGACGTCAATCTTCCACCCAGGAACCGGATTTGTGTGCATCGACGACAGGAAGGTCTGCTCCGGGGGCGTCCAGCGATGCCGTGCCCAGGCTTCAGCGCCTGCCGAGGACCACCAGACGATGCCACCGACAACGACAACGACGACCGTGACGAGTGCCGCGACGATGAACGGCCAGCGTGAGCGTCGTTTGGGCGGGAGCGGTTGAGCCATCAGTCAGTCGTCTCCGTCATCTCGGTATCGGGTGGCGAAGATCTGAGCTTTCTCGGCGAGCACGACTTCGGGCGACGGTAGCCCTGCATCGTGCTCCAGATGGTTGCGGATCGAGGTTCGATCGACGCCCAATTGCTCCAGAGCACTCGAAAGAATCAGGTTCTGGCCAGCCAGGGCTTGCTGTGCAGCGAGCCTCGCAATCACGAGGATCTCGTCGGCGAGTTGGCATTCAGTCATATCGGCTACTCGCGGTGAGAGGTCGACATGTGCGGGCTGCCCACTCGCCAACGCACTGACCGACACTGTCCCCGGGGGATTCGTCACGGTGAAGAACATCGCTAGGATGGCGTCGTCGTCGGCGGCGGCGGCGTCAGGAGTCGGCGCCGCCAATTCCGAGTTATCGCCGGGCTGTTCGGTCGGGTTGGTGAAGTCGAGCGCATCGAGCGACGATTCGTGTTCAACATCGTCGGTTTCGTCGTCCCAGGGGTCGTCATCCCAGTTGTCGCCCACTCACACCCCGCACGTATTGATGTTCCCGCCTTCGGCGGAATCGGTGTTGTCGTAATTGGCGGCCGCGGTGGTCAACTTCTCGGCGAGCTCGGTGGATACCTTCTCTATCTTTCCGCCGGCCGTCCGACGGGCGGCTTCAACCGCTGCCACGGCGAGATTAGTTGCACCGCACACGAGTCCGTGGGTATCCAGAACATTCCGCGCCGGGTCGACGATCGACCGATTCGCTCCCGTGATCTGGTCGACTGCCGTGTGTTGCTTCTCGGCCAGGTGTCGGATGTGATCGGTGAGGACCGAGAGGTTCTTCTCGTAATCGGTTGGCATTGAGATTCTTTCGGCGTAGTTCAGGATCGGGCAGTGGGTACGGGGGTTGCGCCATCGCCGCGAGCACGTGGGGCGACGGGCGCGCGTTGGCTGGTATGAGCGGCGGGTGCAGCCGCTGCCGGGGCCTTGGGCTGCGGGGCGGTCGGGGCAGCGGGTGGCGGTCCCGCAGCCGCGGGAGCTTTTGATGTCGTGGGTGGGGGCGTGCTCGGCGTGGTCGGGCTCAAGGGCGCTGGATTCCCGTAAGGCGTAGCCGGTGGGCCGTAGACGATCGGTTCTTCCGGGCTGGGCACCGTGTAGGTAGTCTTGGAATCCGATCGCGACGGCGCCTTGGTTGGGGCATGGGAGTCTGGTAGCGGCGTCTCCTTCTTGGGGCGAGCTAGCTGTTCGTCGGGATCGTCCTGATCCGGCACCGCGAAGACTTCGCACCCTCCCATGGGCTTCCCTGAGGTGTCTTTTGCCGCGCCTTCGTACCCGCCGAGATGGTCGCGGATGCGCGAGGCGTTCTCCAAGCTGTTCTTGAACAGGACGCCGATCGCGGAACCCGCGATTCCCGTTGCTGTGGCGGCAGCGACGGTATCCAATGCCATCTTTAGTGCGGCACTCGGTCCCGTGGCATTCATTGCCATGGTCGCGTAGTCGTAGGCCTTGAGCCAGTCGATCTGGTCGTCGAGGGTTTCCCGGGTACGGCCAACCTGTTCCGCCTCGATGTCGAGGACTTTTGCAACTTCGAGGTCAGCGTCCTCTACCTCGAAAGTGACGCGTCGATGCGAGGCGTTCACCGCGTTGTAGACCTGCGAGGCGGTTCCATCCCACCGGTCCGTATGCGGCTCTGCGGCGATGAGGGTGTCCACAACCGTCGCGAGACGTTCACTCGAGCCACGGAATTCGTCGCCGTTAGTGGGGTTTCCCGATCCCGTGGTCAACTTCATGCCGTCGATCGCCAATTGAGCGAGCCATAGGATCTTGGACTCGGCTGGTACGAGACTCTTCATCGAGTTGAATCCCGTCGGCAGTGGTCCTACTCCGAATCCGAGGCTTGTGAGGCCCTCGCCGATGTCTCCGAGGTCGTCCGCAAGCTTGAAGCCGTCTTGAAGAGCGCCGCCCATGTCCCCGTCGAGGAGGTTGTCGACGAGACTCGCCCCGTCCTTCGCGCCGTTGACTACACCGCTGGCGAGTTTGAGAGGACCGTTCGCGAAATCCGTCACGCTGTCGGTAAAACGGTCGAGAAAACCCATGAACGCGCCCCCTTGCCTGGAAGAAAGTTTAGCGGCGCGATCGCAGGAACCAGCGCGGCAATTTGAACCGCGCACTGAAATCGCACCCGGCCGCGCGTCTCGGCCGAAGGCAAGTTTGAGAGATCTCTTAATTAACTGTTGTGTCTTGCATCACAGGTCGACGGCGTCCCCACAAGTGCTGAAACGTGATCCACATCTCCCATTCTCTCGATCTTGCCACCTCATTCGCCACATTAGTCTCATCAGAAACATCTGATTTTTTTGCGGCGTGCCTCGCACTGTTTGCCGGATGTCGGGTATTTAATGACGTGGTGAGAGTGCTGCGGTAACGTGGAACTACGGGTACAGCAACCAGTAATTCGCAGGAGTGATCACCGTGTACATCAATCCGATCAGCCGGTCACGGATGAGTCGTTTTGCCTGGTCATTGTTCCGTCACCCGATGAAGAGTCGTGAGTTCCCGGCCAAGAACGAACGCCTGGCCACGGCAGACGAGCTACTTCGCTTCGGGGTTTGACGGGTATCCGTCCCTTCGGGCCCGGTGGGCTCGCACCCCGTTGCTGTTTGCTGAATGCAATTCACAACGCCCTCGAACCGACGCATAAGCGCCGATCCGAGGGCGTAACTATATGCGTCAGCGGGTCAGCTGGCCCGAATCTCTGATCGCCTCGGCCAACGGTTCCAGTACGGCAGGATCGTAGGGCGGCGGCAGGTAGATGATCGCCAAATCCAGGCCCTCGGCGCCCAGCGCCGCGGCCTCGTCGACCACCTTCGCGTAATCGCGGTCCTCACCGAGGCGCACGTGCGCCGACAAGGTGATCTCCTTGGGATCGCGGCCGAGGTCGGCGCAATGGGCGGCGAGCACATCGCGCTTACGGGCGAACTCCTCAGGCGGGCCGCCGACGAAGTTCCAGTGGTCGGCGTACTTCGCGGTGATGCGCAGCGTGCGCTTCTCACCGCTGCCGCCGATACAGAACGGCGGATGCGGCTGCTGCGGGCCCTTCGGCTCGTTGCGGGCATCCTTGAGTTGGTAGAACTTGCCGTCGAACGTCGTTGTCTCCTGGGTCAGGAGGCCCTTGAGAACCTCGCAGGCCTCCTCGAACCGGTCGAAGCGTTCCTTGATCGAGCCCAGTTCGATTCCGTAGGCGCCCGACTCCTCCTCGTTCCAGCCGGCGCCGATGCCGAGCTCCAGGCGGCCGTTGGAGACGATGTCGAGTGCCGAAGCCATATTCGCCAGCACGGCGGGATGGCGGTAGTGGATGCCGGTGACGAGCACGCCGACACGCAACCGCTCAGTGGCCTGCGCCAGCGCGGTCAGCGTCGTCCAGCCCTCGAGGCAGGGACCGGACGAGTCGGAGAAGATCGGATAGAAGTGGTCGAACGTCCAGCCGGATTCGAAGACGTCGATCGTGTCGGCCGCTTTCCAGATGGCAAGCATGTCGGCCCAGGTCGTGTTCTGCGGGGATGTTTTGAAGGCGAAGCGCACGTCATCAGAAACTAGTCCCGTCGCAGCATTCATTCCAGAGGATCCGGGCCGTGCTGATTCCGTATCTTCGGTGCCATCTGGCCGCTGCGATCGGTAGTCTCAGGCTGGGAAATATGCGGAATCCCGCGATCAGACCATCTGGGAGTGAACATGAGCGAGTACGCAGTCACCGATCCGGCGACCGCAAAGGTGGTCGCCACCTACCCGACCTCGACCGACGCCGAGATCCAGGCCGCGATCGAGGCTGCTGCCAAGACTGGCCGCACCTGGGCACGTACCACCACGGTGGCCGAGCGGGCCGCGCTCATCGGTAAGGTCGCCGCCCTGCACGAGCAGCGCCGCGAGCAACTCGCCGACGTCATCGTCCGTGAGATGGGCAAGCCGCGCGACCAGGCCCTCGGCGAGGTCGACTTCAGCGCTGCCATCTACCAGTACTACGCCGACAACGCGGAGAAATTCCTCGCCGACGAGGAGATCACCCTGCTCGAAGGCGAAGGCGCTGCGGTGGTCAAGCGAGGCCCGGTCGGTGTGCTGCTCGGCATCATGCCGTGGAACTACCCCTACTACCAGGTGGCCCGCTTCGCCGGTCCAAACCTGATCGTGGGCAACACAATTCTGCTCAAGCACGCCCCGCAATGCCCCGAATCCGCCGAGCTGTTGCAGCTGATCTTCCTGGAGGCCGGTCTGCCGCAGGGCGCCTACGTCGACATCCGTGCCACCAACGACCAGGTTGCCCAGATCATCGAAGACCCCCGGGTGGCCGCGGTATCGCTGACAGGTTCCGAACGGGCGGGTGCCGCGGTGGCCGAGATCGCCGGCCGCAACCTCAAGAAGTGCGTGCTGGAACTCGGTGGCTCCGATCCGTTCATCCTGCTGTCCACCGATGACATCGACGCGACCGTCCAGGCCGCTGTCGAGGGCCGGATGGAGAACACCGGGCAGGCCTGCAACGCCGCCAAGCGGTTCATCGTCGCCGACGACATCTACGACGACTTCCTGACCAAGTTCACCGAGAAGCTGCTGGCTGCCGCCGACGGGATCGCTCCACTGTCCTCGGAGCTGGCCGCCGAGCGACTCGAGCAACAGGTCAAGGCCGCTGTCGATCAGGGCGCGAAGCTGACCGCGGCGGGTGAGCGCCGCGGTGCCTTCTACCCACCGGCTGTGCTGACCGGCGTCACCGAGGACAACGACGCCTACCGCCAGGAGCTGTTCGGCCCGGTGGCCGTGGTGTACAAGGCCGGCTCGGAGGACGAGGCAGTCGAAATCGCCAACGACACCCCGTTCGGACTGGGCTCCTACGTATTCACCACCGACGCGGATCAGGCCGCGCGGGTAGCCGACCGGATCGATGCGGGCATGGTGTTCGTCAACGCGGTCGGCGCCGAAGGGGCCGAATTGCCGTTCGGTGGCATCAAGCGGTCCGGTTTCGGACGCGAGCTCGGCAAGTTCGGCATGGACGAGTTCGTGAACAAGAAGCTGATCCGTACGGTCACCTGACGTGCGTTCGTGCGTGTTCGACCGCATCGTCCAGCGAGTCGAGCAGGTGGTTTTCGTGTCGCAGTGACTCGAACACGCCGACGTTGGTCAGCAACTCGGCGTGTTCGGGGCGAACGCCCTTGATGATCACCGTGATACCGCGGGCCTCCAATTCAGTGGCGATCTCCGCCAGTGTGTGGGCGCCGGTGGCATCGAGCATGCCGAGTTGCGACATCCGGATGATGACGACGGACGTCTGCGGATGCTCGGCGTCCGCGATCGCGCTCGAAATGCGTTCGGCCGCACCGAAGAACATCGCGCCGTCGAGCCGCAGCAGCGCGATCTGATCGTCCCCGGGCAACCGCGGGGCGGGCAGCTCCTCGCGAACCACGCTGCTGCGCCGCGCCACCGAACGCAACGCGAAGAACGCGGCGACGACGACGCCGATCTCGACGGCCTCGATCAGGTCGAAGCACACGGTGACCGCGGCGGTCAGCAGAAACGTCAATGCATCGGATCGGGTGGAGCGCAGGATCTTCCGGATCGTGCCCGCCGAGATCATCCGGAACGACGTCACCATCAGCACACCGGACAGCGCGGCGAGCGGAATGGTGGACACCGGGCCGGTGGCCAGATACACCACGCCCAGCAGGACGAGCGAGTGCACGATCGCCGCCACCCGCGTCCTCGCGCCGGACCGGACGTTGACCGCGGTGCGGGCGATCGCGCCGGTGGCGGGCATGCCGCCGAAAACTCCGGACGCAACCGAGGCCAGGCCCTGACCCACCAGCTCACGATCGGGGTCGTACGGTCCGGTCGGCGACATGGTGGCGGCGACCCGCGCCGACAGCAGCGATTCGATGGCTGCCAGTGCGGCGATCGCCAGCGCGGCACCCAGCAGGGTGCGCAAGGCGCCGAGGTCGGCGTGGGGGAGCACCGGAGTGGGCAGGTGTGACGGCAACTCACCGATCGCGGCGACCGGAAGGTGGAGGACGGAGACCAGGACGGTAACCACGATCACCGCGGTCAGCGATTCGGGGATGGCCCGGTGCAGCCGGGGCAGGGCGACCATGAGGAGCGCGACGACAGCCACCACCCCAAGGGTTTTCGCCGCGGCGGTCCAGTCCGCGTGGGCGATCGCCGTAAACGCGGCAGGCAGCGTGCGCTCACCGGCCGGGGCCTGCTGGGCGAAGGCGGCGGGAACCTGCTGGAGGAAGATGATCGTCGCGATGCCCAGGGTGAACCCCTCGATCACCGGCCACGGAATGAACGTCACTGCCCGGCCCAGACCGGTGGCCCCGGCTGCCAGCACTATCAGGCCCGCCGCAACGGTCACCAGGGCGATGCTGCCGAGCCCGTGCAGCGCGACGATCGGCGCGAGAACCACCGCCATCGCCCCCGTCGGGCCGGACACCTGCACATGGGAACCGCCGAACACGGCCGCGACCAGGCCGGCCACCACTGCCGTGACCAGCCCTGCGGCGGCTCCCACGCCCGAACTGATCCCGAATGCCAACGCCAACGGCAGTGCCACCACGCCGACGGTCACACCGGCGAGGATGTCGCGGCGCCACGAGCGTGGCAATTCGCTGTAGTCGTCGCGGTGGGGCAGTAGCCGGCCCAAGGTGCCGGCCGTAGTCCTGATCAAGGATTTGCCTGACGGATTTATGGATTGAACGATTTCGCAATCCACTGTACGGCATCGCAAACGCTGGGCACACTGGAGGTATGAGCGGCGTCCTGTACTTCGACGGAAACTGCGGCATGTGCACCCGCAGCGTCAACTCCCTGGTGCGGCGGCAACGGACCGGCGGGCTGCACATCGAGCCGTTTCAACGGCCCGGCACGGCCCAGCGGCTTGGCGTGACAGCCGACGAGCTCACCGAAGCGGCGTGGTGGCAGGACTCCTCGGGCGAGGTGTACCGCGGTGCCGAAGCGATCAACGCCGCCGTGTCGGCCGGTATGGGTACCCGGATTCCGTTGGGGCTGTATCGGATTCCCGGTGTGCGTCAGCTGCAGAACGCCGCCTACCGCTGGGTGGCGAACCACCGTTACCGGTTCCCGGGCGCCACGCCGCACTGTGCCGCGCGGCCGGGGGACTGCTGAGCGGTGCGCATGGATCCGGTGACCGCACTGCGCCAGATCGCGTACTACAAGGACCGCGCGCGCGAGGACCCGCGGCGTGTGATGGCCTATCGCAATGCCGCCGACACCGTCGAGGCGCTGACCGACGCGCAACGGGAACGGCTGGGCGCGTCGAACAGCTGGCAGACGCTGCCGGGCGTGGGACCCAAGACCGCGAAGGTGATTGCCCAGGCCTGGGCCGGTCGGGAGCCCGATACGCTCGTCGAATTACGTTCGGCGGCTGAGGATCTCGGTGGAGGTGAGGTGCGCGCCGCACTGCGGGGTGACCTGCATGTCCACTCCAACTGGTCGGACGGATCCGCCCCGATCGAAGAGATGATGCTGGCCGCGCGCGACCTGGGTCACGAGTACTGCGCGCTGACCGACCATTCCCCGCGGCTGCGAGTGGCCAACGGGCTGTCCCCGGACCGGTTGCGCGAGCAACTCGACGTCATCGAGGAGCTACGCGAGCTGGTGGCGCCGATGCGCATCCTGACCGGGATCGAGGTCGACATTCTCGAAGACGGATCGTTGGACCAGGAACCCGAACTGCTGGAACGCTTGGACATCGTGGTGGCCAGCGTGCACTCCAAACTGGCCATGGACTCCGCGGCCATGACCCGGCGCATGATCAAGGCCGTTTCGAATCCGCACACCGATGTCCTCGGGCACTGCACCGGACGGCTGGTCACCGGCGGACGCGGCGTGCGGCCGGAGTCGAAATTCGATGCGGAGAAAGTCTTCACGGCGTGCCTCGACCACGGCACCGCCGTCGAGATCAACTCCCGGCCCGAGCGGCGCGACCCACCGACCCGGCTGCTGAAGCACGCGCTGGACATCGGCTGCGTCTTCAGCATCGACACCGATTCCCATGCGCCGGGCCAGCTCGAGTTCCTCGGATACGGAGCCCAGCGTGCCCAGGAGGCCGAGGTGCCGATCGATCGGATCGTGAACACCTGGCCGGCAGAACAGCTTCTGGAATGGGCCTCAGGCGGCTGAGGTGAACGGATTATGTTCGGCGATCAGCTTTTCCATCCTGGCCTCGTCGAGCCGCACCCGGATGGTGGTGGCTTCCTGCTGATCGCGGATCACCTTGGCCAGGGTGAACGAGCTCGTCACGAGGAACAGGACGGTCATCGCCAGAAACAGTCGCTGCCACAGATCCAGTGGCAGGAACAGGACCCCGCCGAGCAGACCGAGAAAACTCGCCCCGAAGGCGATGGCGGCCTGGAGGAAGAATGCGGCGGTGACCCTGGATGAGTCGTTGAATGCGTTCATGTTTCGCAGCTTGTCGTAGTCCGTGGTGCTGTGGATGGGGGACATTACTCAGATTTCGTGGTCAATTCCGCTGCCACGGCCGCAGCGCGATCTCAGTGGCCCGCCGCAAGGCCCGGGCGCGGGCCTCGTGGCCGGCGGGTATGCCGGTGTCGACCATGGCCTGGACGGCGCCGGTTACCGCGCCGACAAAGGCCCCGACGATGGCACCCGCGGCGACGGTGTCGAGCTCGTCGGCGTACGCCGCCTGCAGGTGCTGCGCGATCTCCCGCTGGGCGTCGAGCTGGTACTGCAGTGCACGTCCCCGAATCGCCGGAATGGTTTGAACCAGCCGGAAGCGCAGCGCACCCTCTTTGTCGGCGAAGTCGTGGCCGCCGTCGATCACCGAGCCGAGGGCCCGCAGTAGCACATCGGCAGGACGATCCTCGGGGCCGCGCTCCGCGATGGCGTCGAGGGCGGCATGCACCCGGGCGTCGGCACCCGGCAACAACACGTCGTCCTTACTGGCGAAATAGCTGAAGAACGTGCGCGGCGCGATATCAGCGGCCGCGGCGATATCGGCCACCGTCGTGCCGTCGTATCCGTTGGCGGCGAACAGCTTGAGCGCGGCGTCGACGATGGCGGCGCGGGTGCGTTCGCGCTTGCGCTCGCGTAGCGAGGCGGCGGCGGTATCGGCGGGCATGCATCGAGTGTATAACTGCAGTTAGTGCAATATTGCACTAACTGCAGAAAGGTGCAGAGATGAACACGGTGCTCATCGTGGGTGCGGGGGTGGCCGGCTCGACCGCGGCGTTCTGGATGGCCCGGTCGGGAATGGCGGTCACGGTCGTCGAACGCGCCGGTGGTGACCGGTCCAGTGGTAGTCCGGTCGACGTGCGGGGTCCGGCGTACGGCGTCGCGGAGCGCATGGGAGTGCTGCCTGCGCTCAGGTCTGCGGCGACCCGGGCCACCGGGCTCAGTGCCGTAGACCGGGGCGGCCGGCGCATCGGGTGGGCGCCGATGCAACTGGGGAAAGGAATCGAGATTCCCCGTAGCGATCTGGCCGCCATCCTGGCCGACGCCGGGCGCGACGCCGCCGAATACCGGTACGGCGACACGGTCACCTCGCTGAGTCAGAACGCCACTGGCGTCGAGGTCACCTTCGAGCAGGCCGGCCCGCAGGAATTCGATCTGGTGGTAGGCGCCGACGGGTTGCATTCGCGGGTACGGGAATTGGTGGTCGGAACGGGCTTCATCGAGCACCTCGGCATGTACGTCGCCACCGTCGACCTGGCCGAGGCGGCGGACGGCGACACCGTCCTGATGTACAACGAGCCCGGACGTATGGCGGCCGTGCACCCGGCGACCGGTCGCGGCATCGCCGCGTTCATCTTCCGCCACCGGGCGCTGCCGGACTTCGACCACCGCGACTCGTCGGCGCACAAGGACGTCGTCGCCGACGCATACGCCGGCATGGGATGGCGGGTGCCCGACCTGCTGCGGCAGATGCGGGAGGCCCCCGACCTCTACTTCGACTCGGTCAGCCGCGTCCGCATGGACACCTGGTCGTGCGGGCGGATCGTTCTGCTCGGTGACGCGGCCTCATGCGTATCGCTGCTCGGGGACGGATCGAGCCTGGCAATCGCCGGTGCGGCAACGCTTTCCGACTGCGTGGCGGCCAACCGGGACGACCCCGCGACGGCCCTGCGCGAATACGAGCGTCGACACCGCCGCCTCGTGATGCCGCGGCAGCGCCGGATGGGTCCGGGTTCCCGGGTGATCGTCCCGGCCACCGCTTCCGGTGTGCTGGCGCGCAATGCCGCACTACGGGTGACCGGCGGTATTCGACAAGCTCGTAAACTCACGCGATGCACGCGGAACTCGGCATCGACACCGTCATCACCCTGCTCGCCGCCGGCCTGATCTTCCTACTGGCCCTGGTGCTGGGTGTGTGGAAGTACCGGCAGATGGCAACCAGTGAGAACCACCTCGCCCACCCCTACGTGGACATCGCCCACCGAGCCGCCCTGCTGTATTCGTTCGCGACGCTGCTGGTCGCGGTATTCGTCGAACTCAGCGCCTGGCCCACCTGGGTTAACCTCACCGCCGCAATGGTGCTCGTGTTCTTTTTCGTCGTGGCCATCGCCGCCTACATCGAGCACGGCGCCAAGCGTGACACCACCAACCAGTTCGAGCGGCCCACCGCAGGCCTGCATGCGGGGATGCTGGCCCTCATCGCCGGCGAGATCGGTGGATTCGCCGTGCTGCTGGCCGGATTCGTTGCCGCGCAACTGGTCTAGTAGGGCAGCGTCGGCATCTCCAGACCGGGATCGCGGCCGACCAGTACGCCACGGGTCAACATCGCATTGCCGAACCGATGACGTACCTCGTCGATCGCGCCGTCGATGGCCACCGGATCTGGTTCCGAGTCAAAGGGCAGTTCCAACTGCTGGCTGCCCTGGTGGTCGATGTTGGACACCGCGAACCCGATCAGGGTCAGCCCCCGCTCGGCGATCACCGGCGCGGCGGCGGTCACCAGCGCGCGGGCCGCACCCAGGACCGCATCGGTCGAGGCGGTGGCCCGAGGCATGGTGTGCGACCGGGTGGCCCGCCCGAAATCGTCGAAGCGCAAACGCAATACGACGGTCCGACCAGTACGCCCCGCTCCCCGCATGCGGCGGGTGATGCGGTCGACGAGGTTGACCACCACGACATCCACCTCCGCGGCCGACATCGTGTTGCCGCGCCGCCCGAGTGCGCGTTGGGCGCCGACGGAACTCCGCCGGACCCCCGTCGTCACCCGGCGTCGATCGATGTTGCGCGACAGCGCATAGAGCTGTCGCGCCATGGCGCCGCCGACCATGGGGCGCAGGGCCGACTCGGGCAGCTCGGCCACGTCGGCGACGGTCTCGATGCCGTGGGCGTGTAGCTTCTCGGCGGTCTTGGCGCCCACACCCCAGAGCCGGCGCACCGGCAGTGGGTGCAGGAACGCCAGCTCGCGATCGGGCGGCACCAGCAGCAGGCCGTCCGGCTTGGCCACCTGGCTGGCCACCTTGGCCAGGAACTTTGTCCGCGCGATGCCGACAGTGATGGGCAGGCCCACCTGCTCGCTGACCTGTTCGCGCAGCCGTCGGGCGATCTCCACCGGAGTGCCGGACACCCGGCCCAACCCGGACACGTCGAGAAACGCCTCGTCCACCGACAGCGGCTCGACCACCGGCGTCGTGTCGTGGAAGACCTCGAACACGTGCCCGCTGGCCTCCGAATATGCCGACATTCGCGGCGGCACCACGATGGCGTGCGGGCACAGCGCCCGGGCCTGGCCACCGCTCATCGCGGTGCGGACCCCGAACGCCTTGGCCTCGTAACTGGCCGCCAGCACCACGCCACCGCCGACGATCACGGGGCGGCCTCTCAGCGCCGGGTCGTCGCGCTGCTCGACCGATGCGTAGAACGAATCGAGATCAGCGTGCAGGATGGCCGCAGGTTCGGACACGAACATATGTTCGCATAGGCGCCGGACGGGTTAGCGGGCCTCGCCGTAGATGCTGGTCAGCCAGATGTGGGCAAGGGTGTCGACCACCTTGTCGTAGTCGACCGCGGGTTGTTCGGCGGCCAGCGCCGCCATGATGGTGCGCTCGTTCATCAGGTTGAGCGAGGTCGCCAGGTCCATGGCGGGAATAGTGTCCGGGGCGGCGCCGCGGTCGCGCTCGGCGGCGATCAGGGCCGCAGTCAGGTTGATCCATTTCTGCATCAGCCCGGACCAGAACACGCGGAACTCCGGGCTGCTGTTCAGTGCCTCGGTGCCGGCGCGTGCGGTGGCCGGATGTGACCCGAACGAGCTGACGAAGATCTCGATCCCGTGCCGGATGGCCCGCTTGGGATCGGTCGGCATGTCTTCCAGTGCACTGTCGAATCCGGTGTCGGCCCGCTTGATCAGCGGGTCGATCAGCGACAGCAGCACGGCTTCCTTCGAGGGGAAGTAGAAGTAGAAGGTGGGCCGGGAGATTCCGGCGCCTTTGGCCAGGTCATCGACCGATATGTCGGTGAATTTCTTGGTCTCCAGCAGCTGCCTGGCGGTCGCGAGGATGGCCGCCTCACGGTCGTCGCCCGACGGCCGGGCGGCGCGGCGACCGCGCGGGGCGCGCGCCGTACTGGAGGTGGTCACATCCAGCACGATAACACTGTGTTGAATTTATCAACATACTGTTGACCCACTCAACACCGTGTTGATACCGTCGGTCCCATGACCGAACATTTCGATGTTGTGATCGTCGGCGCCGGCATCTCCGGCATCAGCACGGCCTGGCACCTGCAGGACCGCTGCCCCACCAAGAGTTACGTACTCCTCGAGCGTCGCGAGAACATCGGCGGCACCTGGGACCTGTTCAAGTACCCGGGTATCCGCTCCGACTCGGACATGTTCACCCTCGGGTTCCGGTTCAAGCCGTGGGAATCGGCCAAGTCCATCGCCGACGGACAGTCGATCTGGAACTACATCAACGAGGCCGCCGACGAGAACGGCATCAGGAACCACATCCGCACGGGCCACCGCGTCCTCTCGGTGGACTGGTCGGATGCCGACAACCGCTGGACCGTCAGCGTCGAGCACAACGGCGAAGCCAAGCAGATCACCGCGTCGTTCCTGTCGGTGTGCAGCGGCTACTACAACTACGACGAGGGCTACTCGCCCGAGTTCCCGGGGGCCGAGAACTTCAAGGGCCAGATCGTCCACCCGCAGCACTGGCCCGAGGACCTGGACTACACGGGCAAGAAGATGGTCGTGATCGGTTCCGGCGCCACCGCCATCACCCTGATCCCGTCGCTGGTCAGCGGCGGCGTCGGACACGTCACGATGCTGCAGCGCTCGCCCACCTACGTCGGGTCGCTGCCGCTGGTCGATCCGGTGGCCGTGAAGACCAACAAGTACCTGCCGAAGGACCTGGCGCACTTCGTCAACCGGTGGAAGCAGATCGGTTACAGCACCGGCCAGTACCAGATCGCACGCCGCTTCCCGTCGATCTTCAAGCAGTTCTTGCGCAAGATGGGGACCCGCCGCCTGCCCCAGGACTTCGACTACGACAAGCACTTCAGCCCCAGCTACGCCCCGTGGGACGAGCGAGTCTGCCTGGCCCCCAACGGGGATCTGTTCAAGGCCATCCGCTCTGGAAAGGCCGGCGTTGTCACCGACACCATCGACACCTTCACCGAAACCGGCATCAAGCTGACCTCCGGTGAGGAGTTGCAGGCCGACATCATCGTCACCGCAACCGGTCTGAACATGCAGTTGTTCGGCGGCGCAGTGGCGTACCGCAACGGTCAGCCGATCGACCTGACCGAGAGCATGACCTACAAAGGCCTGATGCTCTCCGGTGTGCCAAACATGGCCATCACGTTCGGGTACACCAACGCATCGTGGACGCTGAAAGCCGATCTGGTGTCAGAGTTCATCTGCCGCGTGCTGAACTACATGGACGCCAACGGTTTCGACCGCGTCGAGCCGCAGCACCCCGGTGGCAGTGTCGACGAACTGCCGTTCATGGACTTCACCCCGGGCTACTTCCGGCGCGCCATGGACACCTTGCCGAAGTCAGGTTCGGAAGCGCCGTGGAAGCTCAAGCAGAACTACTTCTTCGACATGCGCACCATCCGCTACGGCAAGGTCGACGAGGAGTCGCTGCTCTTCACCAAACACCGTGCCACCGTGAAGGTTTAGTTTCCCAGCCCAGCAGACGTAAACTCGCCCTTTTCCCGTGAGAAAAGGGCGAGTTTGCGTCTGCTCGCGGTTAGGGAGCGACCAGCACGATGCCGTCCTCGTCGGCATAGGCGATCTCGCCCGGGACGAAGGTCACGCCGCCGAAGCTGACCTCGACGTCGCGCTCACCCTCGCCGGTCTTGGTGCCCTTGCGGGGGTTGGTGCCCAGCGCCTTGATCCCGACGCCGATGGTGCGCAGCGCGGCGGCGTCGCGCACCGCGCCGTGCACGATCACCCCGGACCAACCGTTGTCTGCGGCCAACCCGGCGATGATGTCGCCCACCAGCGCGGTGTGCAGCGACCCGTCGCCGTCGACCACCAGCACCCCGCCGTTGCCCGGGGTCGACAGGATCGACTTGAGCAGCGCGTTGTCCTGGAAACAGCGCACCGTGGTGATCGGCCCGGCGAACATGGCCTTGCCGCCGTAGTTCTGCAACTGCAGGTCGCAGCTACGGACGTCGGGGTAGATCTCGTCGACCAGATCAGCGGTGGCGCGCGGTTCGATACTCACCCGGCGATTATCGCAGCCGGCTAGCCGGCGATGCTTTGCACGATGATGTCGTGCACGAACTGGGCCAGGCCCGGTTCGATTCCGTCGTAGTAGCGGGTGAACCGCTCATCCGCCAGATACATCTGCGCCAGGCAGACGTGCATGTCGTCGCTGCAGTCGTAGAACCGGGAAATGTTGGCGCGATGCCGGGCCGCCAGCTCGTCCGCCTGCGCCGACCCAGGCCGTACCCCGGCGCGCTTACCCTCGGCAAGTGCCGCGAGCAGCGCGTCGTTCTCCGTCTTGAACTCGATCCAGTCCTGCTTGGTCATCTGCGCGGTGCGTTGGCGGGACTGCTTCCATTCCTCGGTGTCGGCCCAGCGCTGTTCGGCCTCCTCGGCGTACTCGTCGAAAACCGCACTGCCGAAGATCTCCACCTGCTCCTCGGCGGTGAGCTGAATTCCCTGGTTGTGGGCGCTCATCAATTCCTCCACTGCCTTGATGGTCTGCTGAAGCTGCTCGGCCTGATCACACAGCAGGCTGTGCTGGCGTTGCAGGTGGGCGAGCACGTCGGCATCGGGATCGTCGAGCAGAGACCGGATCTGATCCAGCGCCAGCCCGACCGACCGGTACACCAGCACCAGGTGCAATCGCTCGATATCGGCGTCGGTGTAGCCGCGGTAACCCGCCGCGGTACGCACGCTGGGCACCACCAGACCGACGTGGTCGTAGTGATGCAGGGTCCGCACCGAGATCTCCGTCAGCGCGGCGACCGCACCGACGGATCTCACCTGCGGACCTGCGTGCATGAGGCCACTATTGGCCCTGACGTCGCGTCAGGGTCAAGCCGAGGTCAGCTGTCCTCGGAATTTCGGCGGCTGAGCACAACCAGGAGCAGAGCCAAAACACCCACGGCCACCACCGCCACCAGCGGCAGTTTGGACGACGGGGGGTCGGCCAACGGGGACGGCACCGGGCCCGACACCGGGTTGGCGGCCGAGGTGACAGTCGACTTGGCTTGGGCGGCAGCCTCTTTGGCTGCCTTGGCGACATCCGGCAACGGGATCACAGGAGCAGGCGCCGGCTCGGCCGGGGGCGCAGCGGCGGCGGACGGAGCCGCAGGCGGAGCGGGCGGGGCTTTCTTGGCCGGGGCCTTCTTCGCCGGAGCTTTCTTCGCGGCCTTGGCCGGAGTCTTCTTGGCCGCGGCTTTCT
>NZ_CP050191.1:4785432-5006224 GCF_011745145.1 Mycobacterium sp. DL440 | reverse complement strand
CCCCGGTTGCGGGCTTCTCGGCGGGTTGATCCTGCTGCTCTGCCATCTGGCTGCTCCTTTGCAGTATCCGGTGTTCCGCGCGAGCGCGGTGGGTAGGGCCGGCAGTGTTTCCCATCATGCCAGGCGCCGCAGCGGTCAACCCGTGACGGCCAGAGCCGCGGCAAGGCTGACCGCCACAGCCATGATGCCCAATTCCATCGACGAGCGGCTCTGCGACAACGCGGCGCTGCTGCGGTGCGCCCGCGCCGCGGGCAGCCACTGTGACCGGTTTCGCCAGGCCAGCACCACCAGGGCCGTGGTCACGACCACTTTCGCCGCCAAGATCCGGCCGTAGGCGGTGCCCCACAATTCGGCGGGCGAGTCCAACTTGATCGCTGCCCCGGCCACGCCGGCGACCAGCAGCACCCCCACGCACGACAGCGACAACTGTGAAAAACGGGGCAACACCCTGGCCCACTGACCCCGGTGCGTCACCGTGAGCACCAGCGCGGCCAGCACCCCGCACCACACTGCGGCGGCCAGCGCGTGCACCGCCAGGGCAATCCCGCCGACCGGGCTCTCCGAGAGATGCCCGGCCAGCGTCCTGGCCGCCATACCGACCGCGGCGACACCGACCGTCGCGACCGTCGTGGTGGCACCCCGCGGGGCCAGGATTGCCGCCCCGGCGACAATCAGCGCGGCCGCGATGCCGACCAGCCCGGAACGGCCCGCAGTCGTATGGAGGCCGAAGTCAGTCAGGGTGCGGACGCCGATCTGCCAGAAGCCGACGCCCGCGGTCTGCGCCGCCTCCACGGTCAGCCGCACGATCTCGGTCAGCAGCCAGATCGCCGCGACCAAGCCCAGCGGTCGCGCGGCCCTGCGGCTCAATTCGGCGCGGTAGCGGTCGGATTCGAGCAGTGGGACCGCTGCCAGGCCCAGGGTCACGATGGCGGCGCCGTCAGCCAGCGCCCGGATCAACGCGCCGGTCACCGCTGACGCCGGACCGCCCACCAGGCTCCACCACCGATGAGCACCGCGGCGACCAACACGAACGGCCACACCACGATGCCACCGTCGGACTGCGCAGGCGACGACGCGGCCGCCCCCGGCGTACCCGACCCGGCGACCGTCAGGTCGAACGACCAGGAACCCGACACCACGTGTCCGTCGGCCGAGGTCACCCGGTAGTTGACCGTGTACGTACCGGCCGGGCCGAGCGGACGGACCCCGACGCTGAGCACCGCGCCGGCCACCAACGGATCGCCCTCGGACCACAGGTTGTTGTCCGGCCCGACGACCGTCATGTTGGCGAAGGCGGGCTGCAGTGCCTCGTTGAACGTGGCGCTCACCTTGGGCGGGGAGCTGCTCAACGCGGAATGTTCGGCCGGGTCGGCGGCGATCCGGACCGCATGCGCCGATGCCGAAGGGGCACCGAGCAGTGCCGAGCAGGCCAGGATCAGCCCCGTCAGAGCAGCGGCCAGCGGCCGGCTCATGACCGCCGCCGATTAAGCAGGCTTGCGACCACTGCGCCGGCCGCCACGATCAACGCTCCGCCGGCCAGCCAGCGGGCCGAGTTGTCGACGGTGCCCGCGGGCTGCGCGACCTGCGAGGGCGCACGGCTGGGCGCCGCAG
Organism: Mycobacterium sp. DL440; assembly: GCF_011745145.1. NCBI lineage: Bacteria > Bacillati > Actinomycetota > Actinomycetes > Mycobacteriales > Mycobacteriaceae > Mycobacterium > Mycobacterium sp. DL440. Next base: position 5,004,613 of record NZ_CP050191.1, on the reverse strand, counting down.
GCACCTCGGTGCCGTGTTCGGTGGGGCCCGCTGGAGGAGGTGCGCCGGTGAGCGTCAACTGCGGGGCCGGATGCTCGGGCTCGCTGCCGTCGGGCAGGGGCGGCTGATCCCAGCGGACCACCGAGCCGTCGGAGTAGGTCTGGGTGGCGGGAAAGCTCGCCGTCGCCGCGTCGGGAAGTTTGACCGACACCTGGAACAGGGCGAACTGCTCGGGTGAGATACCCACCCCGGGGGCCGCGGTCCACGTCACCGCCCGGACCGTACCCGCCGAGGTGTCACGGTCCAGCTTGACGGTCCAGCCAGGCATCACCTCGGTGCGGGCCGAGGCCACATCAGGTAGGTCGACTGTCAACTGTGTTGTCAGCGCGCCGGTATCGGACTCGCCGGGGACCCGGAAGGTGAGCACCGAGGTGGTCCCCGGAGTCGGATTGTCGGCATCGACGTGGACATGCGCCCAGGCCGGTGCGGCGGTGAGCAGACCGGTGACGGCTATCGCCGCGGTCGTGAGGAGGGCGCGCGAGGACGCCCCGGTGAAGGGTTGCATTCGGAGGTGTCTTTCTGGAGTTGATCGGGTCGGATGGTCAGGCTGCGACGCCGACCGGCGGACCCCGATGCGACACCGAAGCGGCAAGGAGAAGGGCTGAGTGCAACGGCTGATCGGCGCTGCGGATCGCGACGCGGGCCGCAGCGCCGGGGGCGGGGCGGCCAGTCCTCACCACCGCGCGGGCCACCCGCGAAACCGCTGCCGACAAGCGGGCACCGCAGGCGATCAGACCCGCGCCGAGCGATACCGCCGCCACATGCGCGCCGAACATCGCCAGGCCGGGCTGCGCGCCGTGTGCGTGACCGGCCGTGGCCAACAAACCGTGCGCCAGCAGCTGGCCGGTACCCAGCAGGCCCCACAACACCGCGGCGCGGTTTGCGCCGGCCAGGGTCGCGGCCAGCGTTCCCAACGTCACTGCAAGGACCACGAGTTGGGCGGCCACGGCCCCGCCCGGCAGGGCACCGCCGGCCATGCCATGAGCGGCGATGGCGAGCGCGGCCGTGAGTGAGCCGACGGCCGTACCGCGCAGCGGGGCTGCGGAGTCGGTACGGGCGACGGTCATGGAACTGCGCTAGACCAACCCGAGCCGCGCCATCAGATCGGCATCGATGCCGTCGAGTTGGGCGGCGATCGCTGCATGGGCGCCGCGGCGACGTGCGGTCGGCATGTTCTCGGCGGCGGTCACCGCTGCCGCCAGATCGGTGAGCCGCTCGTTGATCGCCGTGACGAACTGTTTGGTCTCGGCGTCCTTCGGCTTCTTCTCGGCGACCTGTCGCAGGGTCTGCTCGGCCCCGGAAATCCGTGCGGACAACTCGGCGCCGTGCCCGGAGAACTGACCGAGCTGGGCCAGTGGGACACCGAGACGATCGGCGCGACGCTCGTCCAAGGCGCCCCGGGCGGCCGTGGCGGCCCGGTAGATCAACGGCACGAGCACCGGCGCCAGCAAACGTGTGACAGTGAGTACGCGGCGAATCCGGGCGGGGGCGAGCAGACGTCCCTCGCGGGCCGCCTTCAACTCGTTTTCGGCCACTTTGAGGGCATTGCGGTCACTGTCCCGCTGCGCTTTGACCTGAGCATTGAGGGCCCGTTGCGCAGATTTTTGATCGGACTTGATGCGACGGGCGTCGTTCTTTGCGGTGAGCCTGGCTTCCAGCTTGGCCTTGGCCTTGATGGCGCGGGCTTCGGCGCGGCGGGTGGCGCGGCTTTTTCGTCGCGTGAACAGGCCCATTCCGGTTGCCTCCCGGTCAATTCGTCGTGTGTTCGTGGTCACCGCAGAACTGCTGCAGACCCACAGTATCGTCCGGCGGATTTGCTCCGCCGCGACTCCCCGCCATGGGCGCGGGTAATCGACTCAGCTAGCAAATTTGAACTGCCCGGTTGTGCGAGAATCAGATTCATCAATCGAAGCTGTTGGGCGGTGCGCGAAAGGGTGGTGAGAACGTGCGTTCGCGGTTGCGCGTCGCCGCCTCGACCGGTCTGGTGCTAACGGGCCTGATCACCGCCGGTGTCGGAGGGGCATTGGCATTTGCCGACCCTGATCGGGGTCGGCCCGATGGCGGCCAGGGAACCTCGAACAACGCCGGCAATGGCCACGACGGGCATGACGGGCATGACGGCAAGGACCACGGCCAAGGCCATTCCCACGACGGCGACAACCAGGGCGAAAATGACGGCGGCACCGGGTCCATGGGCACGCGTACGTCCCACAGTGGCACTCGGACCACCGGCAAGCCGACCAGGACCACGGGCCGCCCCACCAGGACAACCGGCAAACCTTCGGGAACCGGAGAACCGACGGACACCGCGCAACCGTCCGGCTCGCAGACACCTCCGCAAACCGGCACCGACACCAAATCGCCGACCCCGACCAAGACGGATACCGAGACTGAGACGCCACCCACCTCGCAGCCGTCGGAGACCGAGACACCCACGACGCCATCGACGACTGACGTGACGTCGACCACGGAGTCGACCACCAAGACGACCGAATCGACCACAAAGACCTCCGAGACGACCGAGACCACCAAGTCGACTTCGGAGACGACCTCTGGAACGACGGAGACCACCGAAACCACCACGACCCTCATCGGCGGTGCCGCCGGCGGTGGTGGCGGGGGAGGCGGTGTCCCGGCGCCGTTCAACTACCCGCGACCCCCGGACATGCTGATGCCGGCAGCGCAGGCACAGGCTCCCGACGTGGCCGTGCCACCCCCGCCCGGCCTGGCCGCCGCGGCCGGGCTGCCGCCGATCGCCGTTCCGGTCATCGCCCTGCCGGTCATCGTGCCGCCGCTCGCGCTGCCGTTGGGCGCTCCGGGCAATGACCACGGGCCGCAGTCCGGGCCACGGTCGGGGCCTGAAGCGCAACCCAACACCAAGATGCGCACCGAGTCGCGGCCTCCCGCCGCCGTCGGCTTGGACGCAGCGATGCCGGTGGCTTTCCGGGCCGGGTACGCGGACTACCTTCGCACCGCGAGCACCAGCGAACTCGCGGCGGTGGCGCTGCCGGGGGTGACCGGGATGATGGCCCTGACCGGCCTTGGCGGACTCGTGGGTTACCGGCAGGCCAAAGCCGGCCGGACGGTCCGAATCGATGCCAGTCGGTTCATGAGTTAGGTACGACTTGGAAGAATCCAGGTAAGAGGATTTATCCGGGCGTGCTACGAAAGGGTGGGAAGGGGGAACATGTCCGCCAGTCGAAGCGTCACGCGCGCTGTCAACGAGGTTCTCGACCTCGCCCCGCGACGGGGTGAAGTCACATTGACCCGCCTGGTCGACGCGGTGGCCGAGGACCGCGGCAGGCCGATCGAGTTGACCACGGCCGAGCTTCCGACCGGTGTCTGCGGGCAGTGGCGGCAGTACACCGACCGCGATGTGTTCCTCATCCAGCAGGGTCTGCCGGCCTGGGACCGCACCCTGGCTCACGAACTCGGGCACCTGGTCCTGGGCCACGAAGGCATATCGATCGTCGACGCTGCCGCGGCCTCCGCCGAGGTGGCCACCTCGGATCTGATCAGTTACATGCTCAACCAGCGGACCGGCTGCATGGGCCCCAACGGAGAGGACATCGAGCAGGAGGCCGAGGACTTTGCCGCGCTTCTGCTCTACCGCCTCGGCCGGTTGCCGTCCGACCGGTCATCGATCGTGCAGGTTCGCCTCGGAGAGGCGTTTGGTTGATCGTCTGGGTGATCGCAGGCCTGCTCGGCCTGGCTACTGGCCTGCGCATCGGTTGGGCTCTGGTCAACAAACAATCCCTGGTGAGCTCCGCGATGATCCTGTCGTTGGGCAGCCTCGGCGTCGTAGCCGCGCTGAACTGGGAGCCGCTCGCCCTGCTGATCGACACGGTGGTGCACTGGCCCAACATCGCGGCCGGCCTGAGCCAGGTCGCGCTGATCGCCTGTGCGGCAGGCAGTTGCGTCATGATCACGACCGCGTCCTCGGGCCATTCGGCCACGCTCACCCGTCGTATCGCGCTGATCCAGTACGGCATCGCCGGCGCCGTCGTCATCATCAGCCTGCTGATCTTCTTCCGCGCCGGTCGGCAACCGGAGATGTCCCCCGCCGAGTATCTGAGGCGGGACCTCGGATCGCACGGAGCCTCGTGGCTGCTGCCACTGCTCTACGTGTTTTTGGCGCTCACCCTGGTGGTCTGGGCCGGTCTGCGCTACTCGAACCGCAGCCGGCGCGGGCGGGCGCTGTTCCTGTTCACCATCGGCATGGTGCTGATCGTGGCTTCCAGTGGCTTCGTCCTGCTCAGGGCGGCGGGGCGGACCGAACCCGTCGGTGTCGGCGCTGCGGCCACCCTCCTCGGGTGTGCGATGGTCGTTGTCGCCGCCGGATCGCTGCTGCCGAGTGTCGAAGACTGGTTCGGCGCACGCCACGAATTACGGACCATCAAACCGCTTCTGAGCGAATTGGCCCAGCGTCAGCCCGACGTGGGCATCGGGGTGCGTCCGCGCGGACCGTTGGTGTTCCGCGTAGCCGAACGGATGTCGCTGATCTCCGATGCGCTCTACCTGGAGGCCACCGCCGCCGACGCGCGGCAGCACGAAACCGCCGGGCCGCGTGGATCAAGCGGGTCGGGAGAATCAAGCGGCACAACACAATTGGGGGATACCGAGCGACCTCAGGTGCCACCGCGAGATCAGGCCGAGGCCATCGCCGAGTGGATCTACGACACCCGGGAGAGCGACAAGGATTCGGCGTTCCCGGGGCTGGCGTGGTTGAGCCAGCCCGAATCGTATTCCGACCGGGAATGGATTCTGGCGATTGCCGAGCAGTACCGGGAATTGGACCGCACGACGTCGCGTAGCTGAAACCCGCGCGAGTGGGATCCACCGAGTGATCCCCACTGACGTGGGTTTCAGCTGCGCGAAAGTGCCAGCCGAACCGACGGATCAGCCGTCGAGATGTTCCCGGCGGCGCAGTTCATCTACCTTCTGCACCAGATCTTGCTGAGCTTCGTTGGACAGCCCGACGGTGCGGGCAGCGATCCGGCGGATCCCTTCGTCACGCATGCTGGCCAGCCAGGTCAGCTCCTTGTCGAGCTTCTCGTAGTACTCGTCGTCGGTGAAGTAAGCCGGCTTGATCCGAAAGAAGTTGGCAAGGGCGGCCATGGTAGCCACCGACGGGTTGGTCCGGTTGCCCGAACGGAGTTGCGACAGGTACGGGGCCGACATGGTGACGCCCTCGGACTTGAGTGCGGCGATCACCTCGGCAGACGTATGGGGTCCGCGCCCAGGCGGATAAACCGTATCGAACAGGCGGTTTAGGCGGGCGGCGAACGTCTTGCTCATCGATTTGACCTCCACATGCTTCACGAGCGGTACGAATTAGGCGGCGTATTTGCTGACCATCGTAGCGAGTGTTGTGACGACAACCAAGTGCAAACGCCACAAAAGTTAAACGGGCTTTGCGTTTCGGCTGCCTCTGGTGCGGATACCGGGGTCTTCGCCGTAGGGGTACGGCGGGATTGTGCCGTCTGACAATGCAAAAGGTGACGGCTGCGTTGCATTGGACGCGATGAGCTGCGAGCACAGGGGTACTCGATCATGATCAAATTCTTGGCCGGCAACCGAAGCGGTGCCGTGACTAGCGGAAACGAATATTTGCTAGAGTCTAGGTCCGGGGTCGCGTCGGATTGCGCGCGACGCCGTTGTCGGACGACGTGGAACACGTTACAGGTTGGGCGGTGGAATGCCCGTCAACCCCCTCGCGCGCGATAGCCAGACGGGCCTGGACGGATTCTGGACCCGATTCTGGAAGGCGGTTGCCGGGCGGAAGCGGACGGTGGTTTCCGCCGTCGCCGGACAATCGACGGTACAAATGCGCCAACAGTGACGGTTGCGGCGGGTCGTCCCGGCTACCTGAAGCTCGTATTGGGTCGCCGATCTCGCCGATCCTGCTATGACGCTGACGCCTGCGCCTGCGGACATGGCGACCTTTCGACACACCGCCCGATACCTGCCGCTTATGCGGCTTACCCCAACTACGGTCGAAGGTGTCGCCCACCGCATCGCAGCCCGTCGACCGGGCTCATGGCCGGCATGTCGACGCGACGATTGCGGGCTTCCGCCCTTCGCTGATCTAGAGGGACCCTAGCCGTTGTCCGCCGAGCTCGCTAGGGTTCCTATCCCTTTTCGATAGCTGGATTCTCTTTGTTGGAGAAGATGTCCCACATCTGGCGCGTTTACGCCGCCAACAGCATCGCCAGGATCGCGGTGTCGGGATGGCTGATCGGGTCGACACCCACCCTGCTGACCATAGACGTGACCGTGCCGTCGGATTCGGCTTCCACCCAGGCCGCGCGGTGTTCCAGTCCGAGATGTGGAAGGCCGGGTAGCAACACGCAGCCCGAAGCGGCGCCGGTGCACTCGGGAAGCGACGGCATTGTCTCCGAAGGTGGATGCAACATCAGTAGTGCCGGCGGTTGATGGTCGGCGAAATAACCGGGCGGAACCGCGGATTCGCCGACTACCGGTCCCTCTGCGATGACAATGCCGACGGTACCGGGGCGGGGCATCTCGGGCAATTCCTCGCGGACGCCGAAAATCGTTGTGGTGGACAGTAATCCGGGCAGCGAGGCGACCCTGACGGTGACCATGAGGAGCTGCGCCCACTCTTTGGTGGAGTCGGGCCATCGGCCCAGCACCACAAACCCTTTGAGCGCACCGCCGGAATGAAAGGGGGCGATCTCAATCGCCCGGCCGGACCCCGTCGTATCCATATCGCCTCCGGGACATCGGTGCTGGCTCGCCGGTTGGTCGGTGCTCCGACACGTCTGTGGGTCGATCACATCAGAATGCGGCAGCAACGGGGGCGGTGCAAGGCGACACGGGATCCGGCGGGTAACGAGTCGGCCAAGAACGAGGGCGGGGCGTCACGCAATGTGCGCGACGCCCCTTGATGAGAGATCAGAAACCGATCAAGCCCTCGAAGTCGGACCGGGACCGGAGCTAGCCGAAGATCAGGCCGTTGGTCTTGGAGGTGGCCGCTGCGTAGCGGTTCTGCACGTCCTCCCAGTTCACGACATTCCAGAAGGCCTTGACGTAGTCGGCCTTGACGTTCTTGTACTGCAGGTAGAAGGCGTGCTCCCACATGTCGACCTGCAGCAGCGGGATGATGCCCAGCGGCACGTTGGCCTGCTGGTCGTAGAGCTGGAAGGTGAGCAGCCGGTCGCCGAGGCTGTCGTAGCCGAGCACCGCCCAACCCGAACCCTGCAGCCCGTTGGCGGCGGCGGTGAACTGCGCCTGGAACTTGTCGAACGAGCCGAACTGATCATCGATCGCCGCGGCGAGGTCGCCCGTCGGCTTGTCGCCACCGTTGGGGGACAGGTTCTTCCACCAGATCGAGTGGTTCACGTGGCCGCCGAGGTGGAAGGCCAGGTTCTTCTCGTTGAGGAAGATCGCAGCGTGGTCACTGTTGGCCCGCGCCTCGTCGAGCTTCGCGACGGCATCGTTGACGCCCTTGACGTACGCCGCGTGGTGCTTGCTGTGGTGGAGTTCGTTGATCTGCCCGGAGATGTGGGGCTCCAGAGCTCCGTAGTCGTAATCCAGGTCCGGCAAGGTGTATTCAGCCACGAGATTCCTTCCTCATTATCGATCGATGGAGCCAGGCGTCAGCTTCTGATGCTCAAGTTCGACGCTCAAGATCACTGCCAACATTGCTCCATCGCAAGGCGCACCGCAAGGACGCGCGCGCCGACCACACGTATACCCGATCGGGTGGTGGTCAGAACAAGACGATCACGGCCAGTACGCCGAGCAGCAGCAGGGCGATCACGCTGGCCCGAAGGAAGGCCATCGACTGGTTACGGGTCTGCAGATGTCCGGATGAATGCCATTCGGGCTGCGGAAACGCTGAACCCGAACCGATCGGATGTGACGCCATCAAACACTCCTGACCTGCACGATCGATGCTTGTCCTCCAGTGAGTTCTGTCACAACAGCTGGTGTGACGCCGATCATAGCCCGTGTAATGGCCAGGAGAAAATCGGCCTCCGCGTCGATTACCCGGCGCCTGGAATCAGGCTGATCCCAAGTGACCCGGCCGGTGCCGATGGCCGCGGTTTAGCCGAGTGCTTAATTTCGCTCCGCGCCTGTGGTGGTTGTTGATCGCTGCCGAGAACACCCCAGGTTTATCCACAGTGATGGACAGCTACCGCACAGTAACGCCCATTTCGGGGGCTTTTCTCCAGGTGCCGGGGCTGTGGATGAACCTGTGGAAACTGTGGATAGCTTTGCGTTGCTAACGCCGCGACAAGCGATCAGGGTCGGGTGCGCTCGCCGGTGTCGGCATGCGAGCATTGACGGCATGGACGATGTGGAAGTCGGGAAGGCAGATATCGCTGCGGTACCCACCACGTTCGAAGGTGCTGTGGTGCTGCTCGACGTCCGTGAGGATGACGAATGGCAACGCGGTCACGCTGAAGGTGCCCAGCACATCCCGATGGGTGATGTGCCGACGCGAATCGCCGAGATCGACCCCGACGCCGAGCTGTATGTGATCTGCCACGCGGGTGGACGTTCCCTGCGGGTGGCGAACTATCTGGCCCGCAACGGTTACACCCCGGTCAATGTCGAGGGCGGAATGTTGGCCTGGGCCGGTGCCGGACGCCCCGTCATCACCGACGCCGGCGGCCCGGGAACCGTCTGAGGTCGGGGACCTGTCCCGAGATCGTGACTAGGCTGGCCGCATGATCCAGGTGTGTTCGCAGTGCGGGACGCGCTGGAACGTGCGTGACCGGCAGCGGTCGTGGTGTCCGCGGTGCGGCGGCTCGTTGTTGGCCCCCTCGGCACCGTCGTCGCCGCAGTCTCAGTGGGGACCCGCTGCCCGGCCTGCGGCGCCGTCGTCGCCGGCGGCAGGGCACACTCCACCGCATCTAGCCCCCGGCTATCGCTGGATCGCCGTGCGTCCAGGCCCTCCGCCACACCAGCGCCGGCAGCGGCGTCCGCTCGGCCCGACGCCGCACTACCGCGCGATTCCGAGTTGGGGGCTGCACCAACAGTTCGAGCTCGAGGAGCAGCCTCAGAAGACCGACGCCGAGACCGATGCCGGCAATGTGCGCCTCATGCTCGTCGCGGCCATGGTGGTGCTGGGAATCGCCGCCTTCGCCCACGTGATTCGTTACGTGCTGCTGCTCATCAACCGCAGCGTGCTGCTGCATCCGCTGATCGCGATCGGCGGCGTGGTTATCGGGCTGCTGGCCAGCGTGGTGGCGATGGGCGTCGTGGTCGTCGCGGTGGTGTCGCTGGTGCGTTGGCTGATCACGCGGCGGGCCGCCGGGTATGCCGCGCACGGCGAGGTGGATCCGCGCAGCACCAGGACACTGTGGCTGTGCTGTCTACTGCCCGGTGTGAACCTCGTGATGGCGCCGGTGTTCGTGTGGGAACTGGCCGTTCTCGAAGGACGCCTCTCACACCTGCGTCGCCAGATCGCGGTGTGGTGGATCGTTTGGGTGTTCAGCGCAGTGGTCGCGTTCGCGTCGATGGTGAGCACCCTGTACGTGACGTTCTTCAACGACACACCGCAGAACATCGCGAACAACACCGTGACCGCGATTGTCGGGTACCTGTTGGCGCTGGCGGCATTCCTGTTGACCGCCAAGGTGTTCGTCGGGTTCGAGGGCAGCGGTACGACGGCTGAGCGCAGCGTGCGGCGCTGGGTGGTGATCGAGCCCGAGTCCGCTGGTCCGAACCCGGCTCCTGACCCGTCCCCGGTCGACACCGAGGCGGCCGACACTTCGCAGAATTGTGAGGATTCCGCTGAATCCGCCGTTCCGGTTGAGACCCAAGGGCAGAACCCGGCAGCATAGGCGATATGGAAACGGGCGACGACGGAGCCGCTGCGCAGGCGACACCGGGGCCTGGGCATCCGTTCGTGGTCGCCCACCGGGGAGCATCCGCCGAGAAGCCCGAACATACGCTTGCCGCTTACGACCTGGCGCTGCGTGAAGGTGCCGACGGTGTGGAATGCGATGTGCGGCTGACCCGCGACGGACACCTGGTGTGCGTGCACGATCGCCGAGTGGACCGCACCTCCACGGGCACCGGTCTGGTCAGTGAGATGACGCTGGCCGAGTTACGCAGGCTGGATTACGGGTCGTGGCACGCCGGTGGACGCTCCGACGACGGTGACGACGTCGACGAAACCGACGAAGACGTCGAGGGGGCCCTGGGCGATACCGGGCTGCTGACCCTCGACGACCTCGTGTCGCTGGTGCTGGACTGGAAGCGGCCGGTCAAGTTGTTCATCGAGACCAAACACCCGGTGCGCTACGGCGCGCTGGTGGAGAACAAGGTGCTGGCCTTGCTGCACCGGTACGGAATCGCCGCCCCGGCCTCGGCCGATCTGTCCCGCGCGGTGGTGATGTCCTTCTCGGCGGCTGCCGTGTGGCGAATTCGCCGGGCCGCTCCGATGCTGCCCACGGTGCTGCTCGGTGAGACGTCGCGGTATCTGGGCGGCGGTGCCGCCACGACGGTCGGGGCCACCGCGGTCGGTCCGTCCATTGCGACCCTGCGTGAGCATCCCGAGCTGGTGGACCGGGCCGCCGCCCAGGGCCGGGCACTGTACTGCTGGACCGTCGACCATTACGAAGACGTTCAGTTCTGCCGCGACATCGGTGTGGGATGGGTGGCGACGAATCACCCCGGCCGCACCAAGAGTTGGCTGCAGAACGGCCTGACCGGTGCGGGCCGGGACTGAAAGCTAAAGGTTGCCGCCCGCGGCCTTCGGGGCTGCCGCGTCGGCACCGGTGCCACCGGCGAGTTCCCGGGCGACGAAGTCCTCGATGTGGAACAGGTTGGAACCGGCGCGGTCGGCGATGCGCACCAGCGTCGCCATCGACGCGACCTCTTCGATCTGCTCCTTGAGGAACCACTGCATGAACTGCTCGCCGAGGTAGTCGCCCTCCTCGCGGGCGACGCTGGCGAGCCGGCTGATCTGTTCGGTGACGGTGCGCTCCTGGCTCAGCGCCAGCGCGAGCGCATCACGAGGAGCGTCGAAGCGGTTGCACACCGCGTCGACTCCCGGGATCTCGGCGTCGATATCCCGATCGAGCAGGTATTGGACCAGCATCATGGCGTGGTTGCGCTCTTCGACCGCCTGCGCATAGAAGTGCCTGGCGAGTTGCGGTAGATCGGCACCGTCGAAATAAACTGCAATTGCGATGTATTGCTGTGACGCGGTGAACTCGCTGCGAACCTGGTCCTGAACAAGTGCATGGAATTTGGTGTCGTGTTCACCGCTCGTCGTCATGACGGCGAGGATATAGCAGGTCAGAAGGTATTGTCATCGAAGGTTGACCTCATTGAGGCCAGCTTTACCTTAGTTGCGTTGGGCGCATTACATCTGCCATCCGGAATTCGCTATTGCCGTATTTAGCTTTGCCTAAGCTCAAGGTTGCGGCTTTTCGATGACGTCGTCTGGAACGGCTGTGTCGTTGGCCAGCGCGGTGAACAACCGGCCTGCGGCGTCGCTGTCCCACACCACCACCGCACCCGAATCGCTTCCGGTGAACTCGCCGATCGGCACCGACGTGGTCACCATGTCGCCGTGCATCGCCCAGGCCAGCCGGCCCAGATCCCAGACGCGGGCGTCCTGGTCGACGGCCACCGAGTTGGTGGCCGCGCGGGCCATCGGCTGCCACCGCAGGGGGTTGATCAGCACCTCCGGGCTGGTGGCCCGGTGCAGCAGTGCGGACATGAACGCCCGCTGGTGCGTCATCCGGTCCAGATCGGCGCGCGGCGTGGCGCGGCTGCGGACGTAGCCGAGCGCATTGCGGCCGTTGAACTCCTGGCACCCCGCCGGAAGGTCGATTCCGGCCAGCGGGTCGCTGATCGGCTCGGCGGGGCACATCGTCACCCCGCCCACCGCGTCGACGAGCGCGGCGAAACCGTCGAAACCGATCTCGGCGTAATGGTCGAGGCGCAGTCCGGTCGCCTGCTCGACGGTCTGCGCCAGCAGCGGCGCCCCGCCCAGTGAGAATGCGGCGTTGACCTTGTCCTCGCCGTAGCCCGGGATCGGCAGGTAGGAATCCCGGGGAATCGAGACCATGGTGGCCGGTGTGCCCGAGCCGATCCCGGGAACGTGCACCAACAGGATGGTGTCGGTGCGGCCGTTGCCGATGTCCCCGCCGGTGGCCAGCTCGGCCTGCTGCTCGGGGCTGAGGTTCTGGCGACTGTCCGATCCGACCAGCAGCCAGGTGGTGCCGTGCGCCGCCCCGGGCCGCTCGGGATAGTCGGCCAGCGCCGGAATGCGGTGCAGCGACGAGTCGATCCACACGCCGCCGCCGATCAGCGCGAGGACGCCGACGACCAGCACCGCCAACACCAGACGCCCCCAGCGGCGTCGTCGGCGCGGCTTGCGCACCGGCGCGGGCGCGGGCGGACGGACCGCGGCGGGCCGGGGCGCGGACGACCCCCGGGGTGGACGCGGTGGCGGTGGCGGTGGCGCAGATCTGGGCGGGGGCTGCCTCGGTGGTTGTCGCGGCGGCGTGGGCGGATTCGGCGGCCAGGGCGGGCGGTGGTTCGGGTCACGCCGGATCACCTGGGACGGCTCGTTGCCACGGCGGCGCGGTTCCGGGCGCCGCGAGCGCGGGTCGGGCGGTCCGCCTGAAACCGGAAAGTCGTCCACAGCAGAAATGTACGTGCCGGGCGCGTTATCGCAGCCAACTCAGATGATCGGCCACCAGCGCGTAGCCGACGAACGCCACCGCGTCGATCAGGGTGTGGGCGATGATCAGCGGCCACAGCCGCCCGGTGCGCTGCCACGCGTAGCCGAACACCAGGCCCATCACGATGTTGCCGAGACCCGCACTGTAGCCCTGGTAGAGGTGATAGGCGCCGCGCAGCAGGCTGGAGATCACCAGGGCCCGCCCGGGACTGACGTCGAGTTGACGCAGCCGGGTCAGCAGGAACCCCACCACGATGATCTCTTCGGCCCAGCCGTTGGCGAACGCCACGCCGAGCAGCATCGGGATGCTCCACCAGGTGTCGTACAGCTCGGCGGGTTCCACATCGGCACTCAGGCCCAGCACCCGGGCCAGCACGTAGAACCCCAACCCCGGCAGACCGATGAGCAGGGCCAGGCCGAGCCCACCCAAACCGTCGGTGAGCCACTGCGGACGGGACAGCCCGATCGCGGACGGTCCGAAACCGCTGCGCCACAACAGGTACAGGGCCAGTGCGCCCCAGGCCAGCAGTTGCAGGACGACGGCCAGGTGCAGGCCGAGGTCGATCAGGTCGAACGGGGAGCGCTTCGGGTTGAGCGCGACGGTCTGCCCCGACAGGCCGAGCAGCACCGCTTCGATGAGCCGTAGGCCCGCGGTGTAGGCGCTGAGCCCGAAGGTCACCGCGAGCACGACGGCGATCTCGATCTTGAGCGTGCGGCGCTGCGGCTCGAGTTGCTCGTGGGGCCCGGTCACCGAAGCTACGGTAGCGGCGCCCGGTCGGCGTAGCCGATCGTGCGGGTCAGATCTTGCGCGCGCGCAGGCCGTTGAGGAAGGGGCAGCCCATCAGTATGCGGATGGCCTGGCTCAGGCCGGTGACGTCGTCGACCGGGTTCGGGAACGGCAACCGTACGTCGTGGTCGCCGTGTTCGTTCTCCACGCGCAGCTGCACGCCGTAGCGGTCCAGGCCCAGCGGGCGCACCCGCCCCTGGCGCAGCGTCATGGGCAATCGGGTGGCCAGGCGTTCCACCACGTCGCGGTGCGAGGACTCCATGTGCTGCAGCCATCCGGATTCCATCGCGCAGAACGGGTCGGGGCGGGCCTGCAGTAGCGCCCCGAGGCCGACCGCCTCGGCGCCGGTGGCGTCGGCCACCACGACGGACTCGATCTCCAGGCGCACCAGGGTGTGGTTGTCGTCATCCTGGTGGGCATTCGGCTGAGCGCTGGAATTCACCTGCAGCAGAGCCGGATTCGGGTTCTCGGCGGCGATCAGGTCGAGCAGCGCCGGAACCTCGTCGCTCGGCACGTGCTGCAGGCGGCCCCGGATCCACACCAGGGAGCGCACCGGTTCGCGTAGCGGGAGCGGGGCGTAGTCGGTCATCTCCAGCACCGCCTGTACCCCGGCCGAACCGGCGGACATCGCCATGCCGGCCAACGGGCCGGCCTCAGGGACGGTGATCGCGAACGACCCGTCGTCGAGCAGGTGATGAACGGGTGAGGCGACGGGTTCGATGCCCTCGACCGCGACCATGGCGCCGCCGCCCCGTGCGCATGCGCTGCGGATCCGCTCGGCTGTCGTCGGTGTCGCAATGGCCATCTCGCCGCCTTCGAAACTAGGTGAGGTGATTAGGTGAGGTAAGCCTAACTTAACTGGGTGGTCCCTGGTGGGCAAGACCTCCGGTGAAACACCGGCCCCGCCGTCGTCAACCGATGGCGCACAAACGCCGACCCGATAGGGTTGGGATGTGCCGCGCATCGCCTACCTCGGGCCCGAGGGAACCTTTACCGAAGTGGCGTTACTGCAGATGGTGGCCCATGAGTTGGTCCCCGGACTGTCGTCGGCATCCGGCGACGGCACGGCTCGGTTCACCCCGGTTCTGACCGACAGCACCCCGGGTGCGTTGGCCGCGGTGCGTGACGGACGGGCCGATTACGCGTGCGTGCCGATCGAGAACTCGATCGAGGGGTCGGTGCTGCCGACGCTGGACAGCCTGGCGGTCGGGAAGCCACTGCAGATCTATGCCGAGCTGATTCTCGACGTCGCTTTCACCATCGTGACCCGGCCCGGGCACACCGGGCCCGTGCGGACCGTCGCCGCCTTCCCGGTGGCGCTGGCGCAGGTGCGTCAGTGGCTGGCCGCCAACCTGCCCGACGCGGACATCGTCCCGGCCACTTCCAATGCCGCTGCCGCCCACGAGGTGGCCGAGGGCCGGGCCGACGCCGGGGTGAGCACGCGACTGGCCGCCGAGCGCTGCGGCCTGGACGTCCTGGCCGCCGACGTGGTCGACGAGGCCAACGCCCGCACCCGCTTCGTCCTGGCCGGTCCGCCCGGCGCGCCGCCGGAAGCCACCGGCGCCGATCGCACCTCGGTGGTCCTGCGGCTGGACAACACCCCGGGCGCCCTGGTCACGGCGATGACCGAATTCTCGATTCGCGACATCGACCTCACCCGGATCGAATCCCGGCCCACCCGAACCGAGCTGGGCACCTACATGTTTTTCCTGGACTGCGTCGGACACATCGACAACGATTCGGTGGCCGAGGCACTCAAAGCGCTGCATCGACGTTGTACCGATGTGCGATATCTGGGTTCCTGGCCGACCGGAGCGCGAGCGGGTGCACCACCGCCACGCCTGGATGAGGCCTCACGGTGGTTGGCGGGCTTGCGCGCGGGAACGGACGACTCATGAGCGGCCGGCTGATCCTCGTCCGGCACGGACAGTCCCACGGCAACGTCGCCCGGCGTCTGGACACCCTGCCTCCGGGTGCCGAGCTGACCGACCTCGGCCACGACCAGGCCCGGAGGTTCGCCGGGACGCTTCACCAGCGTCCGTCGATCCTGGCGCACTCGGTGGCCCGGCGCGCGGCGCAGACCGCCGCCGGCATCGGTGTCGAAACCGGCCTTGTCCCATTCGAATTCGAAGGGATCCACGAAGTCCAGGTCGGTGAACTCGAGGACCGTAGCGACGATGACGCCGTCGCCGAGTTCAACCGGATCTACGAGCGCTGGCACCGGGGCGAACTGGACGTGCCGATGCCCGGCGGCGAAAGCGCCGAGGCGGTACTGGCCCGGTATGTGCCCGTACTCACCGAGCTGCGGCTCCGCTACCTCGACGACCACGACTTCGACAGCGACATCGTGCTGGTGAGCCATGGCGCGGCGATCCGGCTGGTTGGCGCCGTGCTGGCCGGCGTCGACGGCAGCTTCGCCCTCGACCATCACCTGGCCAACACCGAATCGTTGGTGCTGGCACCGATCACCGACGGGCGCTGGAGTTGCGTGCAGTGGGCGTCGGTGACACCGCCGTTCTACCCGGAGCCCGGCGCCACACCGGTCACGGACGCGGTGCAGTCCGAAACCGACCCGATGGGTTGACTAACCGGTCAGCCGGATCGAGAGCGCACCCTCGTGCGCACACGGGCAGCCCACCGCCTCGCAGTCGAGGCTGAAGGTATGTGCTGCTTCCGGGGCGGTGCAGGAGTCGTCGGTGCACTCCGCGCGGTACCGCACGTGGTGGATCACGGTGCCGTGGCAATGCTCCAGACCGGCTGCGCACTCCCGGCACTGGATGGTCATAGCCCGTTGATAGCACTGCAGACCGACAAAACCCGGTTGCCGCGCCTAGCCCGGCCTTCTGTCTTCGCGCAAGCGGCTCATCCCCAACCCAATTCGTGCAGCCGCTCATCATCAATCCCGAAATGGTGCGCGATCTCGTGGATCACCGTGATCGCCACCTCGTCGACCACGTCGGCCTCGCTGTCACAGAATTCCAGCAGGGCCTCGCGGTAGATCGTGATGGTGTCGGGCAAGGAGCCGGCGTACCAGGAATCCCGCTCGGTCAGCGCGACTCCCCGGTACAGGCCCAGGATCTCGGGCTCGTCGGGATCACGGTCCTCCACCAGGACCACGACGTTGTCGATCGCGGCCGCCAACCTCGGCGGGATCAGGTCGAGCGCATCGGACACCAACTCGTCGAACCGCTGCGAGCTCATCCGCACCGGCACGGCTACGGAGCCGGCGGTACGGGGACAGGCTCACCCGGAGGCGGGCCGGCGGGTGCGGCCGCGCCATCAGGAACCGGAGCCGGTGCCGGGCCCTGCTCAGGTGCGGTGGCCGGGGCCTGCTCAGGCGGCGGCGGGTTGAAGGTGTTGGCCTGCGTCGGAGCCGGCGCCGCGGTGGTCGAGGCCTGCGGCATGTGCTGACCGCTCGACGACGAACCCGACGAACCCGAGCCCGAGGAACCCGAGCCCGAGGAACTCGACGAACCGGAGGAGCCCGATCCGGACGAACCGGATCCCGACGACGAGGACGAACCCGACGACGAGGACGACGAAGATGACGATGTCTCGTCCACATCGGGCATCGGGATGGGCGGCATGTTGAGCCGCTCCTCCGGGATGTCAGGCGGCGCCACCGGGGGCTGTCCGTTGATCATCAGCGGACCCTTGGCGCTGTTGACCAGTGTCGACCAGCCGCCGTTGCCCAACGTCGCGCCGATGCTGCACGACACCTGGTGGCTACCGGCCGACCAGCTGGGCAGTGAGATCGTGCTGTAGCTCAGCGCCAGCGTGGTGGTGCGCAGCTGGACTGGGGCCAGGTAGGCGTCGGTCTGCTCAGTGCAGGCGTCCTTGATGAAGTTGTCCTGATCGCCCTCCGGCGGCAGCCCGCCCGGGAACTTCTCGGCGAGGTTGACCGCGCCGGTGACCTCCATGGCGTGCGGTGCCGCGCAATCGACCGGGACGTCGGTGGGCTGGTTGGTGGCGGCGTCGATACCGAGGCAGGTGCCTGCGGCCCAGACCTTCGATTGGTCGACATCGGCCACCTTGCCTGCCGACTCCAACTGGCCGTCGCCGGGGCCGAGGAGTTGCAGCCCGCACAGCATGCGGCGCTCGCCGGACTGCTTCCAGGCCTTCTCACCCGACCACAGCAGGCCGATGGTGTATTTGCCGTTCGGGTCGTACTTGGGACCCAGGTAGCCACGGACCGACGGGGTGCACTGCTCCTGACTGATCTGCTTGATCCGGTCCACCGACGGCGGCGGCGCGCCCGGCCCGTACTCGCTGCCGGGGAAGGTGCGCATGTCGACGGCCTGGGCGACCTCGAAGCGATGGTTGTCCTTGCAGTCCACGATGTGTGCGGCGTCGGGGTTGCGCCCGGGCCAGTTCAGGCAATCGCCACGCTTGACGTGATTGAAGGTGTCATTGCCGCGGGGCCCGAGGGCGATCGCGCCCGGCGCGGAACTCGCCCCCTCGCTCCGGGGCAACGCGGTGATCAGGCCGGCGATGAGCAGTGCGCCAAGCGCGGTCAACAGCAGCGCACGTCGCGTCGACGCGGCCGCCAGACTCTGCCACCACCGTTCCCTCGCGGGTTGTTCGTCCTGAAGAGGTTCGGCGAGCAGGGCCCCGTGCTCGGGGTGCTCGGGGTGCTCGGGTGCTTCCAACATTGCCCTCCATTGTGACAGGCGTGTCAGCCCCTGTGGCAAGTGATGCAGTTGTAATGTTGCGGGGTTGTGCCCGGTGGCTGTGGGAATTCGGTCGCCATCGCTTCGCCACACTTAGATCGAACACCTCAGATGTACGTCGCCGCACTTCAAAAAGTAGGGTTGCGCCCGTGATCGACCTCAAGCTGCTGCGCGAGAACCCCGACTCCGTCCGTGCGTCGCAACGGGCCCGCGGGGAGGACCCGGCGCGTGTCGACGCCCTGCTGCAGGCCGATACGGCGCGGCGGGCCGCGATCTCGACGGCCGACAACCTGCGTGCCGACCAGAAGGCCGCCAGCAAGCTCGTGGGCAAGGCGACACCCGAGGAACGTCCGACACTGCTGCAGCAGGCCAAGGACCTCGCCGAACAGGTCAAGGCCGCCGAGGTGGCTCAGACCGAGGCCGAGACCGCCTTCACCGCTGCCCACGCGGCGATCGGCAACGTGATCATCGACGGTGTGCCGGCCGGCGGCGAGGACGACTTCGTGCTGCTCGACACCGTCGGTGAGCCGCGGGCGATCGAGAACCCCAAGGACCACCTCGAGCTGGGCGAGGCGCTCGGGCTGATCGACATGGAGCGTGGCGCCAAGGTGTCGGGTTCGCGGTTCTACTTTCTCACCGGTGCCGGCGCCCTGCTGCAGCTGGGCCTGCTGCAGTTGGCCACGCAGGTGGCCGTACAGAACGGGTTCACGCTGATGATCCCGCCGGTGCTGGTGCGCCCAGAAATCATGGCGGGCACCGGATTCCTCGGCTCACACGCCGACGAGATCTACCGGTTGGAGGCCGACGACCTGTACCTGGTCGGTACCTCGGAGGTGCCACTGGCGGGCTACCACTCCGACGAGATCCTGGACCTGTCCGCAGGCCCGAAGCGGTACGCCGGCTGGTCGTCGTGCTTCCGGCGCGAGGCGGGCAGCTACGGCAAGGACACCCGCGGCATCATCCGGGTGCACCAGTTCGACAAGGTCGAGGGCTTCATCTACTGCAAGCCTGAAGATGCTGTCGCCGAGCACCAGAAGCTGCTGGGCTGGCAGCGGCAGATGCTGGCGGCCATCGATGTGCCCTACCGGGTGATCGACGTCGCCGCAGGCGATCTCGGCTCCTCGGCCGCGCGCAAGTACGACTGCGAGGCGTGGGTGCCCACCCAGCAGACCTACCGGGAACTCACCTCAACCTCGAACTGCACGACGTTCCAGGCGAGGCGATTGGCCACGCGCTACCGCGACGAGAACGGCAAGCCGCAGATCGCGGCCACGCTCAACGGCACGCTGGCCACCACCCGCTGGCTGGTGGCCATCCTGGAGAACCATCAGCAACCCGATGGCAGCGTGAGGGTCCCCGACGCGCTGGTGCCGTTCGTCGGCACCGCCGTCCTGGAGCCCGGTAAGTAACGCACCGCGGCCCGGCACAGGGAAATGACTGCGGACGCCCCGGTGCGGGTGAGCGTGCTCGGGCCCGTACAAGCCTGGGTCGGCGACGATCCGGTGGATCTGGGCGCGCGCCTGCAGCGGGCGCTGCTGGCTCGTCTGGTGGCCGCACACGGACACACGGTGTCCGTCGACCGGCTCATCGACGATCTGTGGGAAGGCGAGCCGCCGCCCAAGGCGTTGTCGGCCCTGCAGGTCTACGTCTCGCATCTGCGGCGGGCGCTGGAGCCGGAGCGGCAGCGTCGGGCCCCGGCGCGCATCTTGGTCAGCGCCGCGCCCGGATATTGTCTGCGACTGCCGGTGGATGCCGTCGACTCCTGGCGGTTTGAAGCGAAAGTCACTGCGGCGTATGAGGAATCGGATCCGCAGCAACGCGTGTGCCTGCTCGACGAGGCGTTGGCCGCCTGGTCGGGAGATCCGTTCGCCGGGGCAGGCGACGTGCTGTGGGCGGCTCCGGAGGTCGCCCGGCTGACCGAGCTCCGGCTGGCCGCGGTGGAAGCACAGGCCGCTGCGCAGGTGGAGCTGGGCCGGTACAGCACCGCCATCGTCGCGCTGGAACGACATGTTGGTGAGCGTCCGGGCCGGGAAGGCGCCGCCGCCGTGCTGGCGACGGCGCTGTATCAGGCCGGACGCCAGACCGACGCGCTGGAGGTATTGAGGCGTACCCGGGACCATCTCGTCGATGAGCTCGGTTTGGAGCCGGGCCGGGCGCTGCGCGACCTCGAGCGCGACATCCTTCGTCAGGCCGACCATCTGGAGCCGTCCCGACAGGTGCAGCCGGTGATACCGGAGGTGGCGTCGCCCGACGGTGCTGAATTGGCCGCGCGCGGCCGGGTGGAGGCGGCGGCCCACGGCCGGACCGAGGAGTTCGCCGAAATCGCCGCTGCCGCACGCGCTGTCGCCGCCGGCGGCAGCGCGGTGCTGTGGATCGGGGGGGAAGCGGGCTCCGGCAAGACCACCCTGGCGGCCGCGGCGACAGCCCGTTTGCGGGCTGCGGGCTGGCGCACCGTGCTCGGTCGTTGTCCGGAGGTTCACGGCGCGCCGGCGGGGTGGGCGTGGACCGAGATACTGCGCGAGTTGCTGGACGCCGGAGCTCAGGTGGAGGACGGCAGGCAGGCGCTGGCTCCGCTGCTGCACGACGTCGCCGCGGTCGAGCCGGGCACATTCTGGTTGGGGCATGCGGTGGCCGACGTACTGAGCGCGGTCGCCGGCCGTCAACCGCTGGCCGTCGTCCTCGACGACCTGCACCGCACCGACGGCCTGACGTTGGAGCTCCTGCGGCTGGTGGCCGACCGGATCAAGGATCTGCCGGTGTTGGTCATCGGTACCTATCGCCCGTCGGAGGACCGCGGCGAACTCGAGGTGGCCCGGGCGGCACTGACTGTGCACACCGCCGCGCATCTGATACTCGACGGTCTCGACGCCGCGGCCACGGCGGCGCTGGCGGCCGACCACGGACTGACCGCCGCCAGCGGCGAGGCGCTGCGGCTGCTGCGTGAGCGGACCGGCGGCAACCCGTTGTTCGTCCGCGAGCTGGCCCGGCTGATGGTCGCCGAGGGGCCGGACGCGGTGTGGGCATCCGTGCCGGTTGGAGTTCGAGATGTGTTGCGTCGCAGGGTGGCCCGGTTACCTGGCCCGACAGTCACCGCGTTGCGTCAAGCCGCCGTGCTGGGGCGCGACATCGACGTCGACCTGCTCGCCGAACTGGGGCGCAACGACCCCGAGGACCTGCTCGACGCGCTGGAGCCGGCCGTCCTGCTCGGTCTGCTCGACGAGCCGGCGCCAGGCCGATTGAGGTTCGCCCATTCGCTGGTTCGCGACACCCTCTACGAGGACACCTCGAAGCTGCGGCGGTCGCGGTTGCACGGTGCCGCGTTGGAACTGCTGCGGGCACCCGGCCGATCGGTCGACCCGGCCGCCCTCGCCCACCACGCTGTAGCGTCGGCGACAGCTGAAACTGCTTTGGCCGCTACGGATTTTGCGACGGCAGCGGCCCGCGAGGCGGACTCGGTGGGTGCTCACGCCGAAGCCGCCAGACAGTGGCGTACCGCCGTGCAGATGCTGGAGTTGGCAGCCACACGCCGGTTGCGGCCCAGTGCCCAGAGTCTGGAACACGAGATCGACGCCCGGTGCGGTCTGATCTCCGCACTGGCCCAGTCCGGCGACGCCGTCGCCGCGCGCATCGAGTTGAAGGCTGCGCTGCAGTTGCTGACCGGGACGTCGCGCGACGATCTGATGGTGCGCGTGCTCACCGCGTGGGACACCCCGCTGGTGTGGCGGGACCGGGAGTACGACGAATCCGATGCGCAGATGATCGGCCTGCTGCGCCAGGTGCTGGACAGCGGGCCGACGAAAGTCACTGCGGCCGAACGGATCAGGCTGCTCAAGGCGCTCTACGTTGAGTTGGAGGGCACCGATCCCGACGGCGCACTGGCCGCCAGCACGGAGCTGCTCGAGTTGGCCCGACGCGCCTACGCCGAGGATCCGGCGTCGTCGGGTCGGTTGCTCTGTACGGCGCTCAATGTCCGGGCCTACTGCGCACTCGGACCGGACCTCGACGCCGAACGCGACGCGACCGCCGCCGAACTACTGCAGACCGCAGAGGCCACCGAGCAGGCCGACTACCAAGCGGTGGCGCACTGGATGCTGTCGCTGGCGGCCGGTCACCGGTCCGATCTGGCAACCGCGAAACGGCACGTCGACATTGCGGTGGCCCGGGCCGGTACCGGACAGCTCGTCCACCTTCTCGGGGTGCTGGGACTGTTCCAGGCCCGGATGTATCTGCTGGCCGCGCGATTGGACGAGGCGGTCAGCGCCTACACCGATCTGGCGGCGCGCATGGTCGAGAACGGTGCCGCCAACGGGGCCAAGCTGGCGATGGTGGGCCGGGTGACGGGCGAGTTCTGCCTCGGAGACCTCGGCGTCCTGGCCGACGAGTTGGTGTTCTTCTACCGAGAGGTGTCGGTTGCCGCGCTGGACGCCGCGGTGCTCGCGCTGATCGCGCGGGGCCGCGAGAGTGAGGCTCGCGAGCTGTGGCGGGACCGCCAACCGATCGAGCGGGCGTACTTCTGGCTGCCGTTCACCGTGCTGCGCGTCAACGCGGCCGTGGCGCTCGGGGATGCCGACGAGGCCGAGGCCCGGGCGGCCGACCTCGGCCCGTATTCCGGGCGTATCGCCGGACTCGGGGTCGACGGGCTGATGGTGGGCCCGGTCGACGAGGCGCTGGCCGCCGCCGCCGATGCGCTGGGCCGGCCCGATCAGGCGCGCGGCTACCGGAAGGCCGCCTCGACGCTGCGGGACCGGCTGGCCGCCGAAGCGCAGCGCTTCATCGACTGACGCCGGCTTATCGGGCGACGCCGAAGACCGCCCGCTCCAGGCGCCGGTACCGCAACCCCACGACGGCGAGGATCATCCGTAGCTCGATGCCCACCTGCTGGGCCAGTTGTGTGCGCTCGTCGTCGGTCATCACGGCGAGCGACCGCGGACCCTCGAACCACAACCATCCGCTTCTGCGGGCGGCTTTCTCCACCGTCGCCCAGTCCGCCACCGAGACGTGTTCGGTGATCAGCGGGAACACCTCCATCTCCTCGTCATTGATGTGCTCGGTCAGCAGGGCTGCCAGTTCGGCCAGCTCGATGGCCATGAGGCCGGCGATCTGGCGGTCACCCATCGACAGCCGGAACGCCGCGGCGCGGGCCCGCAGCTGTTCCAACCGTGGGTCCAGTGCAGCGTGGTCCTCGGTCAGCTCGCTCAGATCCACATGGTCGCCGACACTGGCCAGGATCACCGGCCACAGCACCGCGTCCTCGGTGGTGTGGTGATGGTGGGTGGAATCACACAGCAACTCGACGTATCGGGAGATCGCCCGGGCACGGCCGGGTGTGCAGATGACATCCCGGTCGCGCACCGACCCAGCCAGGTCGCTCAGGCGCAGCAGGTCGGTCAGCATCGCGCGGTGAGCCAACGTGATACCCAGCAGGTCCGGCGCGGGATCGCCCGCACGACGAGGTGAGACGCTGGCGGTTGGGGTGGTTGTCGGCACGGGACACTCCTCGGGTTCGGCCGATCCGGCGCGGATCGGCACTCGCGGAGCACAGCCTGGTACCGGCGACTTAAGCGCGACTTGTTACCGGCTTGTCGCGGCCACAGTAGGGTTGCAGCCATGATCGATATCGACCTTGCCGAATTGCGCAACTGGTTCGGCTTCGGCGTGGCCGGTAACTTCGCGGGGCACCTCGAACAGGCCGGAGAGGCTGGGGATTTCGTCAAGGTGGTGACCGAAGGGTATGCGCCCAAAGGCATCTTCCCGTGGTACGCCCCCGGCCGGGACGACTTCCTGGGTGAGTTCCCGCTGTCCAGCGATGCCATCGTGCTGCCGGAGGCCGGCGAGGTTGACGGCCCGCTCAACCTTCAGATCGAGCCCGAGGTCGGCGTGGCCTGCCGCGTGGTGTGGAACGGCGACACCGTGGTGCGGCTCGAGCCGTTCGCCCTCGGCGCCTTCAACGACTGCTCGATCCGCCGGCCGGGCGCACCCAAGATCAGCTACAAGAAGAACTGGGGCCCGGCCTCCAAAGGCGTTGCACCGCAGTTCTTCGAGATCAGTGACCTCACTCCGGACGGTCCGACCGCCACCATGCGGCTGGTCTGCTACCTGAGCGAGGAGGGCGGCCAGCAGCACGCCTACGGGGTGGATTCACCCCTGGTGGGCTACTCGTACTACGGCGAGGTGCTCCTGGACTGGATCGTCGAACGGCTGGCCAACCAGAAGGGTTCGGCCGATACGCCGTTGGAGGATGTCGGCGCGTTGATGGTGGCCAGCGGTCATCCCGAGAACGTGTTGATCGGCATTGGTGCCACCCGTTACACCCCGCTGGGCGAGTCCACCTTCCTCAAGCCGGGGGATGAGGCCATCGTTCGCGTGTACGACAGTGCCTCCAGTGCGGCTTCCGAACTACGGCAGGTGGTCTCGGCGCGCTAGCAGCCGAGCAATTCCTCCAGGCGGGCGACGAACTCGTCCGGGCGGGCCGGGGTGAATGCCGGCTTCGGGTAAGTGCCCGGCACGTCGAGGGTGATCAGCGTCGACCGCAGCGGACGGTGCACGTCCAGGGGGAGCCAGCGGCGCAGGTCAGTGCTGCCCCACAATCGGAAACGCTGCATCCACAACCCCAACGGGGTGGCCTCGTATCCGGTGATCGACCGCAGCGGGATCACCTTCGAGGTTCCCGACGGGAAGTGGTAGCGCCGCAAGGTGATCGCCTCGCGATCCAGCTGGATCAGGCCGTCGTCGTAGTACTGGCGTGGGGCGGTCATGACTTGCTGCACCGCAACTCGTGGCCCTTGGTGGTAAGGCACTTGCCGTTCTCCAGGTTCCACTGCCAGCCGTGCAGGTTGCAGGTGAGGGTGTTGCCTTCTACCACACCGAATTTCGACAGGTCGGCCTTCAGGTGCGGGCAGCGGCGCTGGATCTGGAAGCCGTCGAGGATGATCGATGAGGTGTCGTCGTGGGCTTCGGCGAACCAGCCGTCGGCGTAGGCGATGCGCTCATCGGTGAGGCATTTGAAGAACGTGTACAGGTATTCGTTGTAGCCGCCCACACGCCAGGCTTTGAACCGGGTGGACAGGAAAATGGTGTTGACCCAGTCCGGTTCGTTGTCGCGTAGCACGGTGCGCACCAACTCGGGTGGGATCGCGAAGCCGTAGCGGAACTTCTCGTCGGCGATGGGTTCGCGGACAAGACGTTTCGGGAAGTCCAGGACCACGGTCTCGCTGTGGTCGGGGCCGGACAGCCGCAACTCCACCGGATAGCCGATGCCGTCGCAGATCTGATCGGTCTGGCTCATGATCGGCTCGAACAGCGCCCGCAGCCCGGGCAGCAGGGGTTCGCCCGCCGCCGGCGCCCACGAGGCCTTCTCCGCAGCCAGCACCGGGGCCATGCGTTGCGCGAAATCCTCGATGTAGGCGGCCTTGCCGGTAGTGAAGATCGTCTCGGGGTCATCGACCGGGTGGGTCAGTGAAGCGAGTTGGGACCCGGTGAAATCGGCGGTGCTACCAGGGACCATCAGCAGCCCGCCCTCGTGGCCGTGGCGACGCATCTGGTCGAGGAACACCACCTGGTCGGGGAAGATGTTCGCCGGATCTTCGTGGTCGTCGTTGAGATCGCGCAGTTCGGGATCCAGGAAGCACGGCGGCCCGGCCGAGGGGATCACCCAGGTCGCCCCGACCTGTGCGATGTACTGGCGGCACCGGTCCATCTGGCGCTGCCGCTTCTGGATGCCGAAGGCCTCTTTGGCGCGGGCGGGCATGTCGTAGACCATCGGGTACCAGATGGCCCCGGAGTACTGCAGCATGTGCACATCGACCTGCCCGAAGTCGGCTTCAAGGACCTCGAGATCTACGGGGCGGGCGTCGTTCATGTTGAAGGCGACGGTCTCGCCGTCGTCGACCACGAGTCCCGAATCGCCGATCGGACCGTCTGCGGGTGCGCGCAGCGCGATGATCATCAGGTCGAGGTCGCCCTTGGGGCCGCTGACGGTGTGTTTGACCGAATCGGTGGTCTCGAAAAACCGGTGAAAGCCCAGAGCGGCCAGTTCGCGTTGCAGGTCGGGCACCGGGAAGTCGGGCAGCAGCACCACGGCGTCCTTGTTGACGTGGCGGCGCAGGTTCTCCGGGTCGAAGTGGTCCCTGTGCAGGTGTGAGACGTAGAGGTAGTCGACCTGGCCCAGGGTGTTCCAGTCGAGTCCGCTGTTGTCGGGGAACGGGAACCAGGAGGCGAAGTACGCGGGGTTGACCCAGGGGTCGCACAAAATGCTGCCAGCCTTGGTCTCGATCAGGAAGCCGGCATGCCCGACGCTGGTGACCTGCACAAACGGCCTTTCGATGGAGTGCTTTGATGCCCGCCCAGCCTAGCCCGAGTTGGGTGACGGGCCGATACGGGCTGGGATTAGGCTGGCTACGTGGAACCGGTGTACGGGACTGTCATACAACTCGCTCGGCTGACCTGGCGTATGCAGGGGCTGAAGTTCAACGTGACCGGGGTGGAGAACATCCCGGTCACCGGTGGTGCGGTGGTGGCCATAAACCACACCAGCTACTTCGACTTCACCTTCGCCGGCTTGCCTGCCTACCTGCAGAAGCGGGGCCGCAAGGTGCGGTTCATGGCAAAGAAGGAAGTCTTCGACAACAAGATCACCGGACCGATCATGCGCAGCCTGCGTCACATCGAGGTGGATCGTGACAGTGGGGCCGCCTCGTTCGAGTCGGCGGTCGGCAACCTCAAAGCCGGTGAACTGGTCGGGGTATACCCGGAGGCGACGATCAGCCGCAGCTTCGAGATCAAGGACTTCAAGTCCGGCGCGGCGCGAATGGCGATCGAGGCCGGGGTGCCGATCGTGCCGCACATCGTGTGGGGTGCACAGCGCATCTGGACCAAGGGCCACCCGAAGACGCTGTACCGGCCCAAGGTGCCGATCTCGATCGCGGTGGGCGAGCCGATCCAGCCGACGCTGCCCGCAGCCGAACTCACCGCGCTACTGCACTCCCGGATGCAACATCTGCTGGCCCAGGTGCAGGATGACTACGGGCCATATCCGCCCGGTGAGTTCTGGGTGCCGCACCGGCTGGGCGGCTCGGCGCCGACGCTGGCCGAGGCCAACCGGATGGATGCCGATGAGGCTGCCGCGAAGGCGGCCAAGCGTGCGCTGGACGGACCTGGCGGACCAACTGGGCCCACCGGGGTCTCGGGGTAAGTCGCGTATGGAGCCGGTTTTCCGAAGTCTGGAGATTGCCGCCGGGCTCGTGGTCAGGGCCACCGGAACCCGGATCACCTTCCGCGGGTTGGACAATCTGCCCGCCACGGGTGGCGCCGTCATCGCCATCAACCACACCGGCTACGTCGACTTCCTGCCTGCCGCGCTGGCCGCCACCGAACGTGGTCGCCGGATGCGCTTCATGATCAAGGCGGAGATGGCGCAGGTGAAGGCGGTGAACTTCCTGATCAAGCACACCGGGACGATCCCGGTGGACCGCAGGGCGGGAGCCGGCGCCTATGCCGCGGCGGTGGACTCGCTGCGTCGCGGCGAGCTCGTCGGGGTGTACCCGGAGGCCACGATCAGTCGCAGCTTCGAGCTCAAGGATTTCAAGACCGGCGCGGCGCGGATGGCGATGGAGGCCGGTGTCCCGATCATTCCGGTGATCGTCTGGGGTGCCCACCGCATCTGGACCAAGGATCATCCGAAGTCGCTGGGGCACAAGAAAATTCCGATCGCCGTGGGAGTTGGCGAGCCGATCGTGGCGACAGGTTCGGTCGCCCAGATCGATGACACCCTGCGGGCCGCGATGTCGTCACTCCTGGACCAGGCTCAGCACGACTACCCCGAACCGGCCGGGGCGTACTGGGTTCCGAACCGGCTCGGTGGAAGTGCGCCGACGCCTGCCGAAGCCAAGTTGCTCGATGAGGCGGAACTGGCCGAACGCGCGCGCATGCGGGCGAGTGAAGCGACGGGAAACAATTGATGAGTATCGAGCGGGCGCCGGGGCTGATCGCCACCGACGTGGACGGAACACTGCTCGACGAGGATGAGAAGGTCACGCCGCGCACCCGGGCGGCAGTCCACGCCGCGGTCGAGGCGGGGGCGACGTTCGTCCTGGCCACCGGACGGCCGCCGCGTTGGATCGCGCCGGTGGTCGACGGTCTCGGGCTGGCTCCGATGGCGGTGTGCGCCAACGGCGCCGTGATCTACGACCCGGCGACCGACCGCATCGTGGCGGCACACACGCTCTCGACCGACGTGCTCGGTGAGCTCGCCGAGATCGCCACACGGGTGATTCCGGGCGCGGGGCTGGCCGTGGAACGGGTGGGGCGTTCGGCGCACGATGCGGCGACCCCGCAATTCGTCAGTTCCCCGGGATACGAGCACGCCTGGCTCAACCCGGACAACACCGAGGTGTCGTTGGAGGATCTGCTCAGCGCCCCTGCGGTCAAGCTGCTCATCCGCAAGGCGGGCGCACGCAGTGCCGACATGGCTGTTGAACTTCTCAAACACATTGGGTTACAAGGTGATATCACCTATTCGACCAACAACGGGCTGATCGAGGTGGTGCCGCTGGGCATCAGCAAGGCCACCGGTGTCGCGGAGTTGGCCGCCCCGCTGGGACTCACCGCGGCCGACACCGTCACTTTCGGCGACATGCCCAACGATGTACCGATGCTGAGTTGGGCCGGGCGCGGAGTGGCGATGGGCAATGCCCACCCCGAGGCGGTGGACGCGGCCGACGAGATCACCGTGACCAACGCCGAGGACGGTGTGGCCCGGGTGCTCGAACGCTGGTGGGCCTGACCGATCAGGTGATCGGGGTGAAACGCTCCAGTTGCACCGGCTGCTGATCTGGTGCCGGCGGGGGCAGTTCCACCGGCACACCGTCGACGACGCGGGTGACGGTGCCCTTCTCGCGATCGAAGTTCAGCGTGCCGTGCTGGAAGTTCTGCACGATCCACTGGGGCTCGGGGATCTCTGAACTGGTCGGCAGGCCCAGGACTCCGCGCTCGAAGCCGAGTGCTCCCCATGCCTCGTAGATGGCGCCGGTGACCGATTCTGCACCGCTGTCCGGTGACCAGTACACGGCGCCGCGCTCGAAGGTGGCGTAGCGTGCGGCCCCTTCACCGGTGGTCTCGGGCGAGGTCGGGTTGCCGAGCATGCCGGTCGGCCCGCCCGTCGCCTGCCAGCGGGCGTAGATCGCGCCGCCGCGCATCTGGTCGGCCAGGTCCTCGGGGCCGGGGGGCCGGTTGAAGCGCGCGGCGATGTCGCGGATGCGGCCCATCTGGGCGTAGGCCGCGTTACCGGGGCAGTCGGTGATGCCGACATCGCGGTGGGTGAAGATCGTCGGCAGCGTCGGGGTGGCTCCGCGGGGGAAATGGGTGAACGATCCGCCGGCGGAGGTCAGCACGACGGTGCCGTGTGGGTCGATGTGATCGAGGCCGAGGCGCCAGCCCAGCAGGCGCCCGGTGTTTCGCACCTGGATCTCGGTGGGTGGCACGACGTCGAAGTCGCCCAGCATCGCCACACCCCAGGTGTCGATGTTGAAGCCGCCGGTGTGGGAACCCTCGACGGGCCTGTCCATGCCGCCCGCACGGCCCTCGAACACCTGGCCGTACTTGTCGACCATGGCGTTGTAGGCGATGTCGCACCAGCCCAGTTCACGGGTGTGGTACTCGTAGATCGACCGGATGATGCCTGCCGAATCCTCGGGGGCGTAGTCGTTGCTGCCCGCCGTGTGGTGCACGATTCCGGCTCGGATGCCCTTGTCGTACACGGTGTTTCCGCATCGCATCGACTCGTCGGCGCCCCACTGTGCGCGGCCGATGATGGTCGGCGGCTGGCCGGGGTTGATGGCGGCGGTCGGCAGCGGCCCGACGTCGACGGGGGACTGGGGCGGGCTGATCAGCACGGCAGTGACGTTCTGGCCGATGGGCGCTTCGACGTTGGCGGGCACATAGCCGAGCCCCGGTTTGGCCGGGCCTGCCTTCCCGGGCGGTGGCGGGGCGGCCGGCCGGGGTGCGCGGGTGACGGCGATCTGCACGGTGGTGGTGCGGCCGACGAACACCGGTTCGGTGCCGCGCGGGCCGGGAGTGTCGGCGCCGACCCCGTCGAGGTTCTCGGCCTGGTACCAGGGGCCCCAGGTGCCGTCGTCCTTGCGGGCGCGGACCCGGGCGGAAGTGCCGCGTAGGTCCGGAGAGGTGAGCGCGACCATCGAGAACGGGTTGTCCTGATGGACCTCGCGGATGCTCTCACCGACCGCCAGATTGTCGAGCGGTTGCTGTGTGAGCTGCGGTGCAGCGTTCGCCGGGTCGGGTTGTTCGCCGGAATCGGATCCCGAGATGGCCCACGGCACGATCACGACTGTCGCCGCAAGGGCGGTGAAGAGAAGTGACGGCACGGAACGGCGGGACTGCACGGACTGATGTTACGTATGGGTCTAGTGTTACTAATGATTCGACACGGTCGGCGCGTCGTCTTTTTGACACAACGGCACCGCAGAGCCGGTGGCTTCTGCGGTGCCGTTCTTCTAATCGGGCCTGTGCTTACGCGGGCGGCGGTACCGGAGCCGGCGCCGGTGCGGGCACCGGCGGCTTCATCGCCGAGGTGATCGCCGGCATGACCATGCCCTTGAGCAGGTCGATGGCCTGGCCGGCGCCGAGCTGCTGAGCCGCGCTGGACAGGTCGCCGAACAGACCGCCACCGCCGCCGCCGGTGGCCGGCATCGCGGACAGCGACGGATCGGCACCCAGGAGCGGGTAGGTGCCCGCGCTGGGATCGAGCCCGATCGGAGCCGAGATCGGCACTTCACCCGGGGCGCCCAGACCGCCGGACAACGACGGGTCGAGGCCTGTCGGCGAGGTCAGACCCCCACCGCCCAGTCCAGCGGGGGTGGTGGTCAACCCGCCCGGCGCGGCACCTGCCGGCGTCAGTGCCGGGTCGGTGAGCGAGCCGGTCGGCGGGGTGAGCGCTGGGTTGGTCAGCCCGCCGGGTGCGGCCGGAAGCCCGGCCGTCGGCGAGGTCAAACTCGGTGACGCGCCATTGGGGCTGGTCAGTGCGGCGTCAGGGGATGTCAGGCCGGGCGAGGCGAGCCCCGGCGTTGTCAGCCCCGGCGACGTGAGTCCTGGCGAGGTGAGGCCGGGCGAGGTGAGGCCCGGGTCGGTGAGGCCTGGCGCGGTCAGCCCCGGTGAGGTCAACCCCGGCGACGCCAGACCCGGAGAGGTCAGGGTCGGCGAGCCGAGCGACGGCGTCGGCGACGAGCCGCCCAGCATGGGCATCGGCGGCAGGTTGACGCCGAACTGGGACAGGCCCTGCGAGAGTGCGGACATCAGTTCACCCGGAAGGTCGGTGACCAGCGCGGCCTGGGTGAACTCGCGCTCCTGTGGCGCGGGGGACAGCTGCGACACGGCAACTAGGGCGACTGGACTTGCGACTGCCACTGCGGCGACTGCGCTCATGGCTGTCGAGAGCTTGCGTCGACGGCGGTTCGGCACGGAAGTCTCCTCAATATGTTTGCAGCGAAGGAGCTGCACTTCGGATTGCAGGTGGGTGCTCTCCTCTTGCTTCATCGGTATTCCGGACCAGTTGATGTGACGCCCATGAATACCAATGAGATCGATGGTAAGGCTGTGACTGGTGTGTCTAGAGTGACGATATTGAATCGTGAGCGAATTGCGACCTGGGCCCTTGTCGAATTCGGGGCACCGGGGCGCGGTCGGATACCCTGGCT
The DNA here is from genome assembly GCF_011745145.1 of Mycobacterium sp. DL440. Taxonomy (NCBI): domain Bacteria; kingdom Bacillati; phylum Actinomycetota; class Actinomycetes; order Mycobacteriales; family Mycobacteriaceae; genus Mycobacterium; species Mycobacterium sp. DL440. The sequence continues at coordinate 4,972,738 of NZ_CP050191.1, read as the reverse complement.
GCCGATGACGTCCTTATCTCCCCGGGTCACTGCAGACCAGTCCAGCGGCCATTTCGACTTATTCGTCGTCGGCTCCGGCTTCTTCGGCCTGACGATCGCCGAGCGCGTGGCGACGCAACTGGGCAAGCGTGTCCTTGTTATAGAACGACGCCCGCACATCGGTGGTAACGCCTACTCCGAGGCCGAACCGCAGACGGGCATCGAGGTCCACAAGTACGGGGCCCACCTGTTCCACACCTCCAATCAACGGGTGTGGGACTACGTGCGGCAGTTCACCGAGTTCACCGGCTATCAGCATCGTGTCTTCGCGATGCACGACGGCCAGGCGTATCAGTTCCCGATGGGGCTGGGCCTGGTCTCGCAGTTCTTCGGCCGCTACTTCACGCCGGACGAGGCCCGCGCCCTGATCAAGGAGCAGGCGGCCGAGATCGCCGGGCACGAGGCGGCCAACTTCGAGGAGAAAGCCATCTCCTTGATCGGGCGCCCGCTCTACGAGGCGTTCATGAAGCACTACACCGCCAAGCAGTGGCAGACCGACCCGAAGGAACTGCCCGCGGCCAACATCACCCGGCTGCCGGTGCGGTACACGTTCGACAACCGCTACTTCAACGACAAGTACGAGGGCCTGCCGGCCGACGGGTACACCGCCTGGCTGCAGAACATGGCCGCCGACGACCGCGTCGAGGTGCGGTTGGACACCGACTGGTTCGACGTCCGCGACGACCTCCGCGCGGCGAACCCCGACGCCCCCGTCGTGTACACCGGCCCCCTGGACCGCTACTTCGATTACGCGGAGGGTCGTTTGGGTTGGCGCACACTGGATTTCGATCTTGAAGTGCTCGATACCGGGGACTTTCAAGGCACGCCCGTCATGAACTACAACGACGCCGACGTGGACTACACCCGGATCCACGAGTTCCGGCATTTCCATCCCGAGCGGGACTACCCGGCCGACAAGACGGTGATCATGCGGGAGTTCTCGCGATTCGCCGAAGAGAACGACGAGCCGTACTACCCGATCAACACCGAGGCCGACCGCGCCCTGCTGGCCACCTACAGGGCCCGCGCCAAGTCTGAAACCGCCTCGGAGAAGGTACTTTTCGGTGGTCGGCTGGGCACCTACCAGTACCTCGACATGCACATGGCAATCGCCAGTGCACTGAACATGTACGACAACGTCCTGGCACCGCACCTGACTGACGGTGCGCCGCTGGTGACCGAGCAGACCGACAAGGAAAGCAGCAACGCATGAGTGACATCCCTTCCGGCGCACTGGACGCCGGAGAATCCAGGGCGGTCAGTCTGCTGGCCCGCGTGATCCTGCCGCGACCGGGTGAGCCACTGGACGTCCGCAAGCTCTATCTCGTCGAAGACCCGACCAATGCCCGCCGGGCCCATGCGCCGACCCGGACGACCCTTGAGATCGGCACCGAGTCCGGTATCTCGTTCGCGACCTACTTCAACGCCTTCCCGGCCAGCTACTGGCGGCGTTGGTCCACCCTGAAATCAGTGGTGCTGCGCGTCGAGTTGACCGGCACCGCCCGCGTCGACGTCTACCGGTCCAAGGCCACCGGTGCCCGGATCACCGTCGGTGGCGCCCCTGTCTCCAGCGAAACCGTCGGAACCGCCACTGAGCCCATGGGCGGCCCAGCCGCCGTGGAATTCGAGATCGACCTCACCCCCTTCGAGGACGGCGGCTGGATCTGGTTCGACATCACCAGTAACACTGCGGTGCGGGTCCACAGTGCCGGTTGGTACGCCCCGTCCCCCGCGCCGGGCCGGGCCAACATCGCCGTCGGCATCCCGACCTTCAACCGTCCCTCGGACTGCGTCAACGCACTCGCTGCCCTGACCTCGGATCCGTTGGTGGACGAGGTGGTCAGCGCGGTCATCGTGTCCGACCAGGGCACCAGCAAGGCCAAGGATCACCCCGGCTTCGACGCCGCCGCGACCGCCCTCGGCAACCGGCTCACGATCCACAACCAGCCCAACCTCGGTGGCTCCGGCGGTTACAGCCGGGTGATGTACGAGGCGCTGAAGAACACCGACTGTGAACAGATCCTGTTCATGGACGACGACATCCGCATCGAACCCGATTCGATCCTGCGCGCCCTGGCCATGAACCGGTTCGCCAAGGAACCCATCCTGGTCGGTGGGCAGATGCTCAACCTGCAGGAGCCGTCACACCTGCACATCATGGGCGAGATGGTCGACCGGGCGAACTTCATGTGGTCGGGAGCCCCCAACACCGAATACGACCACGACTTCGCCAAGTACCCGCTGGACGACACCGAATCCGACCGGAGCAAGCTGCTGCACCGCCGGGTCGACGTGGACTTCAACGGCTGGTGGATGTGCATGATCCCGCGGCAGGTGGCCGAGGAACTCGGCCAGCCGGTGCCGTTGTTCATCAAGTGGGACGACGTCGAGTACGGTCTGCGCGCCGCCGAGCACGGCTACCGCACGGTCACCCTGCCCGGCGCGGCGATCTGGCACATGGCCTGGAGTGACAAGGACGACGCCATCGACTGGCAGGCCTACTTCCACCTGCGCAACCGGCTGGTGGTCTCGGCCCTGCACTGGGACGGCGACGTGCGGGGGCTGCTGGCCAGCCACCTCAAGGCCACCTTCAAACACCTTCTGTGCCTTGAATATTCGACGGTCGCCATCCAGAACCAGGCCATGGAGGACTTCCTGGCCGGCCCGGAGCACATCTTCTCCATCCTGGAATCGGCTCTGCCCGACATCCGCAAGATGCGCCAGGATTACCCCGACGCCGTCGTGGTGGGCGGTGCCACCGAACTACCTCCGGCCTCGGATCTCAGGCGCAAGAAGATCGGCATTCCGGTCTCCAAGCCGGCGATCGCCGTGAACCTGGCCCGCGGGGTCGTCCACCAACTGCGTCAGCACGATCCGCAAACCCACATCCGGCCACAGATCAACGTGGCCACCCAGGACGCCCGCTGGTTCTCCCTGTGCCGGGCCGACGGGGTCACCGTCACCACCGCCGATGGGCGTGGTGTGGTGTACCGGCAGCGGGACCGCGCCAAGATGTTCGCATTGCTGCGTGCCTCGCTGCGGCAGCAGTTGCGTGTGGTCCGTCAGTTCGACCGGCTGCGCAAGGTCTATCGTGAGGCGCTGCCGGTGCTGACCAGCACCCAGAAGTGGGAGACGGTGTTGCTGACGGAGTCGGCGGAGAAAAACTGACATGACCGATGCCCCGCGCGGCGAGGACGCCGTGTTGGTTGCCGTGCAGTCTGCCCTGGCCACCCGGCCGGGTGTCCTGACCGGCGCGCGTGCGCTGTCGCACTTCGGCGAGCACAGTCTGGGTTGGCTCGGGCTCGCCGCCGCCGGTGCGCTGGCCCAGCCGGCCAAGCGCAAGTCATGGCTGGCGGTGGGTGCCGGGGCGTTCCTGGCCCACGCCGCCGCGGTCCTGATCAAGCGGGTGGTGCGCCGTGAGCGGCCACACCACCCCGATATCGCTGTGAACGTCGGGACGCCGAGCCGGCTGAGTTTCCCGTCGGCACATGCCACCTCGACCGCCGCAGCAGCGGTGCTGCTGGCCCGGACCACCGGTCTGCCGGTGCGTGCGGTGCTGATGGTGCCCATGGCACTGTCACGTCTGGTGTTGGGCGTGCACTATCCCACCGATGTGCTCACCGGCGTGGCCGTCGGAGCAGCCGTCGGAGCAGCCGTGGGTTCTGTGGTCGGAAAAACTGCCGGTGTCGGGCCGAAGGAGACCGTGGCCAAATGAGTGAGGAAGTGCTGCCGGAGGTAGGCCCGCCGAAGAATCTGGCCGCGGGGCTGATCAAGGCTGTCCGTCCGCGCCAGTGGATCAAGAACCTGCTCGTCCTGGCCGCCCCGTTGGCCGCGGTCGGCAGCGGCATCCAGTACGACTACGGCGACCTCGCCTACAAGGTGTCGATCGCGTTCGTGGCGTTCTGTCTGGCCGCGTCGTCGATCTATCTGATCAACGATGCCCGTGACGTCGAGGCCGACCGCGCCCATCCGACGAAACGGTTCCGGCCGATCGCTGCCGGGGTGGTGCCGGAGTGGATGGCCTACACGCTGGCCGTCGTTCTGGCCGTGGCGTCGCTGGGCATCTCGTGGCTGCTGACCCCGGCTCTGGCGCTGGTGATGGCGGTGTACATCGCCATCCAGCTCGCGTACTGCTTCGGCCTCAAACACCAGGCCGTGCTCGACATCTGCATCGTTTCCTCGGGATTCCTGATCCGCGCCATCGCCGGTGGTGTGGCTGCCGATATCCCACTGTCGCAATGGTTCCTGCTGGTGATGGCCTTCGGCTCGCTGTTCATGGCGGCCGGTAAGCGGTATGCGGAACTGCAGTTGGCCGAGCGGACCGGGGCCAAGATCCGCAAGTCGCTGGAGAGCTACACCAGCACCTATCTACGGTTCGTCTGGACACTGTCGGCCACTGCGATGGTGCTCTGCTACGGCCTGTGGGCGTTCGGGCGCGACAGTGCCAACGACGCCTTGGGTCTCGACGGCCAGGACGCATCGTGGTACGCGATCACGATGGTTCCGTTCACCGTCGCGATCCTGCGCTATGCGGTTGACATCGACGGTGGCATCGCCGGTGAGCCTGAGGAGATTGCGCTGAAAGACCGAGTGCTGCAGATCCTGTTCCTGGCCTGGATCGGAACCATCGGTGCAGCCATCTACTTCAGCTGACCGGATTACGCTGCGCCGCCTGGCCGGTGGCGTGGGTGCCCGGTTGGCGCGGTGGCCGGTGTTTCCCTACGACGTCTCGGTGCGGGTCAGCCTGTGGGTGAGCGTGGTCGTGGTGGCCGGGCTGTTCGGCTGGGGCGCCTGGCAGCGCCGCTGGATCGCCGACGACGGCCTGATCGTGCTGCGGACGGTGCGAAACCTGATGGCGGGCAACGGTCCCGTCTTCAATGCGGGTGAGCGGATCGAGGCCAACACCTCCACCGTGTGGACCTATCTGGTCGCGCTGGGCGCGTGGCTCGGCGGTCCGGTCCGGATGGAGTACGTGGCGCTGGCCTTTGCGTTGACGCTGAGCGTGCTCGGGGTCGTCCTGGCGATGCTCGGCACCGGCCGGTTGTATGCCCCCAGCCTGCAGGGCCGGCGGGCTCTGCTGCTGCCCGCCGGCGCGCTGGTCTACATCGCCGTTCCGCCGGCCCGCGACTTCGCCACCTCAGGGCTCGAAAACGGTTTGGTCCTGGCCTATCTGGGGCTGCTGTGGTGGATGTTGGTGTGCTGGTCGCAGGCTCTGCGTGCGGCTCCGGCACCGCGGCGCGGGACACCCAAGGCTGCACCGAATCCGGCGTCCAGCAAGTACTTCGAGGGAGCGCTGGCCGCGCTTGCCGGCCTGAGCGTGCTGATCCGCCCCGAGCTGGCGTTGATCGGCGGCGGCGCACTGGTCATGATGCTGATCGCGGCGCGCGGTTGGCGGCGCCGGGTCCTGATCGTCGTGGCCGGTGGACTGCTGCCGGTCGCCTACCAGATCTTCCGGATGGGTTACTACGGGCTGTTGGTGCCGGGCACCGCGGTGGCCAAGGACGCCTCGGGGTCCAAGTGGTCCCAGGGCCTGACCTACCTCGCCAATTTCAACCACCCCTACCTGCTGTGGGTGCCGGTGCTGCTGCTGGCCGCACTCGGTGCGGTGTTGCTGACCACGCGGACCCGGCCGTGGTGGGTGCGCCATCAGGTGCCCCGCGGCTACGGCTGGCTGGCCCGCACCGTCCAAAGTCCCGCCGCGGTAGTGCTTTTCATGTTCGCCAGTGGGATGCTGCAGGGTATCTACTGGGTGCGGCAGGGCGGTGACTTCATGCACGGCCGGGTGTTGCTGACCCCGCTGTTCTGCCTGCTGATGCCCGTCGCGGTCATTCCGGTCGTGCTACCCGACGGCACCAGGTTCACCCGCGAGACGGGTTACCTGCTGGCCGCGGCCACCAGCGTGCTGTGGGCCTCGGTGGTGGGCTGGTCGATCTGGGCCGCCAACTCGTCGGGGCTGGGGGCCGACGGCACCCGCGTCACCTACACCGGCATCGTCGACGAGCGCCGGTTCTACTCGCAGGCCACCGGCCATGCGCACCCGCTGACCGCCGCCGACTACCTGGACTATCCGCGCATGCGTGCGGTGCTGACCGCGATCAACAACACCCCCGACGGGGCGCTGCTGTTGCCGTCCGGCAACTACGACCAGTGGGACGTCGTCCCCGCCTATCCGCCGCCGCCCGACCTCACCCCGGAAGCCCGTCGGGCGCTGGAAACCCCGCACACGGTGTTCTTCACCAACATGGGCATGCTGGGCATGAACGTCGGGCTCGACGTGCGGGTCATCGACCAGATCGGCCTGACGAACCCGCTGGCGATGCACACCCAACGGCTGACCGACGGCCGCATCGGCCACGACAAGAACCTGTTCCCGGACTGGGCCGTCGCCGAAGGGCCGTTCCTCAAGACCAAACAGTGGATCCCGCCCTACCTGGACGAGGACTGGATCTCGCAGGCGAAGGCGGCACTGGATTGCCCGGCCACCGAGTCGATGCTGAACTCGGTGCGCGGAGAGATGAACCCGCGGCGGTTCCTGTCCAACCTGGCGCACGCGTACGAGTTCACCAAGTACCGGATCGACCGCGTGCCGCTCTATGAGTTGAAGCGATGCGGCCTGCCGCTCCCCGAGCCGAAGAACCCGCCGTACACGGGGATGCCCGCCACCGGACCGTAGCGGGGGCGAGGTCGTAGGACCGGATTCTGTGTATTCGGTAACGCCTGGCCGGGCGGCGCCGATACCCAGACGAGACCGCGTGATCGATCTTGAACGGACGGTACGAGAAACCAATGCTGACCTGTGGTGTTTCCGGCATGGGCCCTTGGGGCCGGCGGCTGCCGACGGCCACGGCCGCGTTGGCACAGACCTACACCTATAAATGGGAGACGTTCCTCACACCGGGGCTGCCGTCGTACCTGGCTGCCGACCAGCAGGTCTCCACGACCGGAAACGGCTCGAACCGCGTAATGAGTGCCAGCAGCCTGGAAACGCTGGCGATCAAGAGCAACAAAGACTTTCAGGCTGCCTACGGCAAGGCGGGCGGCAGCAACGTGAGCTTTCACTTCCCCCCGGCGGGCAACGATGCCTGGCCGTACTGGGCGGCTCGGTTGCAGGCCCTGAAACCAGACCTGATCGCGACAATCAACGGCTGAGGGAGCGATCAGGGACGACAACTGCTGAGGAGAAGCATCACGCATTCGTGTGGTTGACTACACGAGCACGTGAGCCGCTTACGTCGGTCCTGACATCGATGTGCGGAATACGAAGAAGAGATTCAGATAGGGAGCGGTATGAAGTTCGTTGGGAAGATGCGCGGCTTGTCGCGCCGGCTGACGGTCGCGGCTGCGGCAGCGGCCGTGCTGCCTGGCCTGGTTGGCGTCGTGGGCGGCTCGGCTACCGCTGGAGCCTGGTCTCGACCCGGCCTGCCGGTCGAGTATCTCGAAGTTCCGTCGGCAGGGATGGGACGTGACATCAAGGTCGAGTTCCAGAGCGGTGGCGCGGGTGCACCCGCGTTGTATCTGCTCGACGGTATGCGCGCTCGCGAAGACCAGAACGGGTGGGACATCGAACTGCCGACGTTCGAGTGGTTCCTGAACTCGGGTATCTCGGTTGTGATGCCGGTCGGCGGCCAGTCCAGCTTCTACAGCGACTGGTACAAGCCGGCCTGTGGCAGTAAGGACGGCGGCTGCAAGACCTACAAGTGGGAGACCTTCCTGACCCAGGAGCTCCCGGCGTGGCTGGCGGCCAACAAGGACGTGAAGTCGACCGGCAGCGCTGTGGTCGGTCTGTCGATGGCCGGTTCGTCGGCACTTATGCTGTCGGCTCGCCACCCGGAGCAGTTCATCTACGCAGCCTCGCTGTCGGGCACGTTGAACCCGTCCGAGGGCTGGTGGCCGATGCTGATCGGTGTCTCGATGGGTGATGCCGGCGGCTACAAGGCCGACGACATGTGGGGTAAGACGGGTGATCCGGGCAACGCCTGGAAGGCCAACGACCCGACCGAGAACGTCGCGACCCTGGCCAACAACGGCACCCGCCTCTGGGTCTACTGCGGTAACGGCAAGCCGGGCGAGCTGGGCGGCGCCGACATGCCCGCCAAGTTCCTCGAGGGCTTCGTGTGCCGCACGAACTCCACCTTCCAGGAGAAGTACATCGCAGCCGGTGGCAAGAACGCGGTGTTCAACTTCCCGCAGAGCGGTACGCACAACTGGGCCTACTGGGGCCAGCAGCTGCAGGCCATGAAGCCTGATCTGCAGCGTGTTCTGGGCGCCACCCCGACCGCCTGAGCGGACGGCAGGTAACGCCTCCTAGGTGAGACACGGAAGACGGCGGCGATCCCCAACGGGGTCGCCGCCGTCAGTCGTTTCCGGGTCCTGCCGCGGTCGGGCGTTTGGCCCCCCGGCTGTGAGGTCGATGTGGTTCACTACAACGCGGGTTACGTGTGCGGTGGGCCCAGATGTGTAGGGCACAGTTACGTCCGGCAGGCAGCAGGAGAGGTTGATGATGAGGCGTGCGTTGAGTCTGATGCGGGCGATGCTGCTGGCCCTGTTGGCCCCGGTGCTCGGCGCCGCCCTGTGGGCCGTGTCCGCGACGACGGGCGCGCCGGCCCGGGCCGATGGTGTCGAATACCTGATGGTCCCGTCGGCGGCGATGGGCCGCGACATCCCGGTGGCGTTCCAGGGCGGTGGCCCGCATGCGGTGTTTCTGCTCGACGCGTTCAACGCGGCCCCTGACGTCAGCAACTGGGTCAACGCCGGTCACGCGATGAGCACCCTGGCCGGTCGCGGAATCTCGGTGGCAGCCCCGGCCGGTGGCGCCTGGAGCCTCTACACCAACTGGGAACAGGACGGCAGCAAGCAGTGGGAGACGTTCCTGTCCGCCGAGCTGCCGGACTGGCTGGCCGCCAACAAGGGTCTGGCCCCGGGCGGGCACGGGATCGTCGGAGCCTCACAGGGCGGCACCGGCGCGCTGACGATGGCCGCGTTCCATCCCGACCGGTTCCGCTTCGCCGGGTCACTGTCGGGCTTCCTGACCCCGTCGGCCACCACCCTCAACGGCGCGATCACCGCAGGCATGGCGCAGTTCGGCGGGGTGGACAGCTACGGCATGTGGGGTGCCCCACAGCTGGGCCGCTGGAAGTGGCATGACCCCGACGTGCACGTGCAGCTGCTGGCTGACGCCAACACCCGGTTGTGGGTGTACAGCCCCGGCGCGCTCACTTGCAGCGACCCGGCCGCGATGATCGGTGTATGCGATCTTGCCCAGGGCAGCAACCGATCCTTCTACCAGCACTACCGCAGCGTCGGCGGTAGCAATGGGCACTTCGACATGCCCGCCGGCGGCCAGCATGACTGGGGTAGCTGGGCCCCGCAGCTGGCGCAAATGTCGGGCGAACTGGTCGCGACCATCAAGTAACCGTCCGGGCGGTCCGCCGGAATGACCAGAATCAGCTGCGCCGGGACACTTTTCACCAGCCGGTACGGTGGAAGCGTGCAGCACACGGTACGGTCAGCCACCCTGGTGGTAGCGGTGTCCGCTGCGTCGTTGCTGACGGCGTGCGATGCGGGCAGCGACATCATGGCGCCACTGGCCCTGCCGACGTCACAGGTCAACGGTGCGCAGCCGCAGGCGGTGTCCGCGGAGCCCCTCCCACGCCGCTCCGGTGCGCTGGCCATCACGTCGCAGCAGCACACTTATCTCGATGAGCTCAAGGCCACGGGCATCAGTCCCTCCAGTGAGCTGCTGGCGCTGTCGATCGGGTCGTATGTGTGCCAGGCCCACGCCGCCAAGCTGAACGACCAGGCCGTGCGGGATTTCGTCCTACCGCTGGTGCGCAGCGATGTCCGGGCCGCCCATACCTCGGAAAGCCCGACCTCCGGCGAGATCGACGCCGCCGCCACCGATTACATCCGTATCGCCACCGAACATCTCTGCTGAGAAGCAGATCACTGCACCGCACGCGAGGAGCCCGAGTAACCCATGGCAAAAAATGCCGGCCGCAGGAAGCGGCACCGCATCCTGGCCCTGATCGCCGCCGCGGCGATGGCACTCGTGGTGGTGCTGGTGGTGACGATCGTGGTGATCGTGATGCGTCGTCCCGAAACCCCGTCGGCACCGCCGTCGGCCCAGCCTCCGGCCGGAGTGCCGGGCCCGTCGGGGACGCGTAAGCCGCGCCCGGAGTACCAGTCCGCCGACTGCCCCGACGTGATGTTGCTCTCGATCCCCGGCACCTGGGAGTCCTCGCCGCAGGACGACCCGTTCAACCCGACGCAGTTCCCGCTGTCGCTGATGTCGAATGTCAGCCGGCCGATGGCCGAGCAGTTCGGGACGGACCGCCTCGAGGTGTACACGGTGCCCTACACCGCGCAGTTCCATAACCCGTTCTCCGCCGACAAGCAGATGTCCTACAACGACAGCCGCGCGGAGGGAAAGCGCGCCGCGGTCAAGGCGTTGACGGACATGAACGACCGGTGCCCACTCACCAGTTACGTGATCGCCGGGTTCTCGCAGGGCGCGGTGATCGGCGGGGACCTGGCCAGCGATATCGGCAACGGTCGCGGCCCGGTGGACGAGGATCTGGTGCTGGGCGTGACGTTGATCGCCGACGGCCGCCGCCAGTTCGGCGTCGGGCAGGACGTCGGCCCCAACCCGCCCGGCCAGGGTGCCGAGATTACGCTGCACGAGTTGCCGGTGCTGTCCGAGATGGGCCTGACCATGACAGGTCCGCGGCAGGGCGGCTTCGGGGCGCTCAACGACCGGACGAATCAGATCTGCGGCAAGGGAGATCTGATCTGCTCGGCGCCGGAGGAGGCGTTCTCGATCTTCAACCTGCCCAAGACGCTGGAGACGCTGACCGGCAGTGCGGCCGGTCCGGTGCACGCCTTGTACAACACCCCGCAGTTCTGGGTGGAGAACGGACAAACCGCCACGCAGTGGACGCTGAGCTGGACCAAAGACCTGGTGGACAACGCGCCGCATCCGAAGCACGGGTAACCGGGACGGGTCAAAGGCATCAATCGCGCGTCGGATTTGGCCGGGACCGTCACGGTCCCTTAACATTAAGAGAAAAATAAGAGCTTCGTGCGCGAGTAGTGGGTTAGATAGAGCCGTCAGCTGATTCGTGGCATGGATCGGCGAGCCCGGTACGATCGTCGGGTTTGGGTACGTATCGGCCGCCGAGTGGCTGCGACGCACGGGCAGTGACGTGCGACAACGCGACGAGTACGGCTCTGACAGGAGATTTTTAATGCCGTTCATCAATCCGTTCATCAAGGACGGTCAGATCAAGTTCCCTGACGGCGCCAGCATCGTCGAGCACGTCGAGCGTTGGGCCAGGGTTCGTGCTGACAAGCTGGCATACCGTTTCCTGGACTTCTCGACCGAACGTGACGGCGTCGCCCGCGACCTGACCTGGGCCCAGTTCAGCGCCCGCAACAAGGCGGTGGCCGCCCGGCTTCAGCAGGTCACCCAGCCCGGTGACCGCGTCGCCATTCTGTGCCCGCAGAACCTCGACTACCTCGTCGCCTTCTTCGGCGCGCTCTACGCCGGCCGCGTCGCGGTGCCGCTGTTCGACCCGTCCGAGCCCGGACACGTCGGCCGCCTACATGCGGTGCTGGACGACTGCCACCCGTCGGCGATCCTGACCACCACCGATGCCGCCGAGGGCGTCCGCAAATTCTTCCGCAGCCGGCCGGCCAACCAGCGCCCCCGGGTCATCGCCGTCGACGCCGTGCCCGACGACGTCGCCGCCACCTGGGTCCACTTCGAGGACGTCGACGAGAGCACCATCGCCTACCTCCAGTACACCTCCGGATCGACCCGGATCCCGACCGGTGTGCAGATCACCCACCTGAACATGGCCACCAACGTGGTGCAGATCGTCGAGGCGCTCGAAGGTGAGGAGGGCGACCGCGGCCTGTCCTGGCTGCCGTTCTTCCACGACATGGGTCTGGTCACCGGGCTGATCGCCCCGATGATCGGCCACTACTTCACCTTCATGACTCCGGCCGCCTTCGTGCGCCGGCCCGAGCGCTGGATCCGGGAGATGGCCCGCAAGGAAGGCGACATCGGCGGTGTCATCTCGGTGGCCCCGAACTTCGCGTTCGACCATGCGGCAGCTCGGGGTGTCCCCAAGGATGGTGAGGCGCTGGACCTGTCCAATGTCAAGGCCGTGCTCAACGGCAGCGAGCCGATCTCGGCGGCCACCGTGCGTCGGTTCAACGAGGCGTTCAGCCCGTTCGGCTTCCCGGCCAAGGCCATCAAACCGTCCTACGGTCTGGCCGAGGCAACGTTGATGGTGTCGACCACACCAGCCGCCGAAGAGCCGAAGATCATCTACGTCGACCGCGACGAGCTCAACAGCGGTCGCATCGTCGAGGTGGACGGCGATTCGGTCAAGGCGGTGGCCCAAGCCTCGGCCGGCCGGGTCGGCGTCTCCGAGTGGGCCGTCATCGTGGACGCCGAGAGCGCGACCGAGCTGCCCGACGGCCAGGTCGGCGAGATCTGGATGAGCGGCCAGAACATGGGCACCGGATACTGGGGTAAGCCCGAAGAGTCGATTGAGGTTTTCCAGAACACCCTCAAATCGCGGACCAGCCCGTCACACGCCGAGGGCGCTGAAGACGATGCCACCTGGGTCCGCACCGGCGATTTCGGCGCCTTCTACGACGGTGACCTCTACATCACCGGCCGCGTGAAGGACCTGGTCATCATCGACGGCCGCAACCACTACCCGCAGGACCTGGAGTACTCGGCGCAGGAAGCCAGCAAGGCGCTGCGTACCGGCTACGTGGCGGCCTTCTCGGTGCCGGCCAACCAGCTGCCCGACGAGGTGTTCGAGAACGCGCACGCGGGTCTGCACCGTGACGACGACGACAGCTCCGAGCAGCTGGTCATCGTCGCCGAGCGTGCACCCGGCTCCCACAAGCTCGAAGTCGGCCCGATCACCGATGACATCCGCGCGGCGATCGCCGTTCGCCACGGTGTCACCGTGCGCGACGTGCTGCTGACCGCGGCCGGCGCCGTCCCCCGTACCTCCAGCGGCAAGATCGGCCGGCGGGCCTGCCGCTCCGCGTACCTGGACGGCAGCCTGCGCACCGGGAAGATCGCGAACTCGTTCCCCGACGAGACGGACTAACCGAAACTCCAAGCCACGAGGCCGACCAGCCCGTTCTGATGCAAGGTGACCTGAATATGGATGAAGCACAAAGCAATTCGAATCCTGAAGAGGGCACCCAGCCCGCCGGGGCACCGGCGTCGCGCCCCGACCTGACCGTCGCGGAGATGCGCGAGTGGCTGCGCAAGGCGGTTGCGACCGCCACGAGTCAGTCGGCCGACGCGATCGACGAGACCACGCCGCTGATCGAGCTGGGTCTGTCCTCGCGGGACGCGGTGGCCATGGCCAGCGACATCGAGGACCTCACCGGTGTCACGCTGACGGCCACGGTGCTCTTCCGGCACCCGACCATCGAGTCGCTGGCCACCGTGATCATCGAGGGTGAGCCCGAGCCCGAGAACACCGATGATGCGGACTGGACGCGTGCCTCCGATGTCGAGGACATCGCGATCGTCGGCGTCGCAACCCGCTTCCCAGGGGACATGAACTCCCCTGACGAGATGTGGGAGGCACTGCTCGCCGGTAAGGACGCCATCACGGACCTGCCCGAGGGCCGCTGGGAGGAATTCCTCGCCGAGCCGCGGATCGCCGAGCGCGTCGGCAAGGCCAGCATTCGCGGCGGCTATCTCTCGGATATCAAGGGGTTCGACTCCGAGTTCTTCGCGCTGTCGAAGATGGAGGCCGACAACATCGATCCGCAGCAGCGGATGGCGCTCGAACTGACCTGGCAGGCGCTGGAGCATGCCCGCATCCCGGCGTCGAGCCTGCGCGGTACCAATGTCGCTGTGTACGTGGGTAGTTCCAACAACGACTACCAGTTCCTCGCCCTGATGGACCCCACCGCCGCGCACCCGTACGCGATCACCGGTACTGCCACCTCGATCATCGCCAACCGCGTGTCCTACTTCTACGACTTCCGTGGACCGTCGGTATCGGTCGACACCGCCTGCTCCAGTTCGCTGGTCGCCGCGCACCAGGGTGTGCAGGCGCTGCGCTCCGGCGAAGCCGATGTGGCCATCGTCGGCGGGGTCAACGCCATGATCACCCCGATCGTCACCATCGGTTTCGACGAGGTCGGCGGAGTGCTGGCCCCGGACGGCCGGATCAAGTCGTTCTCCTCCGATGCCAACGGATATGCCCGCTCCGAGGGCGGCGGCATGCTGGTGTTCAAGCGGGTCTCCGATGCCCGCCGCGACGGGGACACCATCCTCGCCGTGATCGCCGGCAGTGCGGTCAACCATGACGGCCGTTCCAACGGCATGCTCGCGCCCAACCCGGACGCGCAGGAAGATGTGCTGCGCAAGGCCTACAAGAACGCCGGAATCAACCCGCGCGACGTCGACTACATCGAGGCGCACGGCACCGGCACCATCCTGGGTGACCCGATCGAGGCCGACGCACTGGGCCGGGTGGTCGGCCGCGGTCGCGATGCCGACAAGCCCGCCCTGCTGGGCGCGGTGAAATCTAATGTGGGACACCTGGAGTCGGCCGCCGGCGCGGCCAGCCTGGCGAAGATGACCCTGTCGCTGCAGCGCGACAAGCTGCCCCCGTCGATCAACTACGCGGGCCCCAACCCGTACATCGACTTCGACAAGGAACACCTCAAGGTCAACGACACCGTCTCGGAGTGGCCGCGCTACAGCGGGCACGCCATCACCGGTGTCTCGGGCTTCGGCTTCGGTGGCGCCAATGCTCACCTGGTGCTGCGCGAGGTCTTGCCATCGGATCTGGTCGAGCCGCAGCCGGAACCCGAAGCGGTCGAGGACAAGCCGGCTGACGACGACGCCGACGCTACCTATGTCGGTGGTGTGCGGATGGACGAGTACGGCGAGTTCGTCCACCAAGAGGATGAGGCCGACGAGCACTCCGCGTACGGCTTGACCGATCATGAAGCGAATTACGAGCTGCCCGGCCTGACCGATGAGGCGCTGCGGCTGCTGGAGGCGGCCCGTGAGGAGTTGGCCGCTTCGGAAGCTGTCGAGCCGACCAAGAAGGTTGTCCCGCTTGCCATCTCGGCGTTCCTGAGCTCACGCAAGAAGGTCGCTGCGGCTGAGCTGGCGGACTGGATCGACAGCCCCGAGGGACGCGAGGCCTCCCTGGAGTCGATCGGACGCTCGCTGTCACGCCGCAACCACGGCCGTTCCCGCGCCGTGGTGCTGGCCCACGACCACGACGAGGCGATCAAGGGCCTGCGGGCGATCGCCGAAGGTAAGCAGCATCCGACGGTGATCTCGGCCGACGGTCCGGTGACCAACGGCCCGGTGTGGGTGCTCGCCGGTTTCGGTGCACAGCACCGCAAGATGGGCAAGAGCCTGTACCTGCGCGAGCCGGTCTTCGCCGAGTGGATCAACAAGGTCGACGCGCATATCCAGGATGAGCGCGGGTACTCGATCGTCGAACTGATTCTCGATGACGCGATCGACTACACCAACGACACCTGCGAATACCCCATCGAAGTGGTCCAGACGGTGATCTTCGCCCTCCAGATCGCGCTCGGTGAGTTCCTCAAGGCCCACGGAGCGAAACCCGGTGCGGTGGTGGGACAGTCGCTCGGTGAAGCGGCCGCCGCCTACTTCGCGGGCGGCCTGTCGCTGGCCGACGCCACCCGGACCATCTGCTCGCGCGCACACCTGATGGGTGAGGGCGAGGCGATGCTGTTCGGCGAGTACATCCGGCTGATGGCGCTCGTGGAGTACTCGGCCGACGAGGTCAAGACCGTCTTCGCGGACTACCCGGGCCTTGAGGTGTGTGTCTACGCCGCCCCGACCCAGACCGTCATCGGCGGTCCGCCGGAGCAGATCGACGCGATCATCGCGCGCGCCGAATCCGAGGGCAAGTTCGCGCGCAAGCTCCAGACCAAGGGCGCCAGCCACACCCAGCAGATGGATCCGCTGCTCGGTGAACTGTCCGCCGAAATCCAAGGTATCGAAGCGCATCCGCTGACCATCGGTTACTTCTCGACCGTGCACGAGGGCAAGTTCATCCGGCCCGGCGCCGAGCCGATCCACGATGTGGACTACTGGAAGAAGGGGCTGCGCCACAGCGTCTACTTCACCCACGGCATCCGCAATGCGGTGGACAACGGCCACACCACCTTCCTGGAGTTGGCGCCGAACCCGGTGGCACTCATGCAGGTTGGGTTGACGACGGCGTCGGCCGGGCTGCACGACGCGCAGCTGGTCGCGACCCTGGCCCGCAAGCAGGACGAGGTCGAGTCGATGGTCACGGCCATGGCCCACCTGTTCGTGCACGGGCACAGCCTGGACTTCCGGACCCTGTTCCCGCGCAAGTCCACCGGTCTGGCCGGCGCCCTGGACTTCGCCAACATCCCGCCCACCCGGTTCAAGCGCAAGCAGCACTGGCTGGAAGCACAGTTCACCGCGGACAGTTCGGCAGTGATGCCCGGCAACCATGTCGCGACACCCGACGGCAAGCATGTCTGGGAGTTCGTGTCGAAGGGCACCGCTGACCTCGCCGCGCTGGTGAAAGCGGCTGCTGCGCAGGTGCTTCCGGATGCCAAGCTGACGGCCTCGGAGCAGCGTGCAGTGCCGGCCGAGGGCTCGCGCCTGGTCACCACGCTGACCCGGCACCCGGGCGGCGCCTCGGTGCAGGTGCATGCCCGGCTGGATAACGGAGGCGAGTCTTCCTTCTGTTTGGTCTACGACGCGATCGTGACCCGTGGCGGTGCCGCGGCCGCTCTGCCGACCGCGGTCGGTGCCGGTGTGGTCGCCGAGCAGGTTTCGGCTACCCCCGCAGTGGCAGCTGAGCCCGAGGTCGAGGACGATGCTGCCATCCTGTCCGACAACCTGACCAAGGGCGCCGGCATGGGTGCGGGATTTGCCAAGTGGTCACCGGATTCGGGCGAGACCATCGCGCAGCGACTCGGCGCCATCGTCGGCGGTGCCATGGGTTATGAGCCCGAGGATCTGCCGTGGGAGGTGCCGCTGATCGAGCTGGGCCTGGATTCCCTGATGGCCGTTCGGATCAAGAACCGGGTCGAGTACGACTTCGACCTGCCGCCGATTCAGCTGACCGCGGTGCGCGACGCCAATCTGTACAACGTCGAGGAGCTCATCAAGTACGCGATCGAGCACCGCGACGAGGTGGATCAGATCGCGGAGTCCCAGAAGGGCCAGACGGCCGACGAGATCGCGGCCGCACAGGCCGAACTCCTGGGCGGTGCCTCCACGGTCGCCGAGCTTGAGGCCAAGCTGGCCGAGTCCGGGCACCCGTTGGGGGAGCAGGCTGAGGAAGCCGCCGGGGTGGTCCCGGTTGCCGAGGCCGCCGCCGTCGAGGGCCTGGAGATCCCGCCGGCGCCGACCGATCCGGCCGGACCCAGCAAGGCCACCGCGGCTGCCGCCGCTGCCAAGGTGCTCACCCAGGAGGCGGTCACCGAGGCGCTCGGCGCCGACGTGCCCCCGCGTGACGCCGCGGAGCGGGTCACCTTCGCGACCTGGGCGATCGTCACCGGCAAGTCGCCGAGCGGCATCTTCAACGAGCTGCCCTTCGTCGATGTCGAGACCGCGACCAAGCTGTCCGAGCGGCTCTCCGAGCGCGCCGAGGGCACTGTCACCGTCGAACAGGTGCGTTCGGCCAAGACCATCGAAGAGCTGTCCACGATCGTGCGCGATCAGCTCGAAGAGGGTGTGGTGGACGGGTTCGTCCGAACCCTCCGTCCCGCGAAGGACGATGGTCCGCAGGTTCCGCTGTTCGTGTTCCACCCGGCCGGCGGATCCACCGTGGTCTACGAGCCGCTGATGAAGCGCCTGCCCGCGGACACTCCGGTGTACGGCATCGAACGGGTTGAGGGTGCGATCGAGGAGCGCGCTGCCGAGTACGTGCCCAAGCTGCTGGCGATGCACAAGGGACCGTTCATCCTGGCCGGCTGGTCGCTGGGCGGGGCGCTGGCCTACGCGTGTGCGATCGGGCTGAAGCAGGCCGGCGCGGATGTCCGGTTCGTCGGGCTGATCGACCTCGCGCTTCCGGGAGAGCCGATCGACCAGAGCAAGGAGGGTATGCGGGCCCGTTGGGATCGCTACGCCCTGTTCGCCCAGCGCACGTTCAATGTCGAGATCCCGGCGATTCCGTACGAGGAGCTGGAGCAGCTCGACGACGAGGGCCAGGTGAAGTTCGTTCTGGACGCGATCAAGGACAGCGGTGTGCAGATCCCGGGCGGGATCATCGAGCATCAGCGCACGTCGTACCTGGATCAGCGGGCGCTGGCCACCATCGAGGTCCAGCCCTACGACGGCCACGTCACGCTGTACCTGGCTGACCGCTACCACGATGACGCCATCGTCTTCGAGCCCGCGTACGCGACCCGCAAGCCCGACGGCGGCTGGGGGGAGTACGTGAAGGATCTCGAGGTGGTGCCCATCGGAGGCGAGCACATCCAGGCCATCGATGAGCCGTACATTGCCAAAGTGGGTGCTCACCTGAGCGAGGCGATCAACCGTATCGAAGCCGAGAGCGAGAGCAAGTGACGAACAAGACCACGGCTGAACTCCTGGCAGAGCTCCGCGAAAAGCTGGAACTGGCCAAGGAGCCCGGCGATGCGAAGGCGATCGCAAGGCGCGACAAGAAGGGCATCCCGAGCGCCCGCGCCCGAATCCACGCCCTGGTGGACCCGGGCAGCTTCCTGGAGATCGGCGCGCTGGCCAAGACCCCGGGCGACCCCAACGCGCTCTACGGCGACGGCGTGGTCACCGGGCACGGCACCATCAACGGCCGCCCGGTCGGCGTGTTCAGCCACGACCAGACGGTGTTCCAGGGTTCGGTCGGTGAGATGTTCGGCCGCAAGGTGGCCAAGCTGATGGAATGGGTGGCCATGGTGGGTTGCCCGATCATCGGGATCAACGACTCGGCAGGCGCCCGCATCCAGGACGCTGCGACCTCGCTGGCCTGGTACGCCGAACTCGGCCGCCGCCATGAGATGCTGCGTGGTCTGGTCCCGGAGATCTCCATCATTCTGGGCAAATGCGCGGGCGGCGCGGTCTATTCGCCGATCCAGACCGATCTGCTGGTGGCGGTGCGCGACCAGGGCTACATGTTCATCACCGGCCCCGACGTGATCAAGGACGTCACCGGTGAGGACGTGACGTTCGACGAGCTCGGCGGTGCCGACGTGCAGGCCCAGCGCGGCAACATCCACAAGGTGGTCGAGGATGAGGCGGCTGCGTTCCAGTACGTGCGCGACTACCTTTCGTTCCTGCCCGCCAACCACTTCGACGACGCTCCGATCGTCAACCCGGGCCTTGAGCCCGAGATCACCCCGCACGATCTGGAGCTGGATTCGATCGTGCCGGATGCCGACAACACGGCGTACGACATGCACGAGATCCTGCTGCGGATCTTCGACGACGGTGACGTCTTCGAGATCGCCGAGCAGCGCGGCCCCGCGATGATCACCGCGTTCGCGCGGGTGGACGGCCGTCCGGTGGGTGTGATTGCCAACCAGCCGATGTTCCTGTCCGGTGTGGTGGATACCGATGCCTCCGACAAGGCGGCCAGCTTCATCCGGTTCTGCGACTCCTTCAACCTGCCTTTGGTTTTCGTCGTCGACACCCCCGGCGCCATGCCCGGTGTGGAGCAGGAGAAGAACGGCATAATCAAGCGCGGTGGCCGGTTCTTCAACGCCATCGTCGAGGCGGACGTGCCGAAGGTGACCATCGTCGTCCGCAAGGCCTACGGCGGCGGGTATGCGGTGATGGGCTCCAAGCAGCTCTCGGCAGACCTGAACTTCGCCTGGCCGACCGCGCGTATCGCGGTGATCGGCGCAGAAGGAGCCGCACAGCTGTTGGTGAAGCGCTTCCCGGATCCGACCGCACCCGAGGTGCAGAAGATCCGCGCCGATTTCATCGAGGGCTACAACCTCAACCTGGCCACGCCGTGGATCGCGGCCGAGCGCGGTTACATCGACGGGGTGATCCAACCGCACGAGACCCGGCTGCTGCTGCGCAAGTCCCTGCACCTGTTGCGGGACAAGCAGAACGCACCCAAGACGCTGCGCAAGCACGGCCTGACCCCGATCTGATCCAGCGCGCGTGAATACCGCGGTGGTGGTCGGTGCCGGGCCCAACGGGCTCGCGGCGGCTGTCACGCTGGCGTCGGCCGGGCTGGACGTCACCGTGCTGGAGGCCGCCGAGGAGATCGGCGGCGGGGTGCGTTCGTCGAGCGAGAGCCTCGCGGACGGTTTCCCCGCGGGCCTCATTCACGATCACTGTGCAGCGATCCATCCGATGGCGGTCGGTTCGCCCTTCCTGGGTGGGCTCGGGCTGGAACACCATGGGCTGCAGTGGAAATGGCCTGAGGTCGATTGCGCGCACCCACTCGACGATGGTGATGCCGGCCTGTTGTACCGCAGTGTCGACGACACCTCCGCAGCCCTCGGCGCGGACGGCGCCAGGTGGCGGCGGGCCTTTGGCGGGCCGTCGGCAAAGTTCGACACCCTGTCGCAGGACATCATGGGGCCGCTGCTGCGGGTGCCGAAGCATCCGGTGGCGTTGGCCCGGTTCGGTGCGCCCACGGTGTTGCCCGCGGCGGCGTTCGCCCGGCTGTTCCGTACCGAACGGGCTCGGGCACTGTTCGGGGGCGTTGCGGCACATACCTTCCGGCCGTTGCATTATCCGCTGACCTCGGCCATCGGCCTCGGCATCATCACGGCCGGGCACCGGCACGGCTGGCCGGTGGCACAGGGCGGTTCGCAGGCCATCACCGATGCGCTGGCTGCAGTGCTCGCCGAGTTGGGTGTCACGGTGGAAACCGGTGTCCGCGTTGCTTCTGCGGCGCAGCTGCCGCCGGCTGACGTGACGATGTTCGATCTCGCGCCGACCGCCGTCGTCGACATCCTGGGCGACCGGTTGCCGCGCCGGGTGGCCCGCGGCTTCCGTCGCTTCCGTTACGGCCCAGGCGCATTCAAGGTGGACTTCGCAGTGGAAGGCCCGGTGCCATGGGCCAACCCACAGGCCGGCCGGGCAGGAACCGTGCATCTGGGCGGTGAGCTCGCCGAGGTCGCGGCGACGGAACGGGAGATCCACGCCGGCCGGATGCCGCAGCGGCCGTTTGTGCTCGTCGGGCAGCAGTATGTGGCCGATCCGTGCCGTTCGGTCGGCGACATCAATCCGGTGTACTCGTATGCCCATGTGCCGCACGGCTATACCGGTGACGCGACGGAGGCGATCATCGGCCAGTTTGAGCGGTTCGCGCCCGGGTTCCGCGACCGGATCGTCGGGATGGCGGTGCGGTCGACGACGGAGATGTCGGTGTACAACGCCAACTACGTCGGCGGTGACATCTGTACGGGCGCCAAGGACATCCGGCAGTTGATGTTCGGCCCGCGGATTACACTGCAGCCCTACCGAATCGGTGTTCCCGGGATGTACCTGTGTTCGGCGGCCACCCCGCCGGGCCCCGGGGCGCACGGCATGTGCGGCGCCAATGCCGCCGCGGTCGCCCTCGGCGCACTGCCGCGCTGAAGGTTTGCGGTGAGGCCTCAGCGCACAGCCTTACTCACAAGCGTGTAATTCGAAAACGTACCGTCTGAAAAGCGGTGATGTGGGACCCATCGAAAACCATCCACAAGTTGTCCACAGGGCATCGATATTGGCTGATATGCCGCGCTTACGACTGCAGACCCGCGATGAACCATGCCTACACCATGCTCACCGACGGTCCGATACGCGACTACCAGGCCGAGGTGTCGTTCACGGCCGAGCGGCGCTCCTGACGCGCGAATGGCCAGTTATGACACGGTTTTCGTAGCACACGTGTCACAACTGGCCACTCGACGCCCGACCAGCGTTACGGCTTGATGCGGATACGGCCCGGCTTGTAGAGCCCGGAATGTGTTGCTGTCCCGAGTTCGACCTCCGCAGGAACCGCGTCGACGATGGTGTCGAACTTGCGCAGCGAACCCCAGTCCCGGCCCCAGTCCTTGTTCAGGTAGGTGGCCATCACATGCTGGCGCAGCAGCAGATCGCTGATACCCAGCAGGCCGCCGTTGATGCCGTCCTCCCAGGTGTCGGTGTCCTTCATCTTGGCGTTGTAGTCCGGGGTGATCCGGAACTTCGGCACCTCGGTGACACCGTTGGCGTGCAGCATCGGCTGTTGGCACGGGAAGGCCAGACCCACGGCCCAGTCCATCAGCACCGGCTGCTGTGAGCCGATGTACTCCTGCACAGTCTTGACCTCGGGCACCCGTGGCGGGGTGACTGCGATCCAGTCGCCGAGGCTCAGCGACTTGTCCTCGGCGATCACCCGGACAAACGTGGCGTCGGCCGGGATCTCGCTGCGGTCGAAGCGCAGGTTGCGCCAGGACGGGATCGGCCCCAGGTCGTAGGGCGTCACGCGTCCGGCCGGCACTGCGGCACCGTCGGGCCCGGGCCGTCCGTACTCCAACTCGACCGGCTGGCCCTCGGTGCGGCCGTTGAAAATGCTGTTGCCGGTGATGGTTCCGGCCGCGGTGACGACGACCAGCGGGTGGGCGGCGTCGGGGGCGGGTAGTTGGTACCAGGCCGAGGCCAGCTTGCTCTCCTGCTGGGCAGGGCCCTCGACGTAGCTGCCGGCCAGCGGTACCCGGGCCGGATCGAGCCCGTAGGGCAGTGGCACGGTCGACCCGTTGATTCCCGGCGTCTTCAGTTGGGTGGCCGCATTCCAGTCGGCGTCGATGCCCGGCATCGGGACGGTGATCCGAATCGCCTCGGCGACAATGTGGTCCGGCACCCCGTTCGGGGTGAACCCGGTCGGTGCGGTACCGCCCAGCGGTCCCAACGGGCCGTACTCTCCGGGTGCCGGGGTCAGGAAGCCGTCGTTGGTGTCGGGTTCGACCAGCACATCGTCGGCCAGGCCGCACCCTCCGGCGAAGGCCCGCAGGTTCGAGGACGCGTTGGAGTAGGTGCCGTCCTGGCGCACCACGCCGTAGAGCATCGAACCGACGAACACCACGACCATGAACCCGGCCGCGAGCGGCACCGGCGCGCTCGTCAGTGCCCGCGCCAACCGACCTTCGGCCGAGGGTCTCAGGTGCAGCCAGTACGCCCAGAGCGCGGCGATGGCGAACAACGCGAAGAAGATGGCGCTCACCGTGATTCCGCCGATGTTGGGCTTGTCGTTGTTGAACGGCACGCCGTAGCTGGATACGTACCACCAGCCGTTGGTGGTGGCGAAGCACAGGGCGAGCACGAACAGCACCGCGGCAGTGAAGGCCATCCGGTTGCGCGCCGAGCGGAGTACCGCCGGCCCGGCCAGCACCGTGACCACCGCGGCCATCGCCGCACCCACGGCGGCGAACAGCCCGAAGTGGTGCACCCACTTGGTGGGGGTGAACATCAGGCAGAACATGGTGGCGAAGATGATGCCCATCAGTCGCCACACCGGCCCGCGGGCCACACCGGGAACCCGCTTGCGCCGCAACATGATGAACAGTGAGGCGAACAGGCTCAGCGCGGTGATGATGAAGCCGAACCGCCGCGACAGTGAGCCGTCCACGGTCGGCAGGATCAGGTAGTAGTAGCGCAGGTTCTCGGTGTACCACTCCTGGCTCGGGCCGATGGCGGTACGAATCCGGGTGGCTTCCAGCACCGTTGCCAGCGTCTGGTCGGCGAACACCACGGTCAGGATCACCGTGCCTGCGGCCAGCAGGGGCAGCACCAGCGGCCACACACCGAGCGCCCGGCGGCGGCGCACGAGGATGCGCAGCAGCGGACGTCCACCGGCCAGCAGCGCGGCGACGGCGATCAGGCCGGTCGGCTGGATGCCCAGGGTGAATGCCGCCGAGATGATCGCCATGGCGGCCGGTGTGAGGCGCCCGGAGATGATGGCCCGTTCGATCAGCACGTAGGTGATCAGGGCGCCGGTGGCGATCTGGCCCTCGGGGCGCAGGCCGTTGTTGAACGGCATCCAGGCCGCCATCAGCACCAGGCCGGCGGCCCACAGTGCGGGCTTGGACGCGATCACGGCGGGGCCGAGTCGCGGCAGCACCTCACGCGACAGCAGCAGCCAGCAGACCAGCGCACAGATCAGGTCGGGCAGTCGCATCCAGATACTGGCGTCGCTGACATGGGTCATCAGGGCCAGCAGGTTGTAGAACCAGCCGAACGGGTCCTCGGGGCTGCCGAACCAGCGGAAGTAGTTCGACATGTACCCGGCGTGGTCGGCCACCCGGGCCATCTGCAGGATGTAGCCGTCGTCGGACGAGTTCGCGCCGATCACATGCCAGGTCAGGAACCCGCCGACCACCACCGCATCGACGGCGCTGAAGGTGCGCCAGCGTGACGGGATCAGGTGGTGCATGCGCCGTCCGTCGAGGCGGTCCAGCCGCCACAACGCCAGCAGCGCAACCACGGTGGCGGCGATCCCGAGCAGGATCGCCACCAGCTTGAGTGCGGTGGGTTTGGAGGTGAACCGGGTGTCGATCGTGGCGGACAACGAAAGACCTTGCGGCGCAGCTCCGCTCAACTCGGTGAAGACACCGACGATCTGGGGCCGCAGGTTCGGGTCGGCGAAACCGGTGCGCAATTCCTTGCCGTCGCTGCCGGTGAGCCCGACAAATGTGGCGAAGGTGCCCGCATCCGACGAGGTGATCTCGATGCTGGAACATCCGGGCGCACCGCCGGCTCCGGCGACCTTGTCCCGCGTCACGCTCGCGATCACGACGTTGCGGTCGGTGATGTCGACTCGCTTGGCGTTGACGTTGACGAACAACGCGTTGAGCGCGGCCTGTCTGCCCTCCTTGGGGGCGGTGCCGAGCACCATCGCCCCCTCGGGCGGCACCGAGCGGATCACCTCACACGGGATCGTCACCGACATGGTGACGGGCGTCTGGGTGATCAGCGGCGCGGTGACGTCGTTGAGCTGACCCTGTTGGGGCCAGTTGAGCGTCGCGGTGGTCTGCACCACCGGCAGCAGCGGTGTGGCCACCGCGCACAGGAAGCCGATGAGTCCCGCGATCATCGCGACCCAGCGGGTCAGCTGAACGTCCTTGTCGGCGCTACGTTCGCGCACGGTCGTGCTCATGGCAGGGCCCGGATCGGGCCGGGCCGGCTGAAGCCGAACACTCGTTGGGTTCCCTGATCGATCGCGGCGACGGGCGCCTGGCCGGCGGGCACCACCGGGTCGTATTTCTCGATCGAGCCCCAGTCCCGGTACCAGTCGTCACGCAGATACGTCGGAATGGTCGACGTGCGCAGCAGCGCCTGGATGAAGAGGAAGGGACCACCCTTTTGGGCGGACTGCCACATGTTCGACGACACCACCACTTGCTTGACGTTGGGAAGGATGCGGTACTCCGGCAACTCGGCGACACCGAGATGTTCGGAGAACGGGCGCTGGCACGGGAAATTCGCGGCGGTCGCGATGTCCATCAGCACCGGGGTCTGCGCGCCGAGGAACGCACTTGCGGTCTGCAGGGTCGGCACCCGCGGGGGGGTGAAACCGAACCACTGATCTTCGGACAGGTTGGGGTCGTCGGCGACGATCCGGGCCACGTTGGCCTCCGGCGGTGCCCAAGCGAGCGGGAAACGCAGGTTGCGCCAGGCGTATTGGGCGAACACGTCGATCGGCTGGACGGCACCCAGGGCGGTGAAGCTGCCATCGGGACGGTGCACGCCCCACTGCAGTTTCAGCGACTGGCCGTAGTGGAACTCGTGTTCCTCGTCGTAGTACCAGATGGCGCCGGCGGCGGCGACGGTCACGAGTGGCCGATCCGCGGTGCGGGGCGGCAGCTGGTACCAGGCCGAGGTGGCCTTGGCAGCGACGGTGTTCTCTTTGTAGCTGCCCATCACCGGAGTGCGGGCCGGGTCCAGGCCGAACGGCAGGTACACCCGGGAGCCGTTGACGCCGACGGGCCCGTAGCCACCGCCGGTGCCTGCGGCGTAGGCGATGCCGACGTTGGGCTTGTTGGGTGAGCCGTCGGAGTTCACCGTGCCGGGGTTGGCGACGACGGGTTTCGGCGGTTCCAGAGTGTCGCTGATTCCGTTGGGGGTGAACCCGACCGGGTTCTCGCCGCCCAGCGGCCCGTACTCGCCGTAGGTCTGGCCTTCCACCGGTTGCAGCGTGCCCGCGTTGATGTCGGACTCGACGAGTACGTCGTCGGCCATGGCACAGCTGTCGGACGACAGCCCCGAGGTCAGCGCTGAGAAGTTGGCCGCCGCCGTGGTGTAGCCGGGGTAGCGCTGGACGAAGCCCTTGGCCATCGAGCCGACTTCGAGCACCACCATGATGGTGGCGACCACGAGCAGCGGGGTCGACGCCAGTGCCCGGTTGCGCCGGGTGTCGGCCACCTCGGTGTGCCCGGCGTAGTCGATCCGGAAGTGCAGCCAGCCGGCCAGCACGGCGGTGACGATGGCCAGTGCCAGGAAGATGGTGGTCACCGGGAACCCGGCGATCACCGGTTGGCGGTCGAACCAGGGCACGCCGTAGTTGCCGACGTAGAACCAGCCGTTGGTGCCGGAGGTGGCCCAGGCGAGCACGAACAGCAGCGCGGTGACGTAGAGGGCGAGGTTACGTCGGCTGTGCAGGCCCACCAGGGCGAAGGCGAACGCCGTCACGGCCCCGAGCGCGGCTGCCAACCCGGCGAAGGCACCGAACTGCACCGCCCACTTGGTCGGGGTGAAGTGCAGCAGCAGCAGGCCGACGGCGGTGGTGCCGATCAGTCGCCAGACCGGGCCGCCGGCCAGCCCGGGGACCCGGCCCTTGCGCAGCAGGACCGCGATCATCCCGAACAGGCACAGCATCATCGTCAGGACCGCGAATCGCCGGGTCAAGGAGCTGTCGACGGAATCTTCGACGGTCAGGAAGTAGTACCGCAGGAATTCCTGGTACCACGAGATGGTCGGCCCGACGGTGTACTTGATCCGGGCCGATTCGGCGACGCTGGCCAGGGTCTGGTCGCGGAACACCACGACGAGGATCAGTGCCGCCGAGCCGGCGAGTGCGGCCAGTGCGGGCCGGGCGATCTGCCGGGCCTTGATGATCCTGACGACGGTGCGTGCGCCCACCAGCAGCGGGGCCAGTGCGATGAGGCCCTGCGGGGCCAGGGTCACGCTGAACGCCGCCACGATGATCGCCAGGCAGGTCGGCCATAGGCGGTGTGTCGCGATGGTGGTCTCGACGAGTGCCCACACCGCGAGCACCCCGAAGGCGATCAGCGGTTCGGGACGCAGGCCGTTGTTGAACGGGAACCAGGCGGCCAGGAACACCGCACCCGCGGTCCACATGGTGACCCGGTTGAGCGCGACGCGCCGTCCCAGCCGGGGGAGCACCCACCGGCTCAGCAGCAACCAGGTGCCGATGCCGGCCAGGGTGGCGGGCAGGCGCATCCACACGCCGGCCGTGCTGATCGCCGCGAAGTGGCCCAGCACCGACTGGTACCAGTCGAACGGGGCCTCGGTGGTGCCGAAGTAGCGGAAGTAGTTGGTGGTGTACCCGGCGTCGGAGGAGACCCGCGCGATGGTCAGGTTGTAGCCGTCGTCGGAGGAGATGGCGCCGATGACGTGCCACACCAGCAGGCCGCCGATCACGCCGATGTCGGCGATCCAGGTGGCGAGCGGAACCTTCACGAAGCGACGCCAGCCACGGCCGACCCGATGGCCTCCGCGGCGGTCAAGCACGGCCAGCGCCACGATCGACGCCACTACGCACAGCACGCCGAGCGCCATCACCAGCAGTTTCAGCGGGGTCGGGGAGGTGATGAACCGGGTGTCGATGTCGACGCGGGCGCTCAGCCCGGGCTGCGGCGCCATCTTCAGATCGGTGAACAGACCGGCGACCTGGGGCTTCTTCTCGACGGCCGCGGTGCCGGTGGCGCCGGGGATGCCGACGAAGTCCGCGCCGACTCCGCCGAGGTTGGCCCACAGGTGCAGGGCACTGCAGCCGCCCGCGTCGATCGCCGCGCGGGGGGCGACGGCGGCCACCGAGTCGCGGAACGCCACCACCACGGTTTCGGCATTGGCCCGGACAAACAGGCCGTTGCGGCTGGCGTCGATGCCGCCGGACGGGATGGTGGAAAACACCAGGCCGCCCTCGGCAGGCAGTGACGCCATCGCCGAGCAGGGAATGGATACATCGAGGGACTGTGGGGCGCCCGACACCAGCGGGGCCGTCACCGCAGTGACGTTGCCTCCGGCGTCGGTGCCCTGCGGCCACAGGATGGTCGCGGTGGTCTGTTTGACGGGCAGTAGCGGCACCAGCGCGCACAGCACCACACCCGCGATGCCCGCGATGATGGCGATCAGGCGTGCGATGCCCACAACACGGTCGGTTGGCTCATCGGAAGGCACGAGGCTCGATGTTATGCGACCCGCATGTGAGCCCCGGCCACCGTCGCCCTTTTGGCGAGAGTGTGTGTGAACTTCTCATCAAGCGGCGCTCACTGAGAGGTCCCAGGGGGCCTCGTAGGTGCTTGTGCCGCGGATCGCGGTCAGTATGTGACTGCTGTCCGCGGCGTAGTGCTCGACACCGCAGACGACCGACCTGGCGCTTAACGCGAAGTTCTAACTGTGCCGCAGCGGCGCCGGGCTCCAGAGCCCGCTGCGGATGGCGGTGCCCAGGTCCAGGCGGGCCGTCGTGGCGTCCGGGTACCAGGGTGTGAGCCGTTGCAGCGAGCCCCAGTCCCGGAACCAGTCGTCCTTCAGGTACGTCGGCACGCTCGACGGCCGCAGCAGTAGTTCGGCGATGCCCAGCGGGCCGCCGCCCAGGTAGTCCATCACCGGCGAGTTGGCCTCGGCGCCGAAGCGGTCCGGCAGGATCCGCCACTTGGGCACCTCGGTGACGCCGTACTGATGGCCGAACGGCCGTTGGCACGGGAAGGCCAGGCCCACCAGCCAGTCCAGCAGGACCGGGTCCTGCGAGCCGACCACGTCCTGCAGGCTGCGCAGCTGCGGGATGCGCGGCGGGGTCACCGCGATCCAGTGCTGGGGCGCCAGGTCGTCGTCTGAGGCGACCAACCGGATCTGGGTGGCCTCGCGCGGGATGGCCGCCAGCGGGGCGCGAAGGTTGCGCCAGGCCGGGGCGGCGCCCACGTCGGCGAACCCGACACCGCCGCCGGGCTTGTTCTCGGCGGCCTGTGCGTCGGTGGCCCACTGCACCACAACCTCGCCTGGATCGAAGCGGCCCGCGGCCGAGACGACCAGCAGGGGGCCGGCCTTGTCGCGGTCGGGCAGCCGGTACCAGGCCGAGCGCATGACCGAGGGCTGCTGGGTGCCGGCCCGCCAGCTGCCGAGTACCGGAGTGGTGGCGGGGTCGAGGCCGTAGGGCAGCCGAGCCCGGGATCCGTTGACCCCGGCGGCGGCGGTGGTGCCGCCTTCGGTGCCCACTTCGCTGCCGGTCACGGTGCCCGAGTCGGTGTCGGCGAAATTGCCTGCGCCGGGCTGTTCCATCACCGGGTCGGCCGAGACGTCCGAGGGGATGCCGTTGGGGCCGAATCCCTGCGCGGTGACCGCACCGAGGGCCTGTCCGGGCGGCTCGCTGATCGGTGCCAGCAGGCCGGCGTTCGTGTTCTCCTCGACCATCACGTCGCTGGCCAGCCCGCAGGACTTCCCGGCGAGGGCTTCCAGATTGGAGCGCCCGACCGACCAGGCCGGGTACTGGTTGATCATCCCCAGGGTCAGCGAGACCACCTCGAACATCACCAGCACCCACGCGGCGATGGCCAGCGGTGATTGCACGATCCGCTGCCAACGGCGCTGCGGGACGTCCGGGGACTTGTCGTGACCGCTGAAGTGGAACCAGGCCGCGCCCAGCAGGGCCAGCACCGACAACCCGAGCAGGATCGTGGTGAACCCGAACTTCCACTCGGGGAACGAGTTCGACCAGGGGACCCCGAAGTTGGCGACGTACCACCAGCCGTTGACCGTCGCGAACGACAGCGCCACCACGAACAGGACGAGGGCGGCGAACATCGACCGGTTGCGCCGGGATTTCATTGCCGCGGCCGTCACTGCGACGGCTGCCAGCGCGCCGAGGGATCCGGCCAGCCCGGCGAACACGCCGAAGTGATGGGTCCACTTGGTCGGGGTGAACATCATCGCCAGGAACGAGATGATCGTGATGCCGACGATGCGCCGGCTCGGACCGGCGGCGGTGCCCGGGATGCGACCCTTGCGCAGGGTCATCGCCACTGCCACCGCGAGCGCCACCAGCAGGGTCAGCACCGCGAAGCGTCGCGCCACCGAGCCGTCGGGGCTCGAGGTGAACAACCGCGAGTAGCGGATGTGCTCGTCGAACCAGGCCAGGCTGGGGCCGACGGCGGATTTGAAGGTGCTGGCCTGGATCTCGCCGGCCAGGGTCTGGTCGCGGAAGATCAGGATGATCGTCACCGTGCAGGCGGCCAGGATCGGGGCCAGCAGCGGGAGGTGCCCGAAGCGTGAGGTATGCCGGGCCACAATGGTTTTCAGCGGTCCCACGGCGACCAGCAGGGCGCCGACGGCGGCGATACCGGTGGGCCCGGAAAACAGGGTGAGCGCGCCGATGATGATCGCGACGGCCACCGGCAGCATGCGGTTGGTGGCCACCCCGCGTTCCACCGAACACCAGGTCAGTAGGATGCCGAGGGCGATGATCGGTTCGGGGCGCAGGCCGTTGTTGAGCGGCAGCCAGAACGCCAGGAACATACCTGCCGCGGTCCAGGCGGCCGCACGGTTGGTCTTGACGGCACGGCCGAGTCGCGGCAGCACCTCGCGGCTGATCACCCACCAGCAGGCGAGCGCCATCACGAGCGTTGGCAGCCGCATCCAGACACTGTTGGTGGAGACGTGGGCCCACAGCGCGAGCAGGTCGTAATACCAGCCGAATGGCGCTTCGGGGGTGCCGAACCAGCGGTAGTAGTTGGCCATGTAGCCGGCGTGTTCGGACACCCGGGCCATGGTCAATATGTAGCCGTCGTCGGAGGTGTTGGCCCCGACGAAGTGCCACCACACCAGGACCGCGGTGACCAGCCCGTCCAACGGTGTCATCGACCACCAGCGGGGCGGGAGGAAGCGCCGGTGCCGGACGCCGTCGGCGGTGTCGAGACGGTGCAGGGCACCCAGCGCGAGGATGGTCATCGCCACCCCGATGATCATCGCCAGCATCTTGAGCAGCGTCGGGGCGCTGCTGTAGCGCGAGTCGATGGTGGCCGAGAACTTCAGGCCCTCGGGTGCGGGCCCCGACAGGTCGGTGAAGACGCCGACGATCTGCGGGCGGAAGTCGTAGCCGCCGCGCTCACCGCGCAACGGTGCGGTGGGGTGGTCGGCGGTGTCGCTGGCGTCGGCCTGGGTGAGCCCGACGAATTCACCGGTCACCTTGTCGGCGTGCGCAGTGAACGTCAGGGATTGGCATGCCGGGCTGAGTACCGCAGCCAGTGGTGCGCTGATCACCGGGGTGTTGCGCACGATGACCAGCAGGTCGTTGTTGACCCGCTCGATCAGCAGGCCGCGGTCGATGGCCTTGGGTGCCTGCTTGGGCACGGTCGACAGCAGGACCGTCTTGCCCCGATTCTCGGGCCCGGCCAGCCCGGCGGCGGCCTGGCAGGGCACGGTGATGGTCAGGTCGGTGGCGACGTAACCGATCAGCGGAGCGTTGATGCTCTGCCACGTGCCGTTCTGCGGCCAGTTCAGGTGGGCAGTGGTCTGCTTGACCGGAAGCAGCGGAGTTGCGACCGCCATCAATACGCCGAGCAAACCGGCGACGATCGCGATGAGCCGCACCGTCCGGTGGTTGCTGCCGGCGGTTCCCCGCGGTCCCGTCACGGGCTCTGATGCTATCGGCGTGGGAGCGCCGGAACTAATGGCCATCGGGAGTTGGCTTTCTGATCGCCAGAACGAACGGGCCGATGTCGGTCACCTCGAAACGTGGATCTTTGAACAGTGCCGCGTCGAGCGCCACGTGATAGCGGCGCACGTTGGGCTGGTTGGGGTAGACGTCGGAGGCCAGGCGCAGCGTGTAGGTGTCGTTCGCGCCGTGGCGCATCAGGAACACGGTCGGCGCCTTCCATGGCATCTCGTCGAGCGCCTTCACGAACTGGTCGGCCTCGCTGAGCGTGGCCCAGCCCTCGATGGCCTTGGCGCGCTTGTCGAATTCGGCCAGCGGGTTCGCGTAGTGCGAGGTCAGGCCCTGGAACCCGTAGTAGGGGTAGTACGACAGGAAGCTGTAGTCGGCGGTCAGCACCACGGTCTGGTTGCGCGGCACTCCGGTGACCTCGGCGATCTTGGCGTCGATCTCGCGGTAGTAGCGCTCGGCCCCGGGCGCCCGGCGGTCTGCCCGCTGCCCGGTTCCGTCGGTGTCGGTGTAGGCCACGTTGATGTCGGGGCGGAGCACGTCGGGAATGTCCTGGCTGAAGGTGACGGCGCCGATCACGCCGACGGCGGCGGCCGCGATGGTGACGCGCTGCGCGGTCTCCGGCTGGTAGCGCCGTGCGATGGCCTGCGTCGCCTCGATGAACCCGAACGCGCCCGCGGTGGTGAGCAGCACGGTCAGTGCGGGCTGCAACCGGAAGGACAGCAGGGTGGTGCCGGCCAGCGTGGTCAGCATCGACAGCAGCGACCAGGCGTAGACGGCGAGCACCGCGATGGCCAGCGCCCCGGCCCGCGTCGAGGATCGGGCGCGGACCACCAGCCACAGTGTGCCGAGCATGCACAGCGCGCCGAGCAGCGTGAAGCTCAGCATCGGGAAGGTCAGCTGGGCGCCGGCGTCGGGCAGATAGTGCTGGGCGGTGCCCTTCTCGGCGGGTGTTCCGCGCAGCGCGGCCAGCAGGTACGGGCCCCAGGTGATCAGGGCGATCGCCCCGGAGATCAGGGCGATGACCAGTAGACGCAGCAGGGGGTCGATCCGGCGCCGGGCGATCGCCAGCACCAACGCCATCAAGGCCAGCGTGAACGCGCAGTAGGCCAGCAGCAGGGTGTAGAAGAGGGCGGCGAAGCCGAGGAAGATCCCGACGCCGATGACGGCGGCCCAACCCCCGTTGCGGGTCTTACCTCGCAGCCCTGACCAGGCCAGTACGAACACCGGCGGCAACAGCACGGTGATGATCGCGGCGTAGGGCTCGGTGGAGGAGTAGGCCAGCACGGCGGCGGTGCTCGCGGTGGTCACGATCAGCGCGTATTCGAAGCGAATCATGGTTGCCCACAACACGAAAGCGAGTGCCACGGCGATGGTGATCGAGACGATCGACCAGGGCTTGAACATCTCCCAGGCCGGGGTGCCGGTGGCCGCGGCGATACGCCCGCCCATCCAGAACCAACCGGCCGGATAGTAGGGCGGCAGCCCGAAGTAGGTCATGTCGTGCAGACCTGGGGCATCGGCCAGCCGGGTCAGGTATTCGGTGCGGAACTGCTGGTCGACCGAAACCCCGAACAGGTAGAGCTTGGTGGCGCCCAGTGGCATCGCCAGGGTGACCACCGAGAAGGCCGACAGGAAGATCAGGCCGGCCAGCCGGGCCAGGGTGCGCCGCCCGCGCCGCCAGATCAGGCCCGCCGCGAAGATTCCGGCCAGCGCGCCGACCTGGCCCACCGTGGTGAGCGCATGCAGTTGGTTGGACGTGTTGTAGGCCGGCCACTGGACCTGGGCGATCGCCGCGATCGACACCCCGGCCACCGCCGAGGCGAGCATCAGGGCGATCACCATGTGTCCGGCCACCCTGGCCGGACCGGCCACGCCCGTCGGCGTGTGGGGTCCGGCCGGCATTAGATGGGAAGCTTGCGGAAGATGGACCGCGGGACGTGCCGCAGAACCATCATCACGTAGCGGAACGCGCCCGGCGCCCACACCAGTTCTTTGCCCTTGGCCGACGCGGTGACGGCAAGGTTGGCGACGTATTCCTTGTCGACGGTCAGCGGGGCTTCCTTGACGTGGGCGCTCATCCGGGTGCGGACCTGCCCGGGCCGGATCACCAGCACCCGCGGTCCGTATTCGCGCAGCGCCTCGCCGAGGCCGAGGTAGAACCCGTCGAGGCCGGCCTTGGTGGAGCCGTAGACGAAGTTGGATCGGCGCACCCGCTCGCCGGCGGCCGAGCTCATCGCGATGATCTGGCCGTAGCCCTGCGCCCGCATTTTCTCGCCGACCAGGACACCGACCGAAACCGCTGCGGTGTAATTGATTTCGGCGATCTGTACAGCTTTGCGTTGGTTCTGCCACAGCTCTTCGGCATCGCCGAGCAGGCCGAACGCGACGATCGCGACATCCACGTCACCAGCGGCGAACGCCTTGTCGATGACGTCGGGGTGGGTTGCTGTGTCGACCGCATCGAAGTCGATGACCTCTACTGAACTGGCACCCGCCTTGCGCAGCTGGGCCACCGCGTCGTCACGGCCCGGATCGCCGGGCAGGGCGGCCAGCACGATGCGGGCGGAGCCGTCGCGCAAATAGCGCTCACAGATCGCGAGCCCGATCTCTGAAGTGCCGCCGAGCAGCAGAATCGTCTGGGGGTTACCTACGGCGTCGAACACCATCTAGCGCAGCTCCAAGCCTCGTGGGACATCGTGACGAGGGTACCGTGCGGTTTCCGCCGAAAATCCGAGCGCAGGGTCTTGACCCCATTTCCTACACGACGTAGCTTTTTTCTACATCGTGTAGGAAATGGGGAGATCATGACGATCCGTGAATGGCTGACGTTGCCCGAGACGGAACCGGGGGAGGACTACGGGTTCTTCGGCCCCGGTTCGGTGACGTGGAAGGTGTGGAGTTATCCCACCTCGCTGTCGATCGGATTCCAGCGTGCCGTCGTCATCGAAGAACTCGACCCCGCGCTCGTCGCGGCGGTCGACAAGACCCACGAGATCTATTCGCGGCCGCGCACCCGGTACGACCGGACGCTGCGCTACTTCGCGATGGTGGCGTTCGACGACAGTCGCTCGACCACGAAGGCCGCCGATGTTCTGGTCAAGATTCACTCCAAGGCCATCGGCACCGACCCGGTCACCGGGAAGACCTACGACGCCAACCATCCTGATTCACAGTTGTGGATCCACCTGACCGCGTGGCATTCCATCCTGGTGGCCTACGAGAAGTACGGCCCAGGGCCGCTGTCGCCCGAAGAGGAGTTGCAGTACTGGCGAGAATGCGCGATCGCCGCCGAACTTCAGACCTGCGATCCCTCCGACGTCCCCCTGACCCGCGAGGGCATCCGGGAGTACTTCGAGCAGATGCGGCCCCAGCTGATCGGCTCGGACATCGCCCGGCAGGCGATGCATCACCTGCTGGGTGCCGAGGTGATGTTGCCCAGGATGCCACTGCTGCTGCGTCCGGGCACCACGGTCATCACCGCGTTCCTGCGTCGCGGCACATTGGCGACGATGCCGCGCTGGATGCGGGAGATGGCCGGGCTCAGCACATCCCGGGTTCTCGACGCGCTGGCCGTGCTGCCGCTGCGGGTCGGGTTCAGGGTGATCGCGACGAGTACCCGGCTCGAGTTGATCCTGCTGAAGCTGCTCTCTCCGGCGACCCTGCCCATCGGCGCGCGGGTCCTGCTGTCCGTGCCGCCGAAGGACCCCGTCACCACGACGCCGCGCGAGGCGCAGCGTCGCTACGGCTACGCCGCACCGAGCCAGGCGCACTTCGAGCTTCGCGACCGGCAGGCGGTCCGGGTGTTCGGGGAGGGCCGCGCGCCGAGCGACGAGGGCATTCTCGAGTCGCAACCGATCCTTGGCACGATCGGTTGACATGAACGAAGCCGCACTCGCCAACCGGGGCCGCGCCGAGCACCTCGGCCCGGATCGGCGCCGCCCCCAGGTGCTGGACACTGCGTTGGACATCGCCGCGCATCGGGGCCTGGCTGACGTGACGATGGGAACCATCGCGCAGCGTCTGGGCGTCACCCGACCGGTGGTCTACGCCTGCTACCCCGGTCGCGGGGAAGTGCTTGCCGCGCTTCTGGATCGGGAAACCGATGGGGTGCTGGCGAGCCTGCTCGAACTATTGCCGCCACAGCGCACCGGCTCCATCGAGCAACTGTTCGTCGACGGGTTTCATGCACTTCACAGCACTGTGCGTGAGCGTCCTGCCTCGTGGCGGATCATCTTCGCGGCCGATCCCGACCCGGTGCTGACCGCCGCGATCGTCGGCGGTCGCGAGCGCATCCGAGGACAGCTCGCCACGGCCATGCGCCCGCTGCTGCAGCGGTGGCAGGTGGCCGATGTCGATGTCACGCTGCCCATGCTGGTCGAGGTGTTCCTGGCGATCTGTGAAGCGGCCGTCCGCAAGATGCTCGCCGACGATGGTGACTCGGAGTTGGTGGCCGAAACGTTCGGCAAGGCGGCATATCGGGCCGTGCGCGCAAAAGGCTAGGGCCACAACGCAACAACACCCCGCGAGCCGAAGCCCGCGGGGTGTTGCGTTAGTTGTCGGTCAGTCGATCAGGCCAGATCGAACCGGTCGTTGTCCATCACCTTGGCCCAGGCTGCGGCAAAGTCCTTGACGAACTTCTCCTTGGAATCGTCCTCCGCGTACACCTCGGCCAGCGCCCGCAGCTGCGAGTTCGAGCCGAACAGCAGGTCGACACGGCTGGCGGTGTACTTAGGGGAGCCGCTGGCGCGGTCGGTCCCGACGTAGGTGCCGTCATCGGCAGGCGCGGGCGCCCACTTGATGCCCATGTCGGTCAGGTTGACGAAGTAGTCGTTGGTCAGCTGACCCTTCTTGTCCGTCAACACACCGAGCTCCGAGCCACCGTGGTTGGCGCCCAGCACGCGCAGGCCACCGATCAGCACGGCCAGCTCAGGGCCCGACAGGCCCAGCAGGTTGGCCCGGTCGATCAGCCGGTACTCGGCCGGCAGGCTGTCGCCCTTGGCCACGAAGTTCCGGAAACCGTCACCCTTGGGCTCCAGGTAGGCGGACGACTCGACGTCCGTCTGCTCCTGCGAGGCGTCGCCCCGGCCCGAGGTGAACGGCACCGCGACGTCGAAACCGGCGTCCTTGGCCGCCTTTTCGACACCGACGACACCGCCGAGGACCACCAGGTCCGCGAAGGACACCCCGGTGTTCGACGCGGCCTGGATCTCCTCGAGCTTGGCGATCACCGGGGCCAGCTCCTCGGGCTCGTTGACCTCCCAGCCCAGCTGCGGCTGCAGCCGGATGCGGCCACCGTTTGCACCGCCACGCATGTCGCTGGAGCGGAACGACGCCGCCGCCTTCCACGCGGTGTCCACCAACTGCTGGACCGTCAGCCCCGAGTCGGCGATGGCGGCCTTGAGCGTGGCGACATCGGCGTCGCTCAGTGCCTTGCCGGCGGGGATGATGTCCTGCCACAGCCAGGTCTGCTTGGGCACCAGCGGTCCGAGGTAGCGGGTCACCGGACCCATGTCGCGGTGGATCAGCTTGAACCAGGCCTTGGCGTACTCCTCGGCCAGCTCCTCCGGGTGGTCCAGCCAGCGGCGGGTGATCTCACCGTAGATCGGGTCGAACCGCAGCGAGAGGTCAGTGGTCAGCATCGACGGGTGCGTCTTGCCGGTGCCCTGGGCCATCGGTACCGAATTGGCCCAGCCGCCGTCCTTCGGCCGCCACTGATTGGCGCCCTGCGGGCTTTTGAACAGCTCCCACTCGTTGCTGTAGAGGATCTCCAGGAACGAGTTGTCCCACTTGGTCGGGGTGTGGGTCCAGGTGACCTCGATGCCGCTGCTGACGGTGTCGTTGCCGACGCCGGGGTTGGCCCAGCCCAGGCCCATCTGCTCCAGCGGTGCTGCCTCGGGCTCCACGCCGTTCTCGATCTCGGTGGCGCCGTGGGTCTTGCCGAAGGTGTGGCCGCCGACGATCAACGCCGCGGTCTCGATGTCGTTCATCGCCATCCGGCCGAACGTCTCGCGGATGTCGATGGCTGCCGCCAGGTAATCCGGATTGCCCTCGGGGCCTTCGGGGTTGACGTAGATCAGGCCCATGGTGGATGCGCCGAGCGGGTTCTCCAGCTTGGTGCGGTCACCGTCAGATCCTGCATACCGTTCCCGGGTGCCCAGCCATTCGTGCTCGGCGCCCCAGTAGATGTCCTCCTCGGGCTCCCAGAAGTCCGGGCGGCCGAAGGCGAAGCCCGCGGTCTTGAAGCCCATGTGCTCCATCGCCCGGTTGCCGGCGTAGACGATCAGGTCGGACCACGAGATCTGCTTGCCGTACTTCTTCTTCAGCGGCCACAGCAGGCGGCGGGCCTTGTCCAGGCTGACGTTGTCCGGCCAGCTGTTCAGCGGGGCGAAGCGCTGCATACCGCGCCCGCCACCGCCGCGGCCGTCCTCGACCCGGTAGGTACCCGCGGCGTGCCACGACATGCGGACGAACAGCGGACCGTAGTGCCCGAAGTCGGCGGGCCACCAGTCCTGCGAATTGGTCAGCAGCTCATCGAAATCGCGCTGGAAGGCCGCGACATCGAGAGACTTGACGGCCTCGCGGTAGTCGTAGCCCTCGTCCGACGGGTCGATGGCAGGCGGGTTCTTCTGAAGGATCTTCAGATTGACCGCGTTGGGCCACCAGTCGCGGTTGCTGCCGCCCTCGACGGGGGGCTTGATGACCATGGGACAGCCGCTTTCGGCGGGTTCGGTTTGTGCTTCACCAATCGGGGGGTGAGTTTCGGCGTCGGCCATGACAAATCCTTTCCGGGGCTGGCGGGTTAAGGGGTTATCTACTTGGAGCAATGGAACATTCGGGGCACGTGCCCCAATAGATGACCTCGGCTTCATCGATCTCGAAACCGTGGTCGTGTGACGCGGTCAGGCATGGGGCCGACCCGGCCGCGCAGTCCACGTCGGCGATTGCGCCACACGATCGGCACACGACGTGGTGATGGTTGTCGCCGATCCGTGATTCGTACCGGGCGACCGAACCGGATGGTTGGATACGCCGCAACAGAGCTGCTGCGGTCAGCGCATGCAACGAGTCATAGACGGCCTGGTGCGAGACCTCGGGCAGGTCTTTGCGCACCGAACGGATGATCGTGTCCGTATCGGCGTGTGGGTGCGCATGGACCGCGTGTAGCACCGCCACTCGGGGGCGGGTCACGCGCATGTCGGCGTTTCGCAGCATCTGCTGGAAGTCCGCGGTTGTCGCCACGGACCGAAGTCTTATCCCTTTTCTGGAATTAGTCAAGAATAAAATTCTCGCCAATTCGAGAGGGCTCAGACGAGCGCCGAACGGTCGGCGTGTGGGTGTGCCGAGCGGACCGCTAGACGAGCTCCAGACGACGTGCCATGTCCGACACGAACAGGCCATCGGGGTCGACCTTGCGGCGCACGGCCAGCCACTCTTCGATGCGCGGGTACATGGCGTGGAACGTGGCCGCGGTGGTCCGCGAGTCCTTGGCGGTATAGAGCCGGCCGCCGAATTCCATTACGCGGCGGTCCAGTTCGGTGAGGAACTCGCTCAGGCCGGGCTTGATCCGGAAGTCGACGCAGACGTTCCACCCGGGAATCGGGAAGCTCAGCGGAGCCTGGTTTCCCGGGCCGAACAGCTTGAACACGTTGAGCCACGAGTAGTGCCCGGAGCGCTGGATGTCGACCATGATCCGCTTGAACTCGTCGACAGCCTCGGTGGGCACCACGAACTGATACTGGGCGAAACCGGCCGAGCCGTAGGCCCGGTTCCATTCCCCGACCATGTCCAGGGGGTGGTAGAACTGCGTCAGGTTCTGGGCCTTGCCCCGGTAGGTCTTGCCCAGCCGATACCACCCCTCGGTGAGGGCGCCGAAGATGTACTTGTTGCCCAGGCCGTTGGGGAAGATGTCCGGCGCAGTGAAGTACTGCGGCGCATCGAATTTCAGCGGATCGCGCTGGAGTTTGGCGGGCAGTTGGTCCAGTTTCGCCAGCGAGCCGCGGGAGATCACCGCGCGCCCCAGCTTGGGCGGGGCGCTGATCGCGTCGAACCACGCGGACGAATACGTGTAGTTGTCCTCGGTGCCGTCGCTGTGGAACTCGATGGTCTCGTCGAGGCCGTGCGTGACATCGCCGTCGGCGATGAAATACGCGGTCTCCGTGGGGGTCATCTCGATCGTGGCCCGCAGGACGATGCCGGTCAGGCCGTTACCGCCGACCGTGGCCCAGAACAATTCGGCGTCGGGACCGTCCGGAGTGAGTTTGCGGATCTCGCCATTGGCGGTCAGTAGATCGATCGAGCGCACGTGGTTGCCGAAGCTGCCTGCGCTGTGGTGGTTCTTGCCGTGGATGTCACAGCCGATGGCGCCGCCGATGGTCACCTGGCGGGTGCCAGGCAGCACCGGTACCCACAATCCGTGGGGCAGTGCAGCCCGCATCAGTTGGTCGAGGTTCACCCCGCCGTCCACGTCGACCAGCTTGGTGCCGGCATCGATCGAGTGGATCTGGTTGAGCCCCGACATGTCGATGACGAGCCCGCCGCCGTTCTGCGCGTTGTCGCCGTATGAGCGGCCCAGGCCGCGGGCGATCACACCCCGGCCCTTCTGCTCGGCGGCCCGCGTGACGGCCTTGACGATGACCTCGGGATCGCTGGTAGAGAGCACCTGTGCCACGGTCGGTGCGGTCCGGCCCCAGCCTGTCAGGCGCTTGGGAGTGGTCGGCAAATCGGTAGTCGACATCGGTAAGGAGAGTACCCGGCAGTAACCGGTGCCGGACCTCAGTGCAGTTTGAAGATCACCGCACGTTGCACGATGAAGTTGATCACGGTCGCGGTGCCCTGGGCGATGACAAAGGCCACCGGCACCCGCCAGGGCTGGTTCTCGAACTGCATGTAGAACACGAAGTTGATACCCACCTGCACCGCGTAGGTGAGTGCGTAGAGGACGCAGACCGCGATGAACCGGGCCCTGCTGGGCGGCGCCTGGAAGGTCCAGCGCCGGTTGATCAGGTAGGCGGTGGTGGTGCCGGCGATGAAGCTGATGGTCTTGGCGACGTTGACCCGGATGTCCTCGTCGACGTGCCAGATTGTGGCGAACAGTCGAAGGAAGGTGACGTACAGGCCGAAGTCAACAATCGCGGCCAGTCCGCCGGTGACGAGGAACCGGAACGCTTGCGTTTTGAGGTCCAGGGTCGGGGACATTACGGGCTCAGCCACCCAGGCAGCTTAGCGAGGGCCTAACGTTCAGTCGTGTTGCAGACGGTGCTCAACGACCTCGGGATCGCGGTGTTCGCGTCGTCGGGGGTCATGGTCGCGATCCGCAAGGGCTTCGACCTGTTCGGTATCGCGGCGCTGGGCGTGTTGACCGGTGTGAGCGGCGGGGTGATCCGCGATCTCTTCCTCGGCGTCCATCCGCCCGTCTCCATTCAGCACTGGCCGAACATCACCGTTGCTCTGGCGGCGACTTTTGTGGCCACCCTCACCGCCAAGTATCTGATTCGGTTCAACCACATCGTGCTGCCACTGGACGCGATCGGTATGGGGTTCTTCGCGACCTCCGGCGCGGCGTTCGCCGTCGACCATGGGGCCAGCTGGTTCGCGGCGGTGCTGATCGGCATGACCACCGCGATCGGCGGCGGCATCATCCGGGATGTGCTGGTCCGCGAGATCCCGATGTTGATGCGGCCGGATGATCTGTATGCCGTCCCGGCAATGATCGGTGCGACGACATATGCGGTCATCGACTATTTCGGCCCACAGTGGATCGGACTGGCGGTGGGCACGGTGGTGGCGACGACGCTGCGCTTGGCCGCGTTGATCTTCGGCTGGCGGCTGCCCACCGGGCCGTCAGACCTGATCGTGGGCGAGGATTCCTAACGCAACGCGGCTGACAGCACGCCGCAGAGCGCGTCGACCGCGGGCCCGAAGGCGTGTTCGGCGGGCGCCCCGAAACCGATGATGATCCCGTCGGGATCCGGGGTATCGGGTCCGGCCTGCGGGTGACGCATCAGCGACAGCCCGTGCAGCGCGATGCCGGCCTCACCGGCCCGGCGCAGCACCTCGGGTTCGGCCCCGTCGGGAAGGGTGAGCAGCATATTCACTCCAGCCGCCAGCCCGCCGATGCCCAGATTGAATCCGGCGAGTGCGGTGGCAAGGGCGTCGCGTCGCCGTCGGTAGCGGTTGCGCATCCGGCGGATGTGCCGGTCGTAGCCGCCGCCACGGATGAAGTCGGCCAAGGTCAGCGCCGTGAGGGCGTCGACGTGATACTGCGCCCCACCGGCTGCCGCGATGACCGGATCGATCAATGCCTCCGGCAGCACCATCCAGCCGACGCGCATCACCTGCGCCATGCTCTTACTGGCCGATCCCAGGTAGACGACCCGTTCTGGGTTCAAGGACTGCAGGGCGCCGACGGGCTGGCGGTCGTAGCGGAACTCGCCGTCGTAGTCGTCGTCCAACGCGTATCCGTCGGTCCGTTGCGCCCAGTCGATGACCGCTGTGCGTCGGACCGGGTGCAGTGCCATGCCGAACGGGCTCTGATGCGCGGGAGTAAGTAGTACGGCCGGGGTGTCGAGGCGCTCCAGGTCGCTGATCACCGCGCCGTGCTCGTCGACGCCGATCGGCGTCGTCGGTACCCCCAGCGCCGCAAGCACGTCGCGGAAGATGAACAGCCCGTGAGCCTCCACCGCGATGGGTCGCCGGCTGCCCAGGACCCGGCCCACCAGGTCGACGCCGTCGCGAACCCCGGAGCAGATCACGATGGATTCCGGTGTCGCGCGCACTCCGCGCGCCCGGCCCAGGTATTCGGTGAGCGCCTCGCGCAGCACCAGCGGTCCGCGTGGATCACCCATTCGCAGTGCTGACACAGGTGCGTCGGTGATGGCCCGCCGGGCCGATGCCAACCAGGCCGACCGCGGAAACTCGGATACATCGGGCGAGCCCGGCATCAGGTTGTGCCGAGGCGTGACGGGAATGCGGCGCGGTCGCGGCGCCGGCCGCGCAGTTGTGGCACGCGCGACCCAGGTGCCTGCCCCCTGGCGGGAGGCCAGCCAGCCCTCGGCGACCAACTCCGCATAGGCCTCGGCGACGGTGTTACGGGCCAGCCCCAGATCGGAGGCCAGCGTGCGTGACGGCGGCAGCCGCGTATCGGTGCTCAACCGGCCCGTTCGGATTCCCTCCCGAAGTGCGGTGATCAGCTGCTCGCGCGCGGTGCGGCTGCCGGGCTCGATCCTCGTGCGCAGCTCGAGGTGAAGGTCCCGGCTACCAAAATTGGCCCGCGAAGTCACTTCAGTATTGAACCATCTAGGCGGTACTTTCTGGCCTAGCGTTGGTGGCATGACACAGACACTCGAACCCGCCACGACCGTTGACCGCCTCAAGATCTACAAGGTTTCTCCCGAGCTCTACGACGCGATGATGACGCTGTCGAATGCCGCCGCCAAGGACGTCGACCCCACGATCGGCGAGCTCGTCAAGATCCGGGCATCGCAGATCAACCACTGCGCGTTCTGCCTCGACATGCACACCCACGACGCCCGCAAGCAGGGCGAGACCGAACAGCGGCTCGCACTCATCGCCGCCTGGCAGGAGGCCGGTGACCTGTTCACCGAACGTGAGCAGGCGGCGCTGGCCCTGGCCGAGGCCATCACCGAACTGGGCGACGGCCATGTTCCCGACGCGGTGTATGCGCGCGCCGCCGAGGCCTTCACCGAACGCGAGCTCGGCCAGGTGATCGCGATGGCGGTGACCATCAACGCGTGGAACCGCATCAACGTCACCGTGCGGATGCCCGCCCCGCGACGGTGAGGCACCAAAACCCACTTCCGCGGGGCGTCGTGAGTGTGATGTCGGCCACAAATTGGAATAACGGTTGTGAAACCGCCGAAGGATCTTCGGCGGTTCAGTTAATCCGGGCGTTGGGTGGCGCGTAACGGGCCGTTTACCCAGCAAGCGCAAACCCGGAGTGGTCGGCTGGCCGGCCCGCGATATTGACGACCGT
The DNA here is from genome assembly GCF_011745145.1 of Mycobacterium sp. DL440. Taxonomy (NCBI): domain Bacteria; kingdom Bacillati; phylum Actinomycetota; class Actinomycetes; order Mycobacteriales; family Mycobacteriaceae; genus Mycobacterium; species Mycobacterium sp. DL440. The sequence goes on along the minus strand of NZ_CP050191.1, from coordinate 4,928,842 downwards.
GACGGCAATCCTTCTGCTCAGCGTGATTGTCTGCCAGACCTTCCACGGAAATGGCGAAACGGCAGTTCCGACGCTGTAGTGGGGTCTTGTCTCGGCTTCCTTGTGCCGGCGGCGTGCAACCGCGACGGCCCGTGCCCACAGGTAACGGACAGCGACGGTGTGACGCAAGCCGGTGCTGGTTCAGCAAACTTTGTGCCAAGGTTTGTCTGCTCGGTGGCCGGAAACCGTTGCCGTTGCTGGCCGGGTGTTGCCCGGTTACGTTTTCTCCTGCCAATCATGAGCAGGGCATGAGAACCGGATGTGACCTCCCTAATCGGGTAGTGGATCGCCCACGTATCTCTGGGGTGGGGACCCTGGTTGGTGAAGAACGAATCGGATCGCCGACACAGCTAGGGAGAACATGAAGGCATTCAGTCGGGTGCTGGTCGCATTGGTGACCGCAATGGCAGGGGTCTTCGCCGGCCTCTTCATAGGCACGGGCACTTCTCATGCGGGTCTGGACAATGAACTGAGCCTGGTTGATGGTCAGGATCGGACTCTGACCGTTCAGCAGTGGGACACCTTCCTCAATGGTGTGTTTCCGCTGGACCGCAACCGGCTGACCCGTGAGTGGTTCCATTCCGGTCGCGCCAAGTACACCGTCGCCGGCCCGGGGGCCGACGATTTCGAGGGCACCTTGGAGCTGGGTTACCAGATCGGCTTCCCCTGGTCGCTGGGTGTGGGGATCAACTTCTCCTACACCACCCCCAACATCCTGATCGACGATGGTGACATCACCGGCCCGCCGTTCGGCCTGGAGTCGGTCATCACCCCGAACCTGTTCCCGGGTGTGTCGATCAGTGCGGATCTGGGCAATGGCCCCGGTATCCAGGAAGTGGCGACGTTCTCGGTGGATGTCAAGGGCCCGGCCGGCGGTGTGGCGGTGTCCAATGCGCACGGCACGGTGACCGGTGCGGCCGGTGGTGTGCTGCTGCGTCCGTTCGCCCGCCTGATCGCCTCGACCGGTGACAGCGTCACCACCTACGGCGAGCCCTGGAATATGAACTGAGCACATGAACGTCACGTTCATGAACGTCCAGTAGTCATCCTGCCGATCGGCGCGTCCCGCTTCTCTCGAGGAGCCGGGCGCGCCGATTGCCATTTCGGCGCTACGGTGGCCTCATGACGCCGCAGAGCCCGGTTTCGGTGCTCGGGGAGGACGAGTGCTGGCACTTGTTGTCCAGCGTCACCCTGGGCCGGTTGGTCGCGACGATGGGCACCAGGCTCGAAATCTTCCCGGTCAACTTCGTCGTTCAGCACCGCACCGTGTTGTTCCGGACCGCGGAGGGGACCAAGTTGGTCTCTGCGCTGTTCAACGACCGGGTGCTGTTCGAAGTCGACGATCACAATGTCTCCGGCGGGTGGAGTGTGATCGTGCGGGGCGAACCGCGACTGCTTGAGGCACCTGATGAGATCGCCGAGGCTGAGAGTGGCCAGTTGTTGTCGTGGATTGTCACCACGAAACGCCGCTACGTCCGCATCCAGCCGAAGGAGATCTCCGGACGCAGGTTCGTGTTCGGCGGCGCGCCTGCGCCCTGGTGACTACACCCAGTACGGGACGCGTGCCCGGTACTGGCGCATCGCGATTGCCGCGAAGCCCCAACCGATCGCTGTCAGGACCAGCACCACAATCCAGTGCCGCGCTTCCTGATCGGCGCCCAACAGCGGGGCCCGCACGATGTCGAGGTAGTGCAGCAGCGGATTCAATTCGACGATCTTGGCCCACGATCCGGCGCCCTGCTGCTGCAGTGTCGACTCGTTCCAGATGATCGGAGTCATGAAGAACAGCAGCTGTACCACCGAGGCCAGCAGCGGACCGATGTCGCGGTAGCGGGTGGCAAGGATGCCGAAGCAGATCGACACCCATACGCAGTTCAGCACGATCAGCCCCAGCGCCGGGATGACTGCCAAATCGACCCATTTCCAAGGCTTCGGATAGACGATCGCGATCACCACGAAGATGACGATGTTGTGGCCGAACAGGATCAGCTGCCGCCACACCAAGCGGTAGACATGTACCGACAACGGGGTCGGAAGTTGTTTGATGAGGCCCTCATTGGCGATGAACACCTCGGAGCCCTCGAGGATCGAGGCGTTGATCAAGTTCCAGATGATCAACCCGAGCGTCACGTACGGCAGGTGCTCTTCGAGGGGGAGCTTGAACAGTTTCGAGTACAGCAGGCCCATCGCCACCGCGGTGGTACCGGTGGCGATGGTGATCCAGAACGGGCCGAGCACACTGCGCCGGTAGCGCTGCTTGATGTCCTGCCAGCCCAGGTGCAGCCACAGTTCGCGCTTGCGGAAACCTTCGGAAAGATCGCGGATTGCGCGGGTCATGGTCTTGGACTCGGACGCTGCGTCAGTGAACGTCATCTGCTGCTCCTCCCGTCGCTTCGCTCGCCCCGAAAAAATCTTTCGCTCCTGCCCAGCCGCCGCAGGCGAATCCATTCGCGCAGACCCGCCGGGTCGCGGCGGGACACCAGGAAGTACCAGCCGAACCGCACCCACTCCTGCGGCAGCAGTTTGCGCAGACCCGGCTGGGACAGCAGGTAGCCGCGGTTGCGGTAGGTGAAGTACCGCTTCGTCTCGTCATCGGGGTACTGGGTGTGCATCCGGCCGCCGAGGATCGGTTTGAACTCATCGGTCCCGCACGGGTGCAGATAGCTTGCGGTCAAACAAGTTCCGAACGGCAGGCCGGAGCGCACCAACCGCCGGTGCAGTTCGACCTCGTCGCCGCGGACGAACAGGCGCAGATCCGGGACGCCGACGGACTCCACCGTGGCGGCCCGGAACAATGCGCCGTTGAACAGTGAGGCGATACCGGGCAGCAGATCACCCTCACCCTCGGTGCGTAACTCGCCGACCAGGCGCCGCCACGCCAGCCCGCGGCGCAGCGGGAACGCCAGGCGCTCCGGATCATCGAGGTTGCACACCATGGGTGAGACCTCGGCCAGGCTGTACTGCTCGGCGCAGGCCAGCAGGGTGGACAGGACGGTGTTGTCGGCGGGGCGGCCGTCGTCGTCGGCCAGCCAGATCCAGTCGGCTCCCTGAGCCAAGGCGTGCAGCATGCCCAGCGCGAAACCGCCTGCGCCGCCGAGGTTTCGGCGGGAGCCGAGATAGGTCGCCGGTACCGGCTGGCCCAGGACCAGTTCACGCACGGCCTCGTCGTCGTCGTTGTCGACCACGATCAGGTGATCGGGTTTGCGGTCCTGGTTGACCACCGCGGCCAACGATAGGGTGAGTAGTTCACGACGTCGGTGCGTGACGATGACGGCACAGACGGACTCAGGCTCCACGCGCCGTTTCCTCCAACACCTCGCGCACATGCCGGGCCGCATCCGGCCCCTCGTAGGCGCCGACGACCTCCTCGATGCCGCCCGTCATCTTGATGGTGCCGTGGTCGATCCACATCGCCGTCTTGCAGAGCCTGGCCAGGAATTCGTTGGAATGGCTTGCGAACACCAGGATTCCGGACCGCTCCACCAGGCTCTGCAGGCGGGTTTGCGCCTTCTTGAGGAAGTCCGCGTCGACCGCGCCGATGCCTTCGTCGAGCAGCAGGATCTCGGGGTCGATGCTGGTGACCACGCCCATCGCCAGGCGCACCCGCATACCGGTCGAGTAAGTGCGCAGCGGCATCGACAGGTACTCGCCGAGCTCGGTGAACTCGGCGATTTCGTCGACCTTGGCCAGCATCTGCTTGCGGGACTGCCCGAGGAACAGGCCGCGGATGAGGATGTTCTCGAACCCCGAGATCTCGGGGTCCATCCCGACGCCGAGGTCGAACACCGGAGCCACCCGGCCACTCACCGTGGCTGAGCCTCGTGTCGGCTCGTAGATGCCCGAAAGCAGCCGCAGCAGTGTGGATTTACCCGCGCCGTTGTGGCCGACCAGCCCGACCCGGTCGCCCATTTTCAGCGACATCGTGATGTCGCGCAGAGCTTCGATGACGACGACGTTGGACTCGTTGCGTCCGATGGCACCGCCGGCCTTACCGAGGAACGCCTTCTTCAGCGAGCGCGTCTTGGCATCGAAGATGGGGAACTCCACCCATGCTTCGCGCGTCGAGATAAACGGATCAGACAACAGGCAACCTACAGGTACTGGCCGGTGCCGGGGTGAGTGCCGCCGCGCTGTCCGCCCGGGACCTGCAGCCCTGGCGGAAGCGCGCCCTGGCGCATCTGCTCGAGCTGGGAGCGGGCGGCCATCTGCTGGGCGAACAACGCCGTCTGGATTCCGTGGAACAACCCTTCCAGCCAGCCCACCAACTGTGCCTGCGCGATGCGGAGTTCGGCGTCCGACGGCGCGCTGTCCTCGGTGAAGGGCAGGGTCAGCCGCTCGAGTTCTTCACGCAGTTCGGGGGCCAGACCGTCCTCGAGTTCACGGATGCTGGTCCGGTGGATGTCGCGCAGCCGGTTGCGGCTGGCGTCGTCGAGCGGAGCCGCGCGCACCTCTTCGAGCAGCTGCTTGATCATCGTGCCGATGCGCATGACCTTCGCCGGTTGTTCGACGAGGTCTGTCAGCGACTTGCCGTCAGCGTCGGCATCAATCTCATCGGCCGTGCTGGCCAGGATCTCGATGTTGTCATCGTCGGGGTTGATGGTCATGGCCTTCCCTTGGAACAGTTCGGTCTCGTGTCAGTTCTTTTTGGTCGCCGCGTTCTCTCGGTGCCAGCGGTAGATGCGGTCCTCACCGTTGTCGTAGATCTTCTCCCACGACCGTGAGCTGTCTAGCGACACTAGTCCGTCGGGCATGACGAACCCTCGAACCACCGGTGTACTGGTGATCACGTAGCGGATGTCGAGCGCCTCAACCGCCTCGGCAACCCTGGGATCGGTGTCCGCGTCGTCGGCGTACGCCCAGAAGATGAACCGGTGGTACCCGGGGCCCTGTTGTACCGGATAGTCGTAGTGGGTCCACAGCGGGTGCAGCCCCGAAACCGCGTACATCCAGGCGGTCCCGTCGGTGTTGGCGTCGCCGATCAGCGTGGTCCGGGCATCGGGAAGCTCAGCCAGGTAGGCGAAGGCCTCCAGGTCCTTGGCGTCGATAATCACCGAGTCGTACTTCTGTCCGAGCAGGTACTTGTGCCGGGGGAAGTAATGCCAGGCCAGCCCCACGGTGGTGGCGACCAGTGCGACGGCAGCCGTCGCACGGATCCACGCCGGGCGGGCGCCGGTCCGGCGCAGGACAGCGGCGCCCAGCAGGACCAGTGCGCCCAGGCCGATGGCGGCCATCGGTGCGTACAGCATCGTGACCACCGCCGACAGGCGACGCGGATCGCTGTAGAACAGGTCGCTGAACTTGCCGGTGATGACGCCCAGCGGCCCGCCGAACGGGGCACCGGAATGCACGATCGACGCGATCAGGATCAGCCACACCGCCAGCGGCCACCAGATCTTCCGCACCAGCATGACCAGTCCGCCGATGGCCGCCAGGGCGATGAGTGCGTTCTGGATCGGGAAGTCGTTGAGGTGGCGGGTGTGCTGGACGACCGCCGCGAACAGCGAATACTTCTTGCCGAGGTGGTTGACGAAGGCGTGCCCGACGATGATGTCGGCCTGCTGAAGGACCCCGAGAAACTGGGGGAGAAGGATCAGCAGGGTCGGCACCGCGACGGCCGCCAGCGCCAGGAAGTCGGACAGCCGGCCGCGCACCGGCCGCCACAGCGCATCCGCCAGCCACCAGACGCCCACCAACAGCGCCGTCACCACGCCGCCGGTGAGGTGCACCGAGAAGACCCCGACCGTGGCGAGCACGGCCAGACCGATGCGGTCGCGATGTGCCGGCGTCGAGGTGATCAGGACGAACACCGGTACCGCGAGTCCGTAGGCCACCAGGTTGGGCATCGCCGCGACATCGAATTCGACGTAGGGCACCGCGGTGAACGACGCGGCGAGTGCCGCGGCCGTGCCCGCAGCGACAGCGGTGCGCATCTCGCAGGTGTGCGGGCGGAGCACCTTCCACGTCAGCACCGCGGCACTGACCGGGAACAGCCACACCGCAGCGGCCACCGAACTCACGGTGTAAGCGGTGGTCGCGGCGGCGCCGGTGAGCTGGCAGTAGACGGCGGCCAGGGCGTGGAAGGCCGACGGGTAGTAGAGCGCCTCGTGGGTCTCGACGTTGCGGAGTTCGCCCATGTGGGTCGGCGAGGCCTGGCCGGTGTCGAGGATCCACCGGATGGTGTTGGCGTGCCACACCGAGTCCCAGGTGCTGGGGACGGATTGCCAGTGCACCAGGCCGGCGAAGGCCGCGGCAGCAATCAGTGCGGCGCCCAGCAGCACTCCCACCGCAACCACCACTGCGGGCCGCCCCGTCATGGCTGACCCCTCGGCGTCGCGGTCACGGAAGCGGGCAAGGAGCCTCCGCAAGCCGGCCGCAATGGCAGCAATGATGGCCACAGCAAACAACGCGGTCCACGCGTTCCACGGCACGCCGATGGCCCCGAGAGGGACGATCGTCAATGCGACGGTGCCGTAGGTCAAGGCCGGACCCACCGCGACTGCCGTCGACACGGTCAGCCCGCCGGCTCTGGCTATCAGCGCCCCGGGGATCACCAGCAACAACAGTGCGATTAGCACTCCGAACCCGAAGCCCACTGGACTAGTATGGCTGCCCAGGGTGACCCGGTCCGAGCATGGTCTCTTCAAGTGCAAACGTGCGGTCGGGCGCTCACCAAATCGTGTCGGTTTGTGATATTTGCGGACGCTCTAAGGTGGCTGGCATGGCATACGACGTCGCCCGGGTGCGGGGCTTGCACCCGTCATTGGGCGATGGGTGGGTCCACTTCGATGCCCAGAACGGCATGCTGGTGCCCGATTCCGTCGCGACGACGGTGTCCACCGCGTTCCGAGGCTCGATGCCCACGGCAGTGGGACCGCATCCATCGGCACGCCGTAGCGCGGCCGTCCTCACCGCTGCCCGCCAAGCTGTCGCCGACCTGGTCAACGCCGATCCGCGGGGCGTGGTGCTCGGCGCGGACCGGGCTCAACTGCTGACCGCGCTGGCCGAGGCGTCCTCGAGTCGGGTCGGGCTCGGCTACGAGGTGGTGGTCACCCGCCTGGATGACGAGGCGAACATCGCGCCCTGGTTGCGGGCTGCGAATCGCTATGGCGCCAAGGTGAAGTGGGCCGAGGTCGACATCGAGACGGGTGAGCTGCCGTCCTGGCAGTGGGAAGGCTTGATCGACAAGCCGACCCGCCTGGTGGCGATCGCTTCGGCGTCGTCCACGCTGGGGACCGTCACCGATCTGAGCGAGGTGACCAAGCTCACGCATGAGGTCGGCGGACTGGTGGTTGTCGACCACTCGGCCGCGGCCCCGTACCGGCTGATCGACATCAACGAGATCGACGCCGACGTCGTCGCCCTCAATGCGGTGCCGTGGGGCGGCCCGCCGATCGGTGCCCTGGTGTTCCGCGACCCGTCGGTGATCGACTCGCTGGCCTCGGTCTCGTTGAATCCCCAGGCGACCGGTCCGGCCCGCCTGGAAGTGGGCATGCACCAGTACGGCCTGCTGGGTGGCGTGGTGGCCAGCATCGAGTACCTGTCGAACCTCGATGATTCGGCCAGCGGCTCGCGCCGCGAACGGCTGGCCGTGTCGATGCAGTCCGCCGGCGCGTATCTGGACCGCCTGTTCGAGTACCTGGTGGCCTCGCTGCGCTCGTTGCCGTTGGTAATGGTGATCGGCAGGCCGGAGTCGCAGATTCCGGTGCTCAGCTTCGTAGTGCGGGACATCCCGGCCGAGCGGGTCGTGCAGCGGTTGGCCGACAACGGCATCCTGGCGATGTCGAATGCCAGCTCGCGAGTGCTCGATGTGATCGGGGTGAACGACATCGGTGGCGCGGTGACAGTGGGGCTGTCGCACTACTCGACGGGCGCCGAGGTCGATCAGCTCGTGCGGGCTCTGGCCTCCCTGGGCTGATTGCTCCTCCCGTCGCGGTGGGCTAAACCGTCAGGACGATCTTTCCCGATACCTCGCCGGACGCGAGCAGTTCGTGGGCGCGCTGGGCCTGCTGGATGGGCAGTTCGGCGCCGATGATCGGCCGTACCCGCCCGTCGGCGATCATCGGCCAGACGTTGTCGAGCACAGCCCGCACGATCTCGCCCTTGCTGCCGGATCCTTCGACGGGGCGCGGGCGCAGCGAGGTGGCGATCACTCCGGCCCGTTTACCGAGCAGCTTGGCGATGTTCAGTTCGGCCTTGACGCCGCCCTGCATGCCGATGATCACCAGGCGTCCGCCGGTGGCCAGGGCGTCGACATTGCGGTCCAGGTAGGCGGCTCCCATGATGTCGAGGATCACGTTGGCGCCCACGCCGCTGGTCTCGGCCCGCACCCGTTCTACGAAGTCCTCGTCGCGGTAGTTGACGGTGATATCGGCGCCGAGTTCGCGGCACAGGGCGAGCTTGTCGGCGGAGCCCGCCGTCACCGCAACCCGGGCGCCGAGCGCGTGGGCCACCTGGGTGGCGTGGGTGCCGATGCCGCTGGCGCCGCCGTGCAACAGGACGAGCTGACCGGCCTTCAGACCCGCAGTCATCACGAGGTTCGACCACACTGTGGAGGCCACCTCGGGCAGTCCTGCGGCGTCGCTCAGGGCAACGCCATCAGGCAATGGCAGCACCTGGGCGGCGGGTACCGCGACGTATTCGGCGTAGCCGCCGCCGGCGAGCAATGCGCATACCGGTTGCCCAACTGACCAGTCGGTAACATTCGCGCCGAGTGCGGCGACGGTGCCTGACACCTCCAGTCCGATGACCTCACTGGCGCCTGGCGGGGGCGGATACTTGCCCGCCGCCTGCAGCAGATCGGCTCGGTTGACGCCCGCGGCATGAACCCGGATCAGAATTTCTCCCTTTGCTGCTTCAATATCAGCGACGTTTTCCCAGGTCAGATGGCCATCGACGGAAGCGACAATTGCATGCATTATTTCCACGGTACAAGCCTTCTATTTCCCAAGCGCAGCAATACTGACGTCGCTTACGATTGCGGCCATGGTGGGGATGATTGCGGGGCGCACGGCGGGTGACATGCCGGGCCTGGACATCGCCGAGCAGAGGTCATGGCAAAACTATCTCGACTCGGCGTTGCGAATGTATGCGACCTTGAACCGGTCGTTGGTGGACGCGCATCATCTGACGCTGAATGATGTGCGCCTGCTCGATATCTTGGACAAGTCGTCGACCGGGTCGGCGCGGATGGGTGACTTGGCCGAGCGGCTGATGTCTCTGCCCAGCCGGGTGACCCGGCAGATCCGGCGGCTGGAAGTTCAGAATCTGGTAACCCGGTGTGCCAGTCCGGACGATGGGCGCGGCGTGGTCGCCACGATCACCGAAGAAGGCAGGGTCGCTGTTCGCGAGGCGATGGTGACGTACGGCCAGGGTGTCCGCTCGCACTTCCTCGGCAGGCTCTCGCGTCCGCAGATCGCGGCAATGGGGGAGAACTGTCGCCGGATCAGCGTCGCGCTGAAGAACGGAGCGCCGCCCGCCCACATCGGTCGGGTGTGAAACCCGTACTCTTGTCGGCGGTGGCGTGGCAGAGCGGCCTAATGCACTCGCCTTGAAAGCGAGAGTGGGTTAATCCCCACCGGGGGTTCAAATCCCTCCGCCACCGCCATCAGGAGTGGCGTTGATTCGGGTATCGACACCGCGGATCAGGAAGATTGCCACACCTTGCCACACCCGGTGGCCGAACGATTCACCCCCGTCGTCCGGCCCGTTCGGCGAAATCGTCCAGTGCATCCAGGATTTCAGGTGTGCGCCAGGCACGGTTACGCGCTCGGTCGGTGAACTCGACAACGATCCCCGCCTCGGCGAGGGGACCGATATAGCGGCGGGGGTGGTCAGTAGGGATTCCCAGCTCCTCGCGCAGAAGCACACCGTTGACGACTGGCTGTCCAGGCTCGGGGTCCAGTGCAGCGTCTCGTAGCTGAGCGGGGGAAGTGTCGCCATAACCCGATGATGGCGACACTTATTTACATACCTGTCGCCAGACACGAGTGATTCACCGACGTGCGTGTGCGAGAACTGGTCCGTGGGTTCGCCGTACGTGTACGGGCGCCGGCACTAGGCTCGCCCCAATGTGCACGCGAGTCATCTGGCCCGAAGCGGGCGATGCGGTTCTGGTCGGCAGGAACATGGACTTCCACAAGGACTTGATGACCAACCTGTGGAAGCAGCCGCGCGGCGTCAAGCGGGACGATGCGGTTTCGGGCAGGCTCACCTGGACCTCGAAGTACGGCAGCGTGGTTGCTTCCGCCTTCGACATCACCTCCGTCGACGGTATGAACGAGGCAGGTCTGGCCGGGCACATCCTGTGGCTGGCCGAATCCACCTACGGTGAACCGGACGATTCACGCACCCAGCTCGGCCAAGGTATCTGGCTGCAGTACTTCCTGGACAACTTCGCGACTGTCGCCGAGGCGACGGCGTGGATCGCGGAGACCGATGTGCAGGTGGTGCAGATGGACGATCCGACCGGCGGCGTCCGCCCCGGACTGCACCTGGCACTCGACGACGCGACCGGGGACTCGGCGATCATCGAGTACGTCGACGGCAAGGCCCGGGTGTACCACTCGAAGGACTACACGGTGATGACGAATTCGCCGACCTTCGATCAGCAGCTGGAGCTGGTGAAGTCGTTCACCGGTCTTGGCGGCGAGCAACCGATCCCCGGCTCCACCCTGGCCAGCGACCGGTTCGCCCGCGCCAGCTACTACGCCGGCCGGCTGCCCAAGCCGTCCAGCCAGGTGGAGGCCATCGCAAGCATGTTCTCGGTGATCCGCAACGCCGCGCAGCCCTTCCGCATCCCCGACCCGGGCAAGCCCGACGCCTCGCAGACCATCTGGCAGGTGGTGCTCGATCTCACCAACAAGCGGTACGTCTACGAGTCCACCACCCGGCCCAACATCGTGTGGGTCGACCTCGCAGATCTCGACTTCTCCGAGGGCAGCCCGCAGCTCAAGCTCGATCTCATCGGCGAGCTCGCAGTGCAGGGCGGCATCGCCGGCAACGTGGCCCACAAATTCGAGGACAAGGGCGCCATGACCTTCCTGTCGCTCGAATTGCTCCGCGAGCTCGAGGCCGCGGCACCGAAGGGCACGTGAGCTCGGCCGGTTGTCTGGGGCCTTTCGTTTCACGAAAACGTAACCTACGGTTCCGTAACCTACGGTACCGTAGGTTGGGAACGGCGCGCTGACGTCGACGCGCTGCCACACGTTGGGAGGACCGGAATGGACACCCAGAGCGGAGTGCTCCACGAACTGGAACCGGTTGTCGCGAGCAACCTTGACCGTCACCTGTCGATGGCGCGGGAATGGTTTCCACACGACTACGTTCCGTGGAGCAGGGGGCGCGACTTCGCCTTCATGGGCGGAGAAGACTGGCAGCCCGAGGATTCGCCGCTGGACCCTGTCGCCAAGGTGGCCATGACCGTCAACCTGCTGACCGAAGACAACCTGCCGTCTTATCACCGCGAGATAGCCACGCGGTTCTCCCGCGACGGCGCGTGGGGCACCTGGGTCGGGCAGTGGACGGCCGAAGAGGGCCGCCACAGCATCGCTCTGCGCGACTACCTCGTTGTCACGCGCGGTGTGGATCCGGTTGCCCTGGAACGTCTTCGCATGGCACATACGGTCGCCGGATATGACTCGGGCGACAAGACACCGTTGGCGGCGATGGCTTATGTGTCGTTCCAGGAGCTGGCCACCCGGGTATCGCATCGCAACACCGGGCGGGCATCCGGCTGCCCGATCGCCGATCAACTCCTCGGTCGGATCGCCGCCGACGAGAACCTGCACATGGTGTTCTACCGCAATCTCATGGCGGCCGCGCTGGACCTGGCGCCCGATGCCTCGATGATGGCCATCCGCGATGAGGTGGTGAACTTCGCGATGCCCGGGCTCGGAATGGCCGACTTCGCGCAGAACGCGATCACCATCGCCAAGGCGGGCATCTACGACCTGCGTGTCCATCACGACGACGTGGTGCAGCCGGTGCTGCGCTTCTGGCGGATCTTCGATCGAACCGATTTCGGGCCAGAAGGTGAGAAGGCCCGCGAGGAGCTCGCCCAGTTCCTCGACGCGGTCGATGAACGGGCCCGGTTCTACGAGGAAAAGCGCGAGCGCCAGCGCGTCGGGGCCGCCTCGTAGCAAATCGAAGACCCCCGCCGCATCGGCTAAATGTGTCGCACATCACACACCCGGAGAGATTCGCCCGGCCTTGATCTTGGGTATCGAGGAGTAGTTGGCACGAAAAGTTATGGTGGGTCGGAACGAGTGTGGGGTCGAAAATGAACCGGATTGGTCGTTGGTTGGCGGCGGTGGCATCGTCGGCGTTCGTGGCGGGTGGGTGCATCGCCGCTGCCGGTCAGGCTTCTGCGGAATCGTGTGCGGACGTGCAGGTTGTCTTCGCGCGGGGCACGTTCGAGCCACCGGGAGTCGGTGGCGTCGGGGACGCGTTCGTGAATGCGCTGCAGGCCAGGGCCGGCGGGAAGTCCGTCGATGTCTACGCGGTGAATTACCCAGCGTCACTTGACTTTGCGACTGCGGCGGACGGCGTCGCCGACGCGAGCAACAAGGTCAGGGCCACGGTGGCTGCGTGCCCCGACACCAAGATCGTGCTGGGCGGTTTCTCGCAGGGTGCTGCAGTGACCGCTTACCTCACCGAGGATGCGGTGCCGCAGGGGTTCGTGTTGCCGCCGAGCATCAGTGGCCCGTTGCCCGCCGAGGTGGCCGACCATGTCGCCGCGGTGGCACTGTTCGGCAAGCCGTCGAGCGGCTTCCTGCAGATGATCTACACCGGCGCACCGCCGATCACGGTCGGTTCCCGGTACACCGCCAAGACGGATGACCTGTGCATCCCGGAGGACCCGGTGTGCTCGCCGACCGGTAGCGATAACAATGCGCACAACTTGTACGCCGCCAACGGGCTGACCGATCAGGCAGCCGATTACGTGGTCGGCAAATTGGGCATCAAGCAGTCGGACCGGAACGTGGATCAGACCGCCGCGCACGGGTGACTCAGTGCGCAGCCTCACCGAGCATCTCCACGCCGGTGGCGATCTGGGACTCGGTGAGGTTGGCGTAACCCAGGATCAGCCCGGGCTGCGCGCTGGAAGGGTCGGAGTAACACGGTGCCAGCGGCTCCAGCCGGATGCGTAACTCGGCGGCGCGGCGGGTCAGGTCGTCGATGGGGAAGCCGGGCGGGAACCGCACGGTCAGATGCACGCCGGCGGCCGCCCCCAGTACCTCGGCCTGGGGCAGGTGGCGCGACAGTGCGGCCAGCAGAGCTTCGCGCCGGGCCGGGTAGCGGCGGCGCATCTGACGCAGGTGGCGGTCGTAGCCGCCGGAGGTGAGGAACTGGCTGAAAGCGATCTGATCCATCACCGAACTTCCGGTATCGGCAAGGCTTTTCGCGGTCCGAACGCGCTCGATCAGGTGGGTGGGCACGACCATCCAGCCGATGCGCAGTCCAGGGGCCAGGGTCTTGCTGGTCGACCCGAGGTACACCACCCGATCGGGCGCGACCCCTTGCAGTGCACCCACTGGCGCCCGGTCGTAGCGGTACTCGGCGTCGTAGTCGTCCTCGATGATCAACCGTCCGGGTTGGCCCCATTCCAGTAGTTCGGTCCGACGGGCGGCCGAGAGCACCACCCCCGTCGGCGATTGATGGGCCGGGGTGGTCAGCACCGTGGTGGCGTCAGTGGCGGCCAGTGCACCGACGTCGATGCCGTTGTCGTCCACCGGGATGGGGATCGGTTCGGCGCCGTTGTGTCGCAGGATCATTCGGTGCAGCCAGAATCCCGGATCCTCCACCGCGATCGGCCCGTCCAGGCATCGGGCGAGCAGCGCGACGGCTTGTGTTGCGCCCGAGCACAACACGATGCGGCGTGGGTCGGCGACCACCCCCCGGGTACGGCGCAGGTAGTCGGCCACCGCGGTCCGGGCGGCCGGCAGTCCGTGGGGTGCCACGTAGCCGAATGCGCTGGATTCGATCTCGGCCAGGCCCTGGCGCATGGCCCGTAGCCAGGCCTGACGCGGGAAGCTGGCGAGATCCGGTGAGCCTGGGGCGAAGTCGATGTCGAAGCGGGGACGGACGCGGTCGGGGCCGAAGCTGGAGGGGGCGGCGTCGACGGCCGCGACCCGGGTGCTGCCGCCCTGGCTGCTGTGCAGGAATCCCTCTGCCGTCAGTTGCCCGTAGGCCTCGACCACGAGCCGTCTCGACACTCCGAGGTCGGCCGACAGCACGCGGGTGGACGGCATCCGCGACGCCGGGGCCAACCGACCGGAACGGATGGCGTCGCGCAGTCCGTCGGCGAGCTGACGGTGCAACGGTGCCTTGCTGGCCCGGTCCAGTTCGACCAGCAGCTCCGGCCCGGAACTGGTACCCGAATCTGCCATGGAATTGGAGCCTACTCGGAGACCACTGTGGCGTTAGCGTGATGACATGGCCAATGCCGCGCCGCCGGTGCCGCAGACCCGGCGCTACCCCGAGGTCGTCCTCGGCGTATTCGGCGTCTACTCGGTGATCCTCGGTCTGTTCATGCTGTTCGCGCCGGGCGCGTTCTTCGACACGCTCGGCGCATTCGGCGTGCGCAACGATCACTACATCCTCGACAACGCGTCGTTCGAACTGCCGCTCGGGTTGATGCTGCTCGCAGCGCTCAAGTGGCCGCGCTGGCGGGTGCCCACGCTGGCCTTCGCCACTGCGCACTGGGCCCTGCATTCATTGAGCCACCTGATCGACACCAACCACGCCGCGGGCAACTGGGTGGGTTGGCTGGAAGCCGCGGGCCTGGTGCTGACCACGGTCCTGTTGGCAATTGCCTTACGTATCAGCATGTCCGACGAGAAGGTAGGAGAACCATAGATGCGTGTCCTGGTGGCGGGTGCAACCAGTGTCCCGGGAATCCCATTGCTGCGGGAGCTCAACGCGAGGGGGCATGAGGTGATCGGGGTGACTCGCTCGTCGGGCAAGACCGCCCAGATCTCCGCCGAGGGTGCCAAGCCGGTGGTGGCCGACGTGCTCGACGCCGGCCAGATCGATGCGGTGATGGCTGAATTCGCGCCCGAAGCGGTGGTCAGCCTGCTGACCACGCTGCCGAAGTGGGGGCCGAAGCGCCCCAAGGACTTCGGCCCTGCGACAGAGCTCTGGAGCCGCGGGGCGCCGAATCTGGTGGCCGCGGCCCAGCGGGCCGGTGTGCGTCGAGTGGTCGCGGAATCGGTCATCTTCGCTTACGGTTACGGCGCAGGTGGGCCGCCCCGGATCGACGAGAGCGATCCCTATCCGGGTCCGCCACCGCCGCACGGGGCCGAATTCCTGGAGGCGCTGCGGGGCATGGAACGCACCGTGCTGGGCTCCGGTGACCACAGCGGCACCGAGGGAATCGTGTTGCGCTACGGCGTTTTCTACGGCCCCGGCGTCACCCACGACGACCTGTTCCGAAGCCTGTCCAAGTGGTGGGCGCTACCCGCGCTGACCGGCCCCGGAATCCTGTCCTGGGTGCACATCGACGACGTCGCCCGGGCCACCGCAGACGCCCTCGACAAGGGGCGCGGTGGGCAGATCTACAACATCGTCGACGACCGTCCGCAGTCGTTCGGCGATTACGTCCGGGAACTGAACCGCACGCTGCACCGGCCCCGACCGGTGCCGATCTCGCACCGTCTGGTCGGACTACTGGCCTCGTATCCGGCCACCGCGTTCGGCAAGGCCTGGCTTCCGCTGTCCAACGCGAAGGCCAAGGCCGAGCTCGGCTGGACGCCTATTCCCCGGTGAACTGGGGCGGGCGCTTCTGGAACATCGCCGTGACCGCCTCGGCCAGATCCTTCGACGGCAGGAAGGCCGAATTCCAGGCGGCCACGTACCGGAGGCTCTCGGCCACCCTGGCGGTGCGCTGCTGATCCAGCACATCCTTGACCCCGGCGACGGTCAGCGGCGGGTTGGCGGCGATCTCGTTGGCGGTGGCGTGCGCGGCCGCCAACGAGGCGTCGGCGTCGTCGTACACGTTGTTGACCAGACCGATGCGCGCGGCATGCGATGCGTCCACGTCTTTACCGGTCAGAACCAGCTCGCGCAGATGCCCATCGGACAGGATCAGTGGCAGGCGCGCCAGGCTGCCCACGTCGGCGACGATGGCCAGCTTGGTCTCACGTACCGAGAACTTGGCGTCGGTGCTGGCGTAGCGGATGTCCACGGCACTGATCAGGTCGACGCCGCCGCCGATGCACCAGCCGTGGATCGAGGCGATGGTCGGGGTGCGGCAGTCGGCGACGGCCGTGATGGCGCCCTGCATCTTGCGCAGTGTGGTGTGGAAGTCGGCACGGGCCTTCGCGCCGGCGTCCAGCCCCGGCATCGTCGCGCCCATGGCGGGCAGGTCGAGGCCGTAGCTGAAGTTCTTGCCCGAACCGGTCAGCACGATCGCGCGCACCTCGGGGTCGGCGTCGAGGGTGCCGAACACGTCGGGCATCTCGGCCCAGAACGCCGGACCCATCGCGTTGCCCTTGCCGGGACCCAGCAGCGTCACCTGGGCGACGTGATCGGAGATCTCGACGGAAACGGACTCGTACGTGTCAGACATGGCGTGGACACTACCGAGTATGGATGAACTCGATAGTGCCGAGGCCACCCTCGACGTGCTGCAACGCGTGCTGAGCGGTATCACCGCGGACGATCTGTCCCGTCCGACACCTTGCCGCGAATTCGACGTGTCGGGGCTGACGGACCACCTCCTGAACTCCATCACCATGATCGGCTCGGCGGCCGGGGCGCAGATTCCCGAACGCAACCCCGACACTCCGGTGGAGGAGCAGGTAGTCAGCGCGGCGCGGCCGGCGGTGGCGGCATGGCGACGACGCGGGGTCGACGGCACCGTGCCGTTCGGGCAGGGCGAGGCGCCGGCGCAGATGATGGCCCGGATCCTGTCGCTCGAATTCCTGGTGCACGCCTGGGATTACGCCGCGGCCACCGGGCAGTCGGTCGATGTGCCGGATCAGCAGCCGGAGTGTGTCCTGGGGTGGGCGCGCCAGATCATCACCCCGGACGGCCGGGTGCGGGCGGGTTTCGACGACCCGGTCGAGATCGGCGCGGACGCAGAACCGCTGGACCAACTGTTGGCGTTCACCGGCCGCCGGCCGGTGGGCTAGACGCGCTGCAGGTAGAAGTACAGGTAGCGGCCGATGCCCGAGGTGAGGTCGACGGCGCCCTTGCCGTTCATGATGCCCATGACGGTGTTGTCGTCGACCACCTTGAAGTGGTCGTGCACGGGGCGGCCGTCGTAGACCATGGTCGCGGTCACCTCGCCGCGGAACTCCTCCAGCCACAGGCTGGCCTCGCCGTTCATGGCTTCGGTGTTGGAGAACTTGTTGCCGTCGGCATCCAGGCAGACGAGCGGCTGGGCCTCGGCGGCCGAGCGGAATGTCTTACCGAACCAGTTGAGCCGGTTCATGAATCCGTTGGCCTTGTGCCCGGTCTGGAACTCGCCGCCCTTCCACTCGCCGAGCATGAAGTCGACACCGGCGGGCCGTAGCAGCGCCCAGAACGCGTCGAGTTCGGCGTCGGGGATCTGCCCCTCGCGGCTGACGAATCCGTCGAACGTGCCGCGTGCGTCGCTCACTTGGTCTCTCCTGTCCGAGTCCCGGCGTCACCCGCGATCCAGCCCCGGGCGAACTCCAGAAAGGCGTCGTTCTCGTGTGGGGCCCCGATGGTGACCCGCACGCCGTCCTCACCGTACGGGCGCACGATGATGCGGTTGTCGGCGGCCCTGGCCACGAAGTCCAACGTGCGTTCGGCCAACGGCAACCAGACGAAGTTGGCCTGTGAGGGCGGGAGCTCGAATCCCGCGTCACGCAGGGCCGCGCTGACGCGGATGCGCTCGGCGACGACGGCGTCGGTGCGGGCCAGGAGTTCGTCGGCGGCATCCAGGCAGGCGATGGCCGCGACCTGGGACAGGCTCGTCGCACTGAACGGCACGTAGACCTTGCCCAGCGCGGTCACGATCTCAGGATCGGCCACGGCGTACCCGACCCGCAGGCCGGCCAGTCCGTAGGCCTTCGAGAAGGTGCGCAGAACAACCACGTTGCGGTGCGACCGGACCAGGCCGAGGCTGTCGGGCAGCAGCCCGTCGCGGATGTACTCCACGTAGGCCTCGTCGAGCACGATCAGGATGTCGTCGGGCACCGCCGCCACGAACCGGGCCAGCGCCTCGGGTTCGACCACGGTGCTGGTCGGGTTGTTCGGGTTGCAGACGAAGATCAGCCGGGTGCGGTCGGTGATGGCCGCGAGCATGGCGTCGAGATCGTGAGTCTCGTCACGCAACGGCACCGGGACGCCCGTCGCGCCGGCGGTGCGGATCTGCAGCGGATAGATCTCGAAACTGCGCCACCCGAACACGACTTCGTCGCCGACCGTGGATGTGATTTGTATCAACTGCTGGCACAAGCTCACCGAACCGCAGCCCACGGAAATATTTTCGGCTGCGAAGGCTCCGCCCTGCAAGTGTTTGGCCAGGTGTTCGCGCAGGTCAAGGTATCCGTTGTCGGGATAGCGGTTGATGTTCTCGGTGGCTTTGAGGATCGCCTCGCGCACGCTGGGAAGCGGCGGATGCACGGTTTCGTTGCTCGCGATCTTGATTGCGCCTGGAACTGTTTTGCCTGGTGCGTACGCCGGGAGGTCGGCCATTTCGGGGCGCAGACGGATACTCACTTGGCCAGAATAGGGGAGGCTGTGTACTGTGTGCCCTCGGCGGTTTCGGGCGACAGGACGGAGTCCGGTACCCTCACAGAAGTTCAAAGGAGGCGTGCCAGAGCGGCCGAATGGGACTCACTGCTAATGAGTTGTCCCCCTTAAAGGGGACCGGAGGTTCAAATCCTCTCGCCTCCGCCACGGTTGACTTGTCAGCCGCACAACTGAATAACGCTAGGCGCCCGTAGCTCAACGGATAGAGCATCTGACTACGGATCAGAAGGTTAGGGGTTCGAATCCCTTCGGGCGCACGCATAGAAATCGAGGCGCGGTCTGCGGACTGCGCCTCGATTTGTTTCTGGCGGATTGTTTCGGGCGGGCCCTGGTGCATCGAGATCGACACCAGGGCTGTGATTCCTGCGAAGCAACAACCCTGGTGTCGATCTCGGCGTCGGCGGCTAAGCCGTGGGGAAAGCTACTCGGAGGCGACAGCGGTGGCGATGTCGACGGCCATCTCGCGTAAGACGTCGTCGGTGACGAACTGACGCGCGGCCTGACGGTCCAGTCGCAGCACGGAGACCAGGAGGTCGATGTGACCGGCCACCTGAACCCGGGCCAGCTCCGGCGGGAGGTGCAGGCCGTGCAGATCGGCGAGGAAGCCGCGCAGCACGGTGACGCGATCGTTCATCCACGGTGACCGGCCGGCGACCATCGATGTCGAGGCCTTCAGCTGGCCGATGTAGCGACGTTGCCGCAGCCGTTCAAACACGCCGTGATGCGCTTGACGTGCGGACTCCGCGGCACGCGTCCTCGCCCGGACGCGGACGTCACCGTGCGGTGAATCGCATCCGGTGAATGCCGCCGTGCGCATGACCCTGGCGGTTGCCATGGCGTGTCTGTGACCCATCGTTCCCGTATCTGCCGACAAAGGTTGTTTGCCAGTTAACTTTACGGGAACGTCTCAGGTTCAGCTCAGATTCGGGGCCGGGGCCTCAGTTCCAGAGCACCGCGATCGCCGACGCGAGCAGGGGCAACACGCCGGCGGCGATGAACAGCGGCATGACCGGTTGGCCACCCGCGCGACGCTGCCGCGCGGTGCCGACGCCCAGCACTGCGCCGAGCGCCACCAGGATGACGAGCTTGGTGCCGAGCTTGGGGTAGTTCAGCACGATGCCGGCAGGCCACGGTGCGGCCAGGGCCAGGCCGGTGATGAGCGACAGCGTCATGCCGTAGGTCATCACTGGGGTGATCAGAAAGCGTCGGGCCGTGGCCTCGGCGATCCAGGCGCCGACCATCACTGCGAAACCGAGCAGATGCGCATATACAACTACGTTGCGTAGTAGTTCCATGCTCGGAGTGTAGCGGCACGAGATCTCGGGCTCATCGGCATCGGTCAACTAGGCTCGGCTGGATGCGGCTGCTGCTGATCGCCGATACCCACGTACCCAAGCGCGCCAAGGACCTCCCGGCTCAGGTGTGGGACGAGATAGACCAGGCGGATGCCGTTGTCCACGCCGGTGATTGGGTCGACCCCGCACTGCTCGATGCGCTCAGCTCCCGTGCGGCGCGCCTGATCGGCTGCTGGGGCAACAACGACGGGGCTGAACTGCGCAGGCGACTGCCCGAGCGCGCCGACGTGACACTGGACGGTCTGCGATTCACCGTCGTGCACGAGACCGGTGCGGCCACCGGGCGGGAGGCCCGGATGGCCAGGGAATACCCCGGAACCGACGTCCTGGTCTTCGGACACAGCCACATCCCGTGGGACACGACCGCGAAAACCGGTCTGCGCCTGTTGAATCCGGGGTCGCCGACCGACCGACGCCGCCAGCCGTACTGCACCTACATGACGGCCCGGATCGCCGCCGGAGTGTTGTCCGACGTCAGTCTGCACACCCTCGACGGCTAGCCGGGTTCCTCCTGGCATATCAGTCCGATGTGCTTGGTGGCCCAATCACCCAGCGGTTCAAGGGATTCGAGTAGCTCCTGACCCGCGGGAGTCATGGAGTACTCCACCCGAGGCGGCACCTCGTGATAGCTCTCCCGGTGCACCACGCCATGACGCTGGAGTTCCTTGAGGTGCTGGGTCAGCATCTTCTGGGACACCCCGGACAGGCTGCGGTGCAGTGCGTTGAAGCGCTTCGGTCCGGCCTGAAGCTCCCAGAGGATGAGCGGTTTCCACTTTCCGTCGACCACGGCGAACGCCGCATCGAGTCCGCAGGTGTACTTGCCCAGCTGGCTCATGGCAGGATCCTTGCAGTTCAGGGCCAATAGTTTCAAAAGAGTAAGTATCCCACTTTTTAGTGGGTACTTGTCCTGCAGTCAGTGTCTCTCCAACGATGGTGGCATGACAACCACACGCCATTCGATCAGTTTTCTCGGTCTGGGCGAGATGGGTTCGGTGCTGGCCCGCACAGCCCTCAGAGCGGGGCACCCGACCATCGTCTGGAACCGCACCGCCGCCCGGGCCGCCGCGCTCGTCGACGAGGGCGCCACCGCAGCGGCCGATGCGGCCGAGGCTCTCGACGCGGATCTCGTCGTGGTGTGCCTGTTCGACCAGGCGTCGGTGCACGAGGTCCTCGACCCGGTGGCGCAGCTGCTGGCCGGGCGCCGGCTGGTGAATCTGACCACGACGTCACCGGAGGGGGCACGGGAGCTGGCCCGGTGGGCGGCGGGCCACGGGGCCGAGTATCTCGACGGCGGCATCATGGCGACGCCGGAGATGATCGCGACGCCGCAGTCGGCGATCCTCTACAGCGGCTCGGCAACGTTGTTCGAGGACCATGGGACGTTGTTCGAAATCTGGGGTGGTGCTGAGTACTTCGGCGACGATGCCGGCATGGCATCGCTGTACGACCTGGCGCTCCTGTCGGCCATGTACGTGATGTTCGCCGGCTTCTTCCACGGCGCTGCGATGGTAGGGGCGGCCGGGGTGCCCGCGAAGGAGTTCGCCGCCCGCACCGCCGCGTGGCTGCCGGCACTGATGCCCTCGATCGCCGAATACGCCGCGGTCATCGACGGCGGGGACTACGCCGTCCCTGGCCAGCAGAGCCTGCTCTTCTCCGATATCAGCGACATCGTCACCGCCAGCCGGGACCAGGGGATCGGCACGGAAGTCGTCGACGTCGTCCAACGGCTGATCCACCGGCAGATCGACGCGGGCCACGGTACCGACGGCTTCGCGCGCGTCATCGAGAGCATCAAGAAGGGGGCCGCGGCATGACCACTACGGTCAGCGTCCTCGGCCTCGGGCCGATGGGACAGGCACTCGCCGGGGCACTGCTGGATGCGAATTACCCCACCACCGTGGGGAATCGGACGGCTGCCAAGGCTGACGCGTTGCGTGCCCGCGGTGCGTTGTGGGCTGATACGCCCGCAGAGGCAGCTGCGGCCAGCAACCTCATCCTGGTCAACGTGGTCGATCAGGCGGCCGCGGATGCGGTGCTGACCGCGGCGGGTGACGCGCCTCGGTGTCGTCGGTCGCCGCCTCGGTGCGGCACTTGATCTCGGCGTCACACTCAGCGGGCTTTGATGCGGGTGCGCTGGATGCGTTTCGTGGCTACGTGGATGCGGCGGTGGCCGCCGGGCACGGGGCCGATGAGATCAGTCGGATCATTCCGGCAAGCGTGACCGTGCCGTCACTCTGAGGTGGCACGCTCAACGGTATGGAACAGAAGCCACCCGCCGCCGTCATCGAGGCCGCCCACCGTGCGCATCTGGCGACGCTGCCGTTCGGGGACACTCGAGATTTTCAGGATGCTGATCGGGGTTTCCTCGGGGCCATGGAACCCTGTGTGGTCAAGGCCGCTGACGGAAGAGTGGTGTGGGACAACGACGCCTACGCCTTTCTCGAAGGCGACGCGCCGGCATCGGTGCATCCCAGCTTGTGGCGCCAGTCGCAACTGTGCGCCAAACAGGGCCTCTATGAGGTGGTCGAGGGTATCTATCAGGTACGCGGCCTGGACCTGTCGAATGTCAGCTTCATCGAAGGCGATACCGGCGTCATCGTCATCGATCCGCTGATATCCACCGAGACCGCGGCCGCCGCGCTGGCTCTGTACCGGGCGCACCGGGGGGATCGTGCCGTCAGCGCAGTCATTTATACCCACAGCCACGCCGACCATTTCGGCGGCGTGCTGGGGGTGACGACCCAGGCCGACGTCGACGCGGGCAAGGTCGCCGTCATCGCGCCGGAACATTTCACCGAGCACGCCGTGCAGGAGAACGTCTATGCCGGCACCGCGATGGCGCGCCGCGCCGGTTACATGTACGGCGCGGCGCTGGACCGTGGCCCGCAGGGCCAGGTCGGCTGCGGGCTGGGGCAGGTTGGCTCGACGGGCGAGGTGGCGCTGATCGTGCCGACCCTCGACATTCGCGAAACCGGGGAGACCCACACCATCGACGGTGTCGAGATCGAATTCCAGATGGCGCCGGGCACCGAGGCGCCCGCCGAGATGCACATCTACTTCCCGAAACTCCGGGCGCTGTGCATGGCCGAGAACGCCACCCACAATCTGCACAACCTGCTGACCCTGCGCGGTGCGTTGGTACGTGATCCACATGGTTGGGCGGGCTATCTCACCGAGGCCATCGACACCTTCTCCGACCGCGCCGATGTGGTGTTCGCCTCGCACCACTGGCCCACCTGGGGTCGCGAGCGGATAGTCGAATTCCTTTCGCTGCAACGGGATCTGTACGCCTACCTGCATGACCAGACGTTGCGTCAGCTCAACCAGGGCTATACCGGGGTCGAGATCGCGGAGACCTTCCAGCTGCCTCCGGCCCTGGAGAAAGCCTGGCATGCCCACGGCTACTACGGTTCGGTGAGCCACAACGTCAAGGCGGTCTACCAGCGCTACATGGGCTGGTTCGACGGCAACCCGGCCCGGTTGTGGCCGCACCCGCCCGAGGCGCTCGGCCCCCGCTACGTCGAGGCGATGGGGGGCGTCGACCGGGTGGTCGAGCTGGCCGGAAAGTCGTTCGATGAAGGTGATTACCGCTGGGCGGCAACACTTCTCGATCATGTGATCTTCACCGATGAAAACCATGGGCGAGCCCGCGACCTCTACGCCGACGTGCTTGAACAGTTGGCCTATGGCGCGGAGAACGCCACGTGGCGCAATTTTTTCCTGAGCGGCGCCACCGAACTGCGGGAGGGCAACTTCGGTACTCCGACCACTGCGGCGTCGCCGTCGCTGTTGGGGCAGCTCACGCCCGAGCAGATCTTCGACACCTTCGCGATCAATGTGAATGGTCCGCGGGCGTGGGATCTCGATCTGGCCATCGACGTCACGTTCGCCGACACCGGGGACAATTATCGCCTGACGTTGCGCAACGGGGTGCTGGTCCACCGCAAGGCCGGTGCCGACGAGGCCAGTGCGCGCGCCACGGTGAAGCTTGCGAACAAGCTGCGGCTGTTGGCCTTCGCGGCGGGTGACACCAGTTCACCGGGGGTGGAGGTCACCGGCGACACCGATGCGCTGCCGTCGTTGTTGGCGGCACTGGACCGGCCTGATCCGAACTTCGACATCGTCACGCCCTAAGGCAATCCGCCATCCGCCCGCAGGATGGATCCGGTGGTGAAGCTGGACGCATCCGACATCAGAAACAGTGCGGCGCCGACGATCTCGGCAGGGTTGCCGGCCCGCTGCAGGGCGAGGTGGCCGAACGGGTCACCGGCCATGTCCCAGGCCTTGCTGACATCGGTGAGAAACGGCCCGGCCATCAGGGTGTTGACCCGCACGGTCGGGCCGAACGCCTTGGCCAGGCCTTCGGTCATGGCGTTCAGCCCAGCCTTGGCCGCGGCGTAGGGAAGCATGTACTGGTCTGGCCGCAACGAGCCGGATGAGCTGACGTTGATGATCGCGCCACCGCCGTCGGCCACCATGCGCTCACCGAGCAGGGCCGAAAGCCGGAACGGCCCTTTGAGGTTCAGGTTGAACACCGAGTCGAAGAGTTTCTCGGTGACCGAGCCCAGCGATTCGTACAGCGGTGACATGCCGGCGTTGTTGACCAGCACATCGACCTTGCCGAAGCGGTCGTAGGCGGCCTCGGCCAGACCGTCGAGTTGATCCCACCGGCCCACGTGCACCTGATAGGGGAGGGCGGCGCGACCGGTGGCCGCGGTGATCTCCTCGGCCGCGGCCACGCAGGAATCCAGGTTGCGGCTCGCGATCACCACGTCGGCACCGCAACGCGCGGCTCCCACCGCGATCTCACGGCCCAGTCCGCGGCTGCCGCCGGTGACCAGCACCACCCGGTCGGTGAGGTCGAACAACTCGTCGGCATATCCCATGTGTGATGGCCCTCTCCGGCCGTCCTGCGCCGCGGCCCTATGGTGGCACGGTGCAACTGCTTCTGGTCCGACATGCTTTACCGCTGCGCAGCGAGCCAGGTCAAGGGTCTGATCCCGATCTGTCCGCAGAGGGCATCGCCCAGGCCGAACGCCTGCCCGCCGCCCTGGCCCGCTTCCCCGTCAGCCGGCTGGTCAGCAGCCCACAGCGGCGCGCGATCCAGACAGCGGGACCGCTCGCCAACGAGCTGGGCCTGCAGGTCGAGGTCGACGACCGGCTCGCCGAGTACGACCGCGACATGTCGCACTACGTGCCGATCGAGGAGATCGCCAAGGAGAACCCCGAGGAGCTGGCCCGGCTGGTGAGCGGTCACCTGCCCAGCAGCGTGGACGAGGGCGCGTTCATGGCACGGATCGGCGCCGCGGTCGAGGACCTGGTGGCGGCCGGTGACCATGACGGCACCGTCGCGGTGTTCAGTCACGGTGGCGTGATCAACGTGCTGCTGCACCAGATCCTGGCCACCGAGCGGCTGCTGTCCTTCCACGTCGACTACGCCTCGGTCACCCGGCTGCTGTCATCGCGCTCGGGCAAGCTGGCCGTCGCCTCGGTCAACGGCACAGAACACGTATGGGATCTGCTGCCGCGAAATGTCCGGTGGTAAACAGTGACGGTGACAAATCTGGAGGGTCTCGACCTGACCGCCCTGGACCGGCATCTGCGTTCGGAGGGCATCGCCCGCAGCGGTGATCTCCGCGCCGAACTGATCGCCGGCGGCCGCTCCAACCTGACCTTCCGGGTGTGCGACGACGCGTCGGCGTGGGTACTCCGCCGCCCGCCGCTGCACGGTCTGACCCCGTCCGCGCACGATATGGCCCGCGAGTACAAGGTGGTGGCCGGGCTGGCCGGTACCGCAGTTCCGGTGGCCCGTGCGGTGACGATGAGCAACGACGACTCCGTGTTGGGTGCTCCGTTCCAGATGGTCGAGAACGTCGCGGGCCAGGTGGTCCGCAGCGCCGCGGAGCTTGAGGCGCTCGAAGCGCTCGGCGGCCCTGGAACCATCAGCGACAGCGTCGACGCGCTGATCCGGGTGCTGGCCGACCTGCACGCGGTGGACCCCGAGGCGGTCGGTCTGGGCGATTTCGGCAAGCCCGCGGGTTATCTGGAACGTCAGGTGCGCCGGTGGGGTTCGCAGTGGGACCTGGTCCGCCTGCCCGACGATCCCCGCGACGACGACGTCAAGCGTCTGCATCAGGCCCTGGCCGATTCTGTTCCGGCGCAGAGCCGCAACTCGATCGTCCACGGCGACTACCGCATCGACAACACCATCCTGGACGTGCAGGACCCGACGAAGGTCCTTGCGGTGCTGGACTGGGAACTCTCGACGTTGGGTGACCCGCTGAGCGACGCCGCGCTGATGTGCGTCTACCGCGATCCGATGTTCAATCTGATCCTGAGCATGGAAGCCGCGTGGAGTTCACCGCAGATGCCGTCGGCCGACGAGTTGGCCAACCGCTATTCGGTGCAGTCCGGCCAGGACCTGGCGCACTGGGACTTCTACATGGCGCTGGCCTATTTCAAGGCAGCGATCATCGCCGCGGGTATCGACTTCCGCGCCCGGCAGGGTTCTGAGGCGCCGGGTGGTTCCAGCGTCGGCGAGGCGGTGGCACCGGCGATCGCGTCGGGCCTGCGCGCCATCAGCTGACGCTGTCAGTCGCGCTGGGCGGCCTTGAAGTTCTTCTTGGCCGCACGGCGCAACTGGAAGATCCTCGCGGTTCCGGCGGCGACTGTCAGCAGGCCACCGGCCACCGCGGCGCCCAGGATCGCCACGCCCGTCGGCAATGACCAGTGCCAGCCCAGGAACGTCATCGGGACCGGCTCGGTGTTCTGGGTGATGAAGATCAACAGCACGATCAGCACCAGGAAGCCCAGGATGAGGGCTGACCAGAGCGCTCCGGCGCGGGTGAGTTTGGGCTCGGTTGCCTTGCCTGGTTTGGCTGGGGCCTTGCCGGGCTCGGGGGCTTTGCCTGGGTCGGGCGCCGCCGGGTCCGGTATGGCCCCTGTGGGCTCAGGCAGATCGGGCGATGCAGACGGATCGCTGGTCATACTGACATCTTTGCCCGTCGAGGCGTCAAAGCAAACCACCGTGGGTTAAAGCGCGGCGGCATGTCGGGTGTGCCGTTAGGGTCTTCAGAGGCTGAAAGTCCGGCCGCCGTCGCCGAAAGGACGCGCCTGTGCTGCGCAGACCCCTGGCAATCGCGATGACCCTGCTCGCCCTGATCGTGCCGCTCGCGGTGGCCTGCGGAAGCTCCAATCCTCTGGGCGGCGGAGAAATCTCGGGTGACCTGAAATCGATCACCGTCGGCTCGGCTGACTTCCCGGAGTCCAAGATCATCGCCGAGATCTATGCCCAGGCTCTGGAGGCCAATGACTTTCAGATCAGAAGGCAGTTCGGTATCGGCAGCCGCGAGACGTATGTTCCTGCAGTGCAGGATCATTCGATCGATCTGATCCCCGAGTACACCGGAAACCTCCTGCAGTACTTCGACAAGGAGACCACTGCCACCACCTCGGATGAGGTACTGATCGCGCTGTTCAAGGCCCTCCCCGGGGACTTGTCGATTCTGTATCCCTCACCGGCTGAGGACAAGGACACCCTCGCCGTCACCGCCGAGACCGCCCAGCGCTGGAACCTGAAGACCATCGCGGATCTGGCCACGCATTCGGCCGAGGTGAAAGTCGGTGCACCATCGGAGTTTCAGACCCGCCAGACGGGGCTGGTCGGCCTGAAGTCCCGCTACGGGCTGGACATCGCACCGGTCAACTTCGTCGCGATCAGCGACGGCGGTGGGCCGGCCACCGTTGCGGCGCTCAACAGCGGTGCCGTCACGGCCGCGAACATCTTCAGCACCTCACCGGCGATCGGGCAGCACCACCTGGTGCCTCTGGAGGACCCCAAGAACGCCTTCCTGGCCGCCAATGTCGTTCCGTTGGTGGCCTCGCAGAAGATGTCGAACGAACTCAAGACCGTGCTCGATGCGGTGTCGGCCAAGCTCACCACCGAAGCCCTGATCGAGTTGAACACCGCGGTGGAGGGCAACGCCGGGGTCGACCCCGACGAGGCGGCCGAAAAGTGGATCAGGGACAACGGATTCGACAAGCCGGTGACCAAGTGATGAACGCTTGCGGGAAGGGCAGAGGGCCCAAGTGATCACTTTCGAGAACGTCACCAAGCAGTATCCGGACGGCACGGTCGCCGTCGACAATCTCAATCTGGAAGTGCCACAGGGCACGCTGACGGTGTTCGTCGGTCCCTCGGGCTGCGGCAAGACCACCTCGATGCGGATGATCAACCGGATGATCGATCCCACCTCGGGCACCCTCACGGTCAACGGGGAGGACATCAGCACGGTCGACCCGGTCAAGCTGCGGCTGGGCATCGGCTACGTCATCCAGAGTGCCGGGCTGATGCCGCATCTGCGGGTGGTCGACAACGTCGCGACGGTGCCGGTGCTGCGGGGCGAGTCCCGGCGCAGTGCCCGCAAGGCCGCCATCGGGGTGATGGAACGGGTGGGGCTCGACCCGAAACTGGCCGACCGTTATCCGGCACAACTGTCCGGCGGGCAACAGCAGCGTGTCGGGGTGGCCCGCGCGTTGGCCGCCGACCCGCCGATCCTGTTGATGGATGAGCCGTTCAGCGCGGTCGACCCGGTGGTACGTGAAGACCTGCAGGCCGAAATCCTGCGATTGCAAAGCGAATTGCACAAGACCATCGTCTTCGTCACGCACGACATCGACGAGGCGGTCAAACTCGGGGACAAGGTCGCGGTATTCGGCCGCGGCGGGGCGCTACTGCAATATGCCGATCCCTCGTTTGTCTTGTCGAATCCGGCCAACGAGCTCGTGTCGGGATTTGTCGGGGCGGACCGCGGTTACCGCGGCCTGCAGTTCCTTCACGCCAGCGGCCTGCCCCTGCACGAGATCGAATACGCCGACGAGGACGACATCGACGGGCTGAACCTGAGCCCGGGGGAGTGGCGGCTGGTCATCAAATCCGGCACCCCGTTCGCGTGGATCAACGCCGAAGGTGTCGAGGTGCATCGCAAGGGCAATGCGCTCTACGACAGCACCATCGGGGGTGGGTCCTTCTTTCCGCCCGACGGCAACCTGCGGCAGGCGCTCGATTCCGCGCTGTCCTCGCCGAGCGGGCTCGGCGTGGCGGTCGACGAGGCGGGCAGGCTGCTCGGGGGTGTTCGCGCCGACGACGTGCTCGATGCACTCAAGGAACAGCGCCGCGTCCCGGAGCTGGGGTAGCTCATGCGGTATCTGCTGAACCACCTCGACGACCTGTGGGTGCTGACTGTCGTGCACCTGCGGTTGTCGCTGGTGCCGATCGTGCTCGGGCTGCTGATCGCCGTCCCGCTGGGTGCCGCGGTTCAGCGCACCACCTCGCTGCGGCGCCTGACCACCCTGACCGCGAGCATCATCTTCACCATCCCGTCGCTGGCGCTGTTCGTGGTGCTGCCGCTGGTCATCCCGACCCGCATCCTGGACGAGGCCAATGTCATTGTGGCGCTGACGCTTTACACCACGGCCCTGTTGGTGCGGGCGGTGCCCGAGGCGCTCGATGCGGTGCCCGAGCACGTGCGTGACGCGGCGACGGCGATCGGATACCGGCCGCTGGTGCGGATGCTCAAGGTGGAACTTCCGCTGGCCATCCCGGTGTTGGTGGCCGGCCTGCGGGTCGTCGCGGTCACCAACATCTCGATGGTGTCGGTGGGTTCGGTGATCGGTATCGGTGGCCTGGGCACCTGGTTCACCGAGGGTTATCAGTCCAACAAGAGCGACCAGATCATCGCTGGGATCATCGCAATCTTCGTGCTCGCTGTCGTCATCGACACCCTGATCATGTTGGCCGGCAGGGCCATCACGCCCTGGAATCGCACGCCGCGGGTGTCCCGCATGCCCCGGGCACATCGCATCAAGGCGGCCGCATGAATTTCCTGCAGCAGGCACTGGACTTCATCTTCACCGCCGCGAACTGGGCCGGGCCCGCCGGCCTGACCGCCCGCATCGTCGAGCACCTGCAGTACACCATCATCGCGGTGGTGGCCTCCGCGGTGATCGCGATCCCGATCGGACTGCTGATCGGGCATACCGGGCGAGGCACCTTTCTCGTCGTCACCGGGGTCAACGCGTTGCGTGCCCTGCCCACGCTCGGCGTGCTGCTGCTCGGGGTGCTGTTGTGGGGGCTGGGTCTGGTGCCGCCGACGGTCGCCCTCATGCTGCTGGGCATCCCGCCACTGTTGGCCGGGACCTACGCCGGAATTGCGAACGTGGATCGTGCCGTGGTGGACGCGGCCCGGTCGATGGGCATGACCGAACGGCGGGTGCTGTTCGGGGTTGAGGTGCCCAACGCGCTGCCGTTGATCGTGGGCGGCCTGCGCACCGCGACGCTGCAGATCGTGGCGACGGCGACGGTGGCCGCCTACGCGAGCCTCGGTGGGCTGGGCCGGTATCTGATCGACGGCATCAAGGTGCGCCAGTTTCACATCGCGTTGGTGGGTGCGCTCATGGTCACGGCGTTGGCCCTGATCCTCGACGCCGCGCTGGCGTTCGCGGTGTGGTTATCGGTGCCCGGGAGTGGCCGCTTGGGAGGTCGGCGTCGGATTCCGCAGCCGTTGCTCGGTGACGAGGTGGCGCTCGAGTCACGCTCGGCGGGGAGTTCTGGACTCGGCTACGAAGGCCGAGTCTCGTCGCATACGGTAGACGGGTGAGTGACCAGAAGGACCTTGCCTGGCCAGCGGTGTTGACGTGGCGGGCGCACGACGAACCCCGGATGGAGTCTGCTCGGGTTCAGCTGTCGGGCAACCGGATCAAGGCCTACGGCCGGATCGTGGCCGCCAGCACCGAGTCCCACCCGGCCTTCTCGGCCTCCTATGACCTGGTCACCGACGAGACCGGCGCCACCAAGCGGCTGTCGCTCACCGTCACACTGGCCGAACGGGAACGCCAGCTCTCCATCGCCCGCGATGAGGAGAACATGTGGCTGGTGCAGGATCACGCTCAGACCAAACGCTCGGACTTCGGCGGCGCACTCGATGTCGACCTCGTGTTCAGCCCGTTCTTCAACGCGCTGCCGATCCGCCGGACCGGCCTGCATCAGCGCGCCGAGTCGGTGACCCTGCCCGTCGTCTACGTGCGGTTGCCGGACCTGTCGGTGGAGACCGCGAACATCAGCTACAGCAGTACCGGGCCCGGCGCTGCCGTCAAGCTGCGCTCGCCCGTCGCCGACACCACCATCACGGTGGATTCCGACGGCTTCATCCTTGATTACCCAGGACTGGCAGAGCGGATCTGATCACCCCGCCGGCCCGTCCGGCAGCCGCGAGCTCGGCCCGCCAGTTGTCGGTGCCCACCACCGTGGTGATGATCTCGGGGCGGCCGAAGCTGTCGTAGCGCATCCGCGCGGCATGGCCGGTGTCGACCAGTTCGGCCACCGACCCGGTGGCCGCCAGTGTGTTCTTGGCACGGGTCAGCAGCTCGATGCCGTGCTCGAGTGCGGGCAGCAGTTGCTCGGCGTTGGCCTCACACATGGCCCGCACCAGGTCCGGTGCGGTGGCCGCCACCCGGGTGCCGTCGCGGAACGATCCGGCCGCCAGGGCGAACGCCAGCGGCACCTCGCCGGCGATCACGGCCAGGGTTTCGGCGAACAGGTGCGGCAGGTGCGAGATCGTGGCGGCAGCCGCGTCGTGCTCATCGGAGCGGGCCGGAACCACGACGGCATGGCAGTCCAGTGCCAGTTGAGCCACCTGAGACCAGATGCGGGCGTCGACGTGGTCGTCCACGCTGACCACCCACGCGGCGCCGGTGAACAGGGCGGCGTCCCCGGCCGACCAGCCGGAGTGTGCGGTCCCGGCCATCGGATGCCCGCCGACGAAGTTTTCCAACAGACCGACTCGCGCCACTTCGGTGAGCACCGCGCCCTTGACACTGGTCACGTCGGTCAACGGGCACAGCGGTGCGGTGTTGCGGATGTGGTCGAGCATCTGCGGCAGAGCCGGCATCGGCACCGCCAGCACGATCAGCGCGTTGCGGTCGGCGGCTCGGCGCAGCGCCTCGTCGAGGTTCTCCGTGGCATCGAACCCGTCGAACTTGGCGGCCGCGACGGCCTCCAGCGACCGGTTGTAGCCGAAGACCTCACGGCCGGCCCCGGCGGCGGCACGCATCAGCGAGCCACCGATCAGGCCGAGGCCCACCACGCACACCGGTGTGTTCGTCACGGTTCAAGATTGGCATACCGACCGCGCCGGGGCCGAGGGTGATCCCTGTCAAAATTGCTGGTCGGCGACTACCGTAGGCGGGCATGGAGGCACAGCGTGCAGCGGCAGACCTGCCCGATGGTTTCGGGGTGGCCGTTGTCCGGGAGGACGGCAAGTGGCGGTGCGCCCCCATGCGGTCGTCCTCGTTGAAGAGTTTGACCGCGGCCGAGACCGAGCTTCGTGAGCTGCGCAGTGCCGGGGCGGTCTTCGGGCTGCTCGATGTGGACGACGAATTTTTCGTGATCGTGCGGCCCGCGCCGGCGGGAACCCGGTTGCTGCTGTCGGACGCCACTGCGGCGCTGGACTACGACATCGCCGCCGAGGCGCTGGAGAATCTGGACGCTGACCTCGAAGAAGAGGACCTTGAGGACGCGGACCCGTTCGAGGAGGGCGACCTGTCGGTGCTGTCCGACATCGGACTACACGAGGACGTGCTCGGCGTGATCCTGTCGGAGACCGATCTGTACGCCGACGAGCAGATCGGGCGCATCGCCCGCGAGATGGGCTTCGCCGACGAGCTGTCGGCGGTGCTCGACCGGCTCGGTCGGTGACTTCTGACGAAGCCCTGATCCGCGCCGCGCTGGAGGCTGCCCGGACGGCTGGTCCGCGTGACGTGCCCATCGGCGCGGTGGTGTTCGCCGCCGACGGCACCGAACTGGCCCGGGCCGCCAATGTCCGCGAGGCCACCGGGGATCCCGCCGGGCATGCCGAGATCGTCGCGATGCGCGAGGCCGCCCGGGTGCTCGGGGACGGGTGGCGGCTGGAAGGTGCGACGCTGGCCGTGACGGTCGAGCCGTGCACGATGTGCGCGGGTGCGCTGGTGCTGGCCCGGGTGGCGCGGGTGGTGTTCGGGGCGTGGGAACCCAAGACCGGGGCGGTCGGCTCGCTGTGGGATGTGGTCCGCGATCGCCGGCTCAATCACCGACCCGAGGTCGTCGGCGGGGTCCTGGCCGACGAGTGCGCGGGCTTGCTCGAGGAGTTCTTCGCCGCCCAGCGGTGAGCGTGTGCGTTGCGGCACCCGCGCCGATCGCGATTAGGGCCTGCGGCGCTCGCCCGGTAAGCTGCCACACGGTGGCGTGTCCGAGCGGCCTAAGGAGCACGCCTCGAAAGCGTGTGACGGGTAACCCCCGTCCGAGGGTTCAAATCCCTCCGCCACCGCCATAAAAGCCCGCTTCCTGCAATCGCAGGTAGCGGGCCTTTTTGCACCGCACCTAGGCCTCCAAACGCGTGGCCGTGACGGTTCCGCTGCCGGTCTCTGCGCCGATGGTGCGGGGATAGCTCGCGGCAAGTTCGGCGAAGCTGGTGAAAGACGTTGACCATCCCAGGGTTTCGATCCATTGCCGGGCGTCGTCACCGAGCCCGCGGTCGACGTTGGACATGCTCCGATACAGGTCCGCGGCACCGGTCACCGATTTCAGGGTGGTGCTGAAGCTCTGGCTGCCCATCGTGGGATATCCGTACCGACTGCCGGGCGCGGACAGCCGCGTGATCGACTCGACCCCGGCGCGAGCCGCAGCCGTCGGCAGTGTCATCAGTGCGTGGTCGACCCAGTGCGTGGGGATCGCGGGATCAAACCCGTTGGCCACCAGCGCGTCCGGCCAGTCGCCGGCGGCGAGGTCGGCTTCGATGACGTGACGTTCGCACGTCGCGACGGCGTCGCGCAGGAGTGGTTCCTTGAATGCGAACAGCTGGGGCAGGTCGATCTCGAAAAGGTTGACGGGTCCAGGCCAGGTCAGCCGAAACGCGTGGGTGTCCAGCCCGGCACCGATCAACGCGATCTGCGGGCGCCCGGCCGCTGCGGCTTCGGTGAGGGCGTCGTCGACGATGCGGACGCCGATCGTGCGGGTTTCGTACATCACTTCGGCCAACTGCATCACCGTTGCCCAGGTGTTGGCGGCGCCCTCGGGTGCGGTGGGGTCGAGGTAAGCCTCCTGTGCTGCTGCGACGAAGCGGGCGGCGTACGGATCGGCGTAGAGCCGGTCATCTCGTGCGGTTTCTCGGGCCCGGATGACGGCGACCCCGACGGCGGTGAGCGGCGGCCCGGTCAGGGTTGTGGTCAGCTGTGATCTGTTCATTGATCCCCCCGATGTGGCGTATTCATTACTTGACGGCCGGTAAGTAATGGTGTGACCCACGCTAAGCTCATCCCTTGCCGTGCGTCAAGTAATGGAAGGGGTGTCGATGGCAGGGCGACGGACCGATACCCGCGACAAGATCCGTGCCGTGGCGCTCGAACTGTTCTCCGTCCATGGCTACGACCAGACCTCGATCAGGCAGATCGCCGAGCGCCTCGGGATCACAAAAGCCGCTGTCTACTACCACTTCCCGGCAAAAGAAGACATCGTGGCGAGTCTCGCCGACGACCTACGCACCGGTGTGGACGAGATCCTGCGCTGGGCCGCCGGTCAGCCGCCGGGCAAGGACACCGGACGCGAGGTGCTGCGACGGTACGGCACTGTCCTCCACGGCACCGGTCGGGCCATGACGCGGTTCATGCACGAGAACTATGCGGCGTTCAACCGGCTGGGGGTAGGAGCTGACCTGCGCTACCAGTTCCGCACCGTGGCCGACGCCATGACCGCGCCCGACCACGATCCGGTTGCGGTCTATCACGCCCGGCAGGCGCTGTTGACCATCTCGTGGAGCGTGGCCATGATGGGCGATCTGCCGCTCACCGATGAGCAGTGCAACGAGACCGCCATCGCGATCGCCACAGACATCTACCAGCGCAGCCGCTAGGTCCGCGGCTCGGGCGACAACCGCAGCACCGGGATGGTGCGCGGCCCACCCGAGCACCAAGAGACCGGCGACGTTGAGCGCGTTGACCACCGTCGCGAGCCGGAAGAACACCCCGAGCTGACCCACGAGGTAGGCGATGTTGGCGTGCCCGCCGGTCGCGAACAGTTTGATCCCTCCGTGCAGGATGAGCCCGCCGCCGAGGAACAGCCGCAGAGGCAGCGGAGCCCACTCCCGCCAGGCGCTCATGGCAGCGCTGCGAGGTAGCGCGTGGCGGCCACACCGGGCATGAAGAAGTAGGCGCCGCCGACGGTGTGGACGAAGCGGGGCAGCCCGGTGACGCGTCGGCGAATCGGTTCCTGCTGGACCGTGAAAGTCCCGTTCCCGGTTCCGTTTCCATTGCCGCGGGCGCCGGTGATCGGATCGTCCTCGGCGTACCCGCCGTCGAACTTGGTGCTGTTGACCCAGGTGTGCTGGATGAACTCGAACTGCCGCCCGAGTTGGGTGTTGAAACAGATGAAATGCAGACCGCGCTCGATGCCGTCGTCAGCTGCGCCGATCATGTCGGCGGCGTCCATCGACGGCGCCAACGGCGGCCCGTAGGCCCTGCCGCGACGGATGATTCGGTGACGCTTGCCCACGTCGATAGACCGGTCGGATCCGGGAACGGGATCGAGCGCATCACGCGGATTGGACCGCCGCAGGTGTGAGCCAATCGGGCATTTCAGGCCGTCGGGATCCTCGGAGCGGAAGTACATGAAGTCGTTGTCGTCGGCGAGTGCAGGATCGTCGATGGTCGGTGCTTTCACCAGCGGTGCACCGCTGGGCCATCGGCCCACCATCTTGGCCGCCAGCCCGACAC
Organism: Mycobacterium sp. DL440; assembly: GCF_011745145.1. NCBI lineage: Bacteria > Bacillati > Actinomycetota > Actinomycetes > Mycobacteriales > Mycobacteriaceae > Mycobacterium > Mycobacterium sp. DL440. The sequence continues at coordinate 4,892,924 of NZ_CP050191.1, read as the reverse complement.
AGGCCGGCACGCGGTCGAGCACATCGCCGGACCGCTCGGCCAGGCTGTTCCAGAACGCCGCCACGTCCTGTTTGAGTTGGCGGAAGACGAGGTAGCTGCCGTCCTTGCCGAGGTCGCGCAGTGCCGGTGCATCGGCCGCCGCGGGCAACAGTCCCCGAGTGTCGGCGGTCGGGTCCACCAGCGGCCGGTCGGTGTACTGCCCGTAGGCGTTCGGATAGCCGAGCACGAACTCGCCCGCCGCCACGGTGTTGCCCACCGGACCGCCCTCGTCGTAGCCGTCGATCAGCGGTTGCGAGATACCGTCACGAAAACCGAAGTGCTCCTTGCGTCCTGGCAGCGTCAGCGAATCGAGTCGCTGGACGATGTGCAGTCCGGAGCCGGGCAGGTCGTGACTGTTCTCCAGTTCGGCGACGGCGGCGGAGTCGTGCCCGTAGAGCAGTAGCAGCGCGTGAATGTCCTCGCCGTCCCAGCGCCAGCCCGACGGGCAGCTGTCACCGTGATCGCCGAGGATGCGGCGGCGATGCTCGGTGCCGGTCATACCTTCACGAAACTCGCCTGCCAGCATTGCCAGGTGTTCGGGTGGCAGCCCCAGCCGCGCCAGACCTGACGGCGTGAAGGCGATGTTGGTGCAGGTATCGGTACCTTCGGGCCGGATTGTGCTGTCGCGCAACTCCAAGCCTGACAGCCATCGCTTGGCCGCCGCGACGTCGTCGATCGTCAGCAGTAGGAACGCCGCGTCGTCCAGTGCGCCGTAGCCATGCAGGATCACGCCCTGGATGTCGTCTAGTTGGAGAGCCATAGCCGGTCCCAGGGGATGCTGTCCAGTTTGCGGGCCGCCCAGTTGGATTCGGGAAGATCGTTGCCGGAACCGAATCGGCGCAGCCAACGCCGCGTCTGGGCTTCGTCCATCTTGGTCGAGAGGCCCCGCCGGATGGCTTCGTTGTTGGCGATGTTCTTGGTGGTCAGGTGCGGGTAGGCGCTGTACCAGACATTGCTCGGGGCTTGACGGGTAGGCAGCAGCTTCTTGTACGCCTTCTCGTCGGTGATGCCGCCGAAGAACAGGAATCGTGTGCGCGGGAAACCGTCGCCATTGCTGAAGATGGCGTTGAGCCCCCAGAACGCCTTGTCGATGAAGTCGTTCATGTAGCTCTCCAGGCTGCCGTCGTAGTTGCTGGAGAAGAACAGGCCGCGGCCCTCGTTCATCCGCACCCATCGGGCGAAATGAATTGTGTTGAGCCCCGACAGGGTTCCGCGGTTGTAGATGTGGCGGGTCGCGTAGTCGGTGAGGAACAGGATCGCGGTCGTGGTCAGCCGGCGGAACGGCCCGGGTTTGAGGAATCCGATGGCCACGATCTGGTTGTGCACCCAGTAGTCCTCGTCGTCGCGATAGGCCCGAACCACCTCGGGTGCGGCCCCACGGGTGTCGGGGATATCGCGCTTCTCGTGGTGGCGCAGCGCAAGGACGAACAGTCCGAGCCCCAGCAGCACCAACGGGAAGAACAGCACCGTCATCACCGCCAGTGTGGCGATCCAGAAGTACTGGTGGAAAGCCTCTTTGGCCCGCCACGACAGGGACGGCCCCTCCGCCTGTTTCAGCGCCCAGGCCAGGTCGTCGCGGTCGCGCACGAAGTCGACGATCGCGCACTTGATCTTCCCGGTGTCGAGCGAACCCAAGTCGCCGGAGTCCAGGAACCGGTTGATCTCGCGCTGCAGCAGATCCTCCTGCCGGATCTGGCTGACCGAGCGACCTCTCCGGTTGATATGTGCCGCAGCGGCTTTCACTTGGTGTTCCTGCAGAAACGCCTGCCGCATAGGTGCCGAAGGCACGTCCGGATAGCCGACGCAGTGGGAGAACACCGCGTCGATCCCGTCGCCGCCGATCGTCGTGAGTTCGTCGAGATGTCCGCGCAGTGGGGCGTCGACGTCGGTCAACAACCCCAGCTGGGCGGGCACCGGGCGCCCGTCGAGATCCTGGGCCGGGTCGAAGAGTACGAGCCTGGCGAAGTGCAGACCACTCAACTGCTCGAACGGCAGCACGTCCCACCGCTCGACGTGGTCGGGGATGCGTCCGAGCAGGTCCCGTAGCGAGGCCAGCCGATCTGCGCTGACCTCGGCGAGCACCGTGAACGCTTCCTGGTGTGGCATCGCGATCACCCGGTCGAGCGAATGGTGAACCACCCGACGCGTTTCCGCCACAGCCATACGACCCCGAGGTAGAAGCCGGGACCGACCTGGCGGATCTCGTCGCGGACCATGCGGGCCAGGAACGACGTCTTTGAGTAGTCGATGAGCACGCAGTCACCGCTGTCTACCCAGCTCGATGCGATCGAGAGCCGGGCCTTGACAAGCCGCAGACCAAACGGGGTGACTTTGTTGCGCAGCACCCCCTCGCGACGGTCGAGCACCTTGCCCTGCCAGATGATCACGCGGACCAGCAGGGCAAGTGGCTTGGCCAGCCAGGTCCCGGGCCAGGCCAGCAGCGTGCCCCGGGTGTCCCCGTCGGGGATGGGCCCGGCCTCCGACTGCCGGAACAGCAGGTCCAACGCGCTGTTGGGGTAGCCGAGCAACAGCGACTCGTCGAGCGCTGCCCCTCGGCTCAGCTCCGGCTCGGGGCGCGTCATCATCGTTCCTGACTCAGGCGCGGCCACGGTGCGAATGCGTTGCGCTGTTCGCGCAGCACCGGTTCGAGCTCGGGATAGTGCCGGATGAGCACCGAGCACATGTCGTTGTCGGCGATCCAGGCGATGCCCTCCGGTGTGTAGACCCGCGGCGTGAAGTCGACCGTGAAGAACCGGTCACTCTTGAGCCGTCGGGTCGCCATCAGGACGAAGATGCGGAACGCCGTGTCGCTGAACCCGAAACCCTTCGGGAGTTTCTCGCCTAACATGCCGACCATGGCGTCGACCTTCTCGATGTCACCGCCGTAGATCTTGTTCATCTTGAGGGCAGTGTCGCGGTCCCCGCCGCTGATCTCATCGAACGATGTCGCCGGATTCAACCGCAGCTGGCGGCGGAACTCGTTGTAGCGCGGCACTCCCCGCTCGCGGGAGCGGATGATGTCGGTCGAGATCATGTCGATGACGTGGCCGTCGGTGCGGTCGAAGCGGCGCATGAAGTTGGGACTGTTGTGCAGGGTGACCGCGCCGGGGTGTGCGACGCCCAGCGAGTAGATGCAGTTCGAGAGCCCCACGCTCTTGAGCACGCCGCGCGAGTTGGCGCCGCCGTGGATGCTGTCGAACGAAAGCTGCTGCGGCTCGGCATTTCCGGCGAGGTTGAGGAACTCGTAGTCGTCGGGCACCAGTGGGTGCATGCGATAGACGGTGACGAAGTCCTCGGTGATGGAGTACGGCGCGGTGTGGTGATCGGTGGCCGATCCGACGACGCCGCTGATCGCCTCGCTGGGGCTGATCCGTCCGAACAGCTGCTTGACGCGTTCGCCGGCGAGCCCGAACCAGTTGGCCCGCATACCGATCTGCAGCGTCGGGTGGCCGAGGATCGCCGGGGTCCACTCGATGGTGTGGATCTTGGCGATCAGTGCGGCGTTGATCATGCGCGCCTTGTTGAAGATCTGGTCGCCGGTCCAGGTCGGGTAGGCGGCCTTCAGCCGGTCGCAGATGGCGTTGTGTTCCCGCAGGAAGATCGTGCCCATGAGCTCCAGGCCGAGCCACCAGCCGTCGGCACCTCCGGAGGCGCCGAGCATCGACGGATCCAGGTCGATGAAACCGTCGGCGTCGATGCGTACCTTGCCGTCGTCCGTGTTCTGCGTACGGATCGCGTCCTGGAACAGCTGGTTGCTGCCATAGATCTGCGACGCATCCCACCAATGGGTCTCCGTGTTGAGGAAGGTCGTCTCGCCGGGTGTTGGGTTCGGGTCGGCTGGCGTGGACGGAATCCGGATGGTGGTCTCGTCCCAGTCGTCGCCCTCGGGCACCGGGATCTCGATCATCCGGCTGGGGTCGGTGTCGTGGCTGAACCAGTCGCGGGTCTCGAACTGCAGCCAGGCCGCCGCCAGGATGTTGAGCGTGGCGGCCGGCTTGAACGTGTCGCGGCGCAACAACTCGTTGCTGATGGTGCGCGGGTTGGGGTCCATCAGGTGCGGTGGCGTCTCGGCCTGCCCCTTGTCGAGCGGAACGTTGCGGCCGAACCGGGTCTTGGCCATACCCATCGAAGGGGCGGACAGGTCGTTGTAGGAGCCGTCGACCGTCCGGACGGTGAGGTATTCGGCCGGGGTGTGGCTCGGCGCCGCCGGGGGGTTGCCCCGGTACGTGTCGTAGAGGTTGTGTTCGCGCAGTGCGTCGCGAACCCCCAACAGGACGCTGAGTCCGAGCCAGGGTGGGAGTTTGTCCCACCCGATCCGGCGGTCGACGACCTCAGTGGCTTTGAGGAACCACCTCGTGAGCAGTGACGGCATCCTGGCCTCCTTTCCATGCGGTGACGGCAAGTGTGGTGTTGATCGCGGAGATGACGACGGCCATCAGGCCCTGTTTGCGGGGCAGGTCACCGCGGGCGGCGGTGACGGTGGCAGAGACGGTGTCGGCCGCGTGGATGAGCACCGCGAGTTTTTCGGCCCGACGCAGTTCGGCTCCACGGAGCAGCAACAGATCAAGGCCGATGAGAACGGTGCGGATGCCGAACATCCGGAAGGGATAGGCGCCGGACCGATCCTGAGCCGTGTCGACGCCGAGGCGGCCCAGCAGCTTTTCGGGGGCGAGCAATCCCATCGCGCCGTTGAGGATTCGGATCACTGCCAAGGTTTTGCGCGCTGCCGTTGGGATCAGCATCCTGACACCTCCATTCGACGAGTCGGCTGTGGTTAGATCGTGCGGCTTGTTCAGGGCGGGCGAACGCGTAGTCGGCTACCTGTTTTCGCACGGCCTCGTGCGGATCCGCGTTGAATGTGTCCATGGAGCTGATGTCGCCAACCGATTCGATGTTTCTGATCGCCGAGACACGGGAGCACCCGTTCCACGTCGGCGGCCTCGCGCTCTACGAGCCTCCGGCAGGTGTGGGCCTGGAATTCATGCGTGAGTTCCACGAGGAGTTGCTCAGCCACACCGACATCGAACCGGTATTCCGCAAACGCCCGGCCACGGTCCTGGGTGGCTTCGCCAACATCGGCTGGACCTTCGACAACGACGTGGACCTCGACTATCACGTGCGCCGCTCGGCGCTGCCGTCCCCGGGTCGGGTGCGGGATCTACTGGAGCTGACGTCACGGCTGCACGGCAGTCTGCTCGACCGGCATCGTCCGCTGTGGGAGGCACACCTGATCGAGGGGCTGGCGGACGGTCGGTTCGCGGTCTACACAAAGATGCACCATTCGCTGATCGACGGGGTCTCGGCACTAAAGTTGTTGATGCGCACGCTGTCGGAAGATCCCGATGACATCGACGTGCGGGTGCCGTGGGCGATGCCGCGCAAGAAGCGGGCGCACCAGAGTTCGTCGCTGCTACGAACCGCCTCCGATGCGGTCGGCGCGGTCGCGGGGCTGGCGCCGTCGACTCTGCGGCTGGCCCGCTCGGCGCTGCTGGAACAACAACTGACGCTGCCGTTCGCGGCTCCCAAGACCATGTTCAACGTGAAGATCGGTGGCGCCCGCCGCGTCGCGGCGCAGTCCTGGCCGCTGGAGCGGTTCAAGCGGATTTCGCGGGCGGCCGGATTCACGATCAACGATGTGGTGCTGGCGGTGTGTGCCGGCGCCTTGCGCGCCTATCTGTTGGAACAGGACGCGCTGCCGGATCGGCCGCTGATCGCGATGGTGCCGGTGAGCCTGCGCGCCGAGCACGAGGCCGACTCAGGAGGCAATCTGGTCGGCTCCGTGCTGTGCAATCTGGGTACCGATCTGGAGGATCCGGCCGATCGGCTCAACGCGGTCGCTGAGTCGATGCGGGGCAACAAGAAGGTGTTCTCCGACCTGCCGCGGGTGCAGGCTCTGGCCCTGTCGGCGATGATGATCGCGCCGCTCGGCCTGGCTGCTGTGCCCGGTTTCGTCGGGGCCACCTCGCCGCCATTCAATCTGGTCATCTCCAACGTGCCCGGGCCACGACATCCGTTGTACTGGAAGGGAGCTCGGCTGGACGGCAACTACCCGTTGTCGATCGCGCTGGACGGGCAGGCGATGAACATCACCTTGGCCAACAACGCCGACAACCTGGATTTCGGGCTGGTCGGCTGCCGGCGCAGTGTGCCGCATCTGCAGCGGATGCTCAGCCATCTGGAGGACTCGCTCAAGGCACTGGAGGTCGCGTCCGGCGCCTGACACCAAAAGGAGTAATGGGTAGACCAAATAGCGTTCGTCACGCAAAATGGTCGGCGTGACGGACGACGGCGGTGCCTACCTGGGCAGGATGCGGATTCTCGACGGGAAGCCGGTGAACCTCGACGGGTTCAGCGTGACCAATCCGGATCTGGGGCTGGTCGCGATGCGCAGCCCGCACGATCCGGAACCGTCGCTGGTGTTGCGCGACGGTCGGGTCGTCGAGATGGACGGCAAGGTCGCCGCCGACTTCGATGTGATCGACGAGTTCATCGCCCACTACGGCCTGGATCTCGACGTCGCGGCCGAGGCCATGGCGTGCTCCGATGTCGAACTGGCCCGCAAGACGGTGGATCCCAACGTGCCCCGGGCCGAGGTGGTCCGGCTCATCGGCGGTACGACGCCGGCTAAACTCGCGCACGTCATCGCGGTACTGACGCCGGTCGAGATACAGATGGCGATGGCCAAGATGCGGGCCCGGCGCACCCCGAGCAATCAGGCTCACGTCACCAACCAGCTGGACGATCCGATGCTGATCGCCGCCGACGCCGCCAGCGCGGTGGCCTACGGGTTCCGCGAGGTCGAGACGACGGTGCCGGTGCTCGGGGATGCGGCCTCGAATGCCGTTGCGCTGCTGATCGGTTCGCAGGTGGGAACACCGGGCGCGATGGCGCAGTGCGCGATCGAGGAGGCGCTGGAACTACGCCTCGGTATGCGCGGATTGACCAGCTACGCCGAGACCATTTCCATCTACGGCACCGAGCAGGTGTTCGTCGACGGCGACGACACCCCGTTCTCCAAGGCGATCCTGACGAGCGCTTACGCGTCGCGCGGCCTCAAGATGCGGGTCACCAGCGGCGGCGGGGCCGAGGTGCTGATGGGTGCGGCCGAGAAGTGCTCCATCCTCTACCTGGAATCGCGCTGCGTGTCGCTGGCCCGGGCGCTGGGATCCCAGGGCGTGCAGAACGGCGGCATCGACGGGGTCGGTGTAGTGGCCTCGGTGCCCGAGGGCATGAAGGAGCTGCTCGCCGAGAACCTTATGGTGATGATGCGGGATCTGGAGTCGTGTGCGGGCAACGACAACCTGATCTCCGAATCCGATATTCGCCGCAGCGCGCACACTCTGCCCGTGTTGCTGGCCGGCGCTGATTTCATCTTCTCCGGGTTCGGGTCGATCCCGCGCTACGACAATGCGTTCGCGCTGTCCAACTTCAACTCCGACGACATGGATGATTTCCTTGTGCTGCAACGGGATTGGGGGGCGGACGGCGGTTTGCGCACGGTGTCGGCCGAACACCTGGCCGCAGTACGCCGAAGGGCGGCGACGGCCGTGCAGGCGGTGTACCGCGACCTGGGGCTGGCGGACTTCGACGACGGCCACATCGAGGAGGTGGTGATCGCCAACGGGTCGCGCGATCTGCCGCCGGGGGATCCAAAGGCCGTCGCGGAAGCGGCCAGTGCCATCGAGGCCAAGCAGCTCACGGTGTTCGACGTGGTGGCCTCCCTGAAGCGCACCGGCTACGACGAGGAGGCCGAGGCCATCATGCGGCTGACATCCGAACGTCTGCGCGGCGACCAGTTGCAGACCTCGGCGATCTTCGACGAGCAGTTCCGGGTGCTGTCCAAGATCACCGATCCGAACGATTACAGCGGGCCCGGAACGGGTTACACCCTGACCGAGGCGCGCCGGGCCGAGATCGACAACATCCGCCAGCAGCGCAGCGGCACCGAGCTCACCGCCGACCAGGCCGAGCATGCCGGCCACATCAGCGTCACCGACCTCGAACCTGCCCGGCAGGGCAACGATCCGCGCGAGGTGGTCATCGGGTTGTCACCCGCGCTGGGCCGCAGTGTGTGGCTGAGCCTGTGCGGCCTGCCGATCGGCGAGGTGATCCGTCAACTCTGCGCCGGCCTCGAAGAAGAGGGCTGTGTGCCACGGTTCGTGCGGGTGCGCTCGACCATCGATGTCGGGCTGATCGGTCTGACCGCCGCCAAGCTGTCCGGGTCGGGCATTGGAATCGGGTTGCAGGGCAAGGGGACCGCGCTCATCCACCGTCGGGACCTGGCGCCGCTGGCGAACCTCGAGCTGTTTAGTGTGGCACCTCTGCTGACCGCCAGGAATTACCGGGAACTGGGCCGCAATGCCGCCCGTCACGCCAAGGGCATGGCGCCGGTGCCGATCCTCACCGGCGGTACCGACGAATCAATCTCGGCGCGCTACCACGCCCGCGCGGTGGCGCTGGTCGCGTTGGAGCGGGAGGCCAGCGAGCCGGGCCAGGCGCCCGTCACGGTGGAGGTGAGGCGGAAATGACGGACAAGTTCGCCCGGACTTTTTCAGTGCAGGCCGCCGTCGACGGCAAGCTGGATCTGTCGGATCTGCGGATGGACCCGGCGGCGCTGGCGCACCAGGCCGTCGTCGCCGAGGAGAGCGGCAACCCCCAGCTGGCCGAGAACTTCCTGCGTGCAGCGGAATTGGCGGTCATCGACGATGAAGAGGTGATGGGCCTGTACGAGGCGCTGCGCCCGCACCGCTCCACCGCCGCCGAACTCGACGCGTTGCAGGCATCGCTGGAAACCCGCGGTGCCGCGCGCTGCGCGGAACTGGTGCGGCAGGCCGCCGCGGTCTATGCCCGGCGGGGTCTGTTGCGGTGAGGGTCATCGCCGGGATCGACATCGGCAATCACACCACCGAGATCGTCCTGGCCCGCGTGGATAACGGCGCGGTGCAACCGCTGAGCCACGGGCAAGCGCCGACCCGGGGCCGCAAGGGATCCCGGGATTCGCTGGACGGGGCGGCCGCGCTACTGCAGCGAATCGAGGTCGACGCCAAGGTTCGTGCCGATGAGCTCGTGCTCTCGGCGATCCGGCCGGTCGACACCGAAACCGCCCCGCTGGCCCCGGCGCCGTCGCCGCGCTCACCGGTGCGCAGCCTGCGCCGGCCCGATGCCAGTACCCCGGCCGGTACGGGTTACGCGGTGGGCCGGCACACGCCGCTGGGCGAACTGGCTTCTGAACCGCAACCCGGCCCGGTGATCGTCTCGGTGGACGGCGACACCGATTTCGAGGTCGCCGCAGAAGCGATTACCGACGCGGTGTCCCGGGGTTGGACCATCGCCGGGGTGCTGGCCGCCCAGGACGATGCGGTGTTGATCCGCAACCGGATTCCGCTCGACGTCCCGGTGGTCGACGAGGTGATCCTCGACGGATTGGCGACCGGAGCTCTCGTCGCGGTGGAGGTGGTGGCCGAGGGTCGCGCCTACCGGGCTCTGGCAGATCCGATCGCGCTGTGTGCGGCATTGGACCTCGGTCACGACCAGATTCACGATGTCGCCGAATTCACCAGGGAGCTCTCGGACTCCCCGGCTATCGCCGTGACGGCGCGGACCGAGCCGCCGGAACCACCGGCGGTGGACGACGACTACATCGAGTTCAGGATCAACGGTGGCCTGACCCGCTACTCCCCGGCGCAGGCCCACGCCATCCTGCGCCGCGAACCGCCGGGGAGCGTGGTGCGGATCCGGTTGCGCTCCATCTCGACTGTCGATCACGAGATCGCCGTCGACGACGCCTTTTTCACCGACCTCGCCGCCCTCGACAGCGGAACGTGGCTGCGCCGCGGCGTAGCCGACGCCCGGGGCACCGTTGTGGCGCTGCTGGCCGCCGATCATGTGGAGGACGCCGCGACGACGCTTGCCGAGCTGACCGGGCGTCCAGCCCGCACGATCACGACCGAGCCGGAGGCCGCCGCGCGGGGTGCCCGCACCACGCCGGGCCTTCCGCCGGATTCGGTGGTGTGCGATATCGGCGGTGGCACCATCGATCTGATCGGTGTCGATCGCACGGTGACGGCCGCGGGTGCGGGGGAGACCATCACGGTGGCGGTGGCACGGATGCTCAACATCCCCCGGGCACTGGCCGAACGGGTCAAGCGCACTCCGGCGATCCGGGTCGAGGGACCGCACGTGGCGCACGAGGAGGACGGGCGGCGGCTGTTCCTCGACGCTCCGGCCCCGGCTGATGCGATCGGCAGGTTGTGCACCCGCGGCTCGGCCGGGTTGGTGCCGTTCTCGACCAAACTGGCTGCCGAGGAATGGCGCAGCCTACGTCTGGCGATCAAACAGGAGACCGTGGCAGCCAATATCGCTCGTTGCCTGGCTTCCTTCGAGAAACCCCCGAACGCGTTGGTGTTGGCCGGTGGCGGCGCTCTCGACGACGAGCTGCTGCGCACGGTCGGCGAATCCCTGCGCAGCATGGGAGTTGTGGTGGGGCGAGCCAACATCGACGGGGTGCACGGTCCGCGGTTTGCGGTGGCGTCAGGGCTGGTGCATATGTGTGCCACCGCTCCGCGGAGCTGAAGGGCGTCGTGAGCCTACGTGTGTGGGCCCGCTACAGGATTTGGTTGGAGATCTCAATGGTCCTGGTGTTCCTTGCGATCGGCGGTCCTGGGCGCTTCGGGTGTCTCCGAGGCGGGATCCATGGTGTCCGCGCGGTCCCACTGCTCGTTGAGCTCGTGACGGGAGGTCGCCGCCTCGCTGCGGTGGGTGGCGGCCTGCTGCTGCAGACCGGCGGCTTGGGCTGCTTTGACGTCGGACTCGGCCTGAGCAGCACGGGCCCGGGCGGCAGTTTCATCGGCCCGTGCTTCGCGCTGCCGGACTTCCCGCGTTTCGTCGTTGGCGGCCTCACGAATCTCTTCAGCTGCCACGTGGCGATGTTGGTTGCGTTTGTTGCGTGCCACCCACGCGAGTGCGGCGATCAGCAAAGCTGCCGCAAGTACGACGAGGATGATCAAAACGATACTGCTAGTAGCCATGTCGGCTCCTTTGGATTTGTCGAACGTGGAATTTCTGGCATCAGAGGCTTATCGATGCCCCTTGCGACGTAGGTGAGGCACTGGGTTGGGGCACATTGCATTTCTCCACTTTGGGATTGACACCCGCATAGTTGAGTGGCCCGGCGATCACGGTCAGCGCGATCGTCCCAGCGCTGGAACAGTTTTGGCTGGCGTTGGTGAAATAGCCTCGCTGGTAGGCCGCGACAGCGCCCACGACCAGCCAGATGACCACCAGTAGTCCTAAAAGTCGCATGAGGAATCTCCTTGGATACTGGGTGCGATCATGGCCGTCGAGTCGTGTCGTCGACGTTTGACTGAGAGCGGGTCAGTAGTAATGGCGGCGGCCGCCGATGGCGTGACCCGTTCGTCCCATCAGCATCATGAGCAGGCCGACGACCAGCAGGATGACCCCGATGACCAATACAACGTGGGCGAAAGCGAATGTGGGGACGAGGCTGGGGAGCAGCAGTCCCAGAACGATCATGATGATTCCGAGGACGATCATGGTGTTTACCTGATTTCGGTGTAGATGGATTTCGGTGTAGATGGTTTGGGCAGGGTTGCCCTGGTCAGTGTTTGAACGCGTCTTTCAACTTGGCCCCTGCCTGTTTGGTGTTGCCCGTGGCCTGGTCGGCGCGTCCCTCCATGCGCAGGCGCGTGTTGCCGGTGGCGCGTCCGAAGAACTTCTTCAGGCTGCCCTTGGAGGCTTCGGCCTTGTGGGCGATCTTTTTACCGATGCTCATTGCGGACTCCTTGGTTTTCGGTGTTCATGGCCCGCGAGCGCGGGCTGAAGGTATCGATTCGGGCTGTGGGCGTCGGTTGCCGACCGCGCGACCAACGGCTGAACAGGGAATCTCTCTCGGGGCCGGTGCTCACGGTCGGGCCCGAGGATGCGCCGTCCTGCTGGTGTTCGAGCCGCTGCTCGCGCTCCTGGTTCAGAAACGCCGCCTCGCGTTGAGATCTGGCGAGTGCATTCCGGGCGTCTCGCCCGCGTCCCGCGGTGCGCCGAGCACCTGCCAGCAGCACACTCAGGCCCAGCATCGCAGCCGCGCCGACCATGATCCCGAAGAGGAACAGCGTGCCGGTCGACCCGGTGACGTGATAGCCGAATACCGAGAAACCGTCGGTCAACGAATGAGCGGGTCCCGCATTGGCCAGTACTCCTGCGAACCCCACGGCCGCCGCGACAAACAGAACGGCCAATCCAACGATGACGATCATGGCGTCGCCTCAATCCGGTGCTAGAAGTCCAGTACACGCCCCTTTGGCCAGTATGTCAACGACGTACATCTACGCCATAGATCTAAGGTGTCGAGGTGTGCCCGACGCTGCCTGTTCCACCTGTGGAGTGTTGCGACATCTACGATGTATGTCTACGGTGAAGATATACATCAAAGATGCACTGGAAGGTGGTGCTCGACCCTCATGACCCAGCCGCCAACGGGACAGCCAGATTCTGGACATGCCGCCGAGGCGACCGACTCCACGGAGGCGGACGGCGACGGTAGGCCGATCACCCGCTCGGCAGTGCTGGCCAGTGCACTGGCCATCATCGACCGTGAGGGGGTCGACGCGCTGTCGATGCGGCGGCTCGGCGAGGCGGTCGGACGCGACCCGATGGCTTTATATCGGCATGTGCCGAACAAGGCCGCGGTTCTTGACGGGGTCGTCGAGTTGGTCTTCGAACAGCTTTCGCTGGACACCACCGCGCCGGAGTGGGCTATCGCATTGCGCAAGCTCGGCCACGACTTTCGCGATCTGGCGCGAGCACACCCCAACGTGGTGCCGTTGTTGGTCACCCGGCCGCTGGCGACACCACTCGGGATGCGGTCACCAGGAATCCTGCGACACCTCGAAGATGTCCTCGCCCTGCTCACAGGGGCTGGAGTCGCCGGTGGCGACGCACTACACGTCTACCGGGCGTTGTTCGGATTTCTGTACGGGCACGTGCTGACCGAACTGCAGGAAATCGTCGAACGCCCCGAGGAAACCGACCATGTGTTGCGGCTGGGGCTGCATCGTTTGCCGATCGGCGAATTCCCGCACCTGCGTGAGCTCGCGCCAACCTGGGCCGCCTACGACGGGCTGGCCGAACTCGACCGCGGACTCGACATTCTGCTCAGCGGACTGGCCAGCCGCCTCGACCTGCCCGGCGGCGCGCCCGCGCCTATACCCGGGTTCTCGTAACCAGCACCACCACGAACGGACGTGATCGCGATGGCAGTCACCGACGTAGCCGAATACGCCCACCTTTGCGAGGCCGATCTCAAGGCGCTCGGCCTCGAACTCGAGGCGATCCGTTGTGACATCGAGAATTCGCTTGGTGAATCAGACCGGCTGTACATCCACCGCGCCATCATGTTTCAGCGCGGTCTGGAGGTCACCGCGCGACTCGCGATCGCCGCCGGCAGAAGCAGGCCCGGCTGGGCGCTGGGAACCGCAGCGCTGGCCACCGCGAAAAGCATCGAGAACATGGAACTTGGTCACAACATCTGTCACGGTCAATGGGATTGGATGAACGATCCGGAAATCCACTCCAGCACCTGGGAGTGGGACATGGCCGGCGTCTCCTCACAGTGGCGGTACGCCCACAACTACCGTCACCACGTATTCACGAACGTCATCGGCGTGGACGACGATCTCGGATACGGCATCATGCGGGTCACCCGCGACCAGCAGTGGCAGCCCAGCAATCTATTGCAGCCGGTACGAAGCATCTTGCTGGCCATCATGTTCGAATGGGGCATCGCCCTGCAGGGGTGGGAGTCGCAGAAGAAGCACGCGGCGACTCGCGCCGAGAAAACCGTCCTCACCCGCGCCTTGGTCCGCAAAGTGGCGCGGCAGCTCGCCAAGGACTATTTGATCTTTCCCGCGCTGAGTCTTCGACGATGGCGCCGCACGCTCACCGCAAACGTGGCCGCCAACCTGCTCCGAAATGTGTGGTCCTACGTGGTGATCTGCTGCGGACACCTCGGCGAGGATACGCAGAAATTCGCACCCGCGGCACTGGACGATGAGTCCAAATCCGAATGGTATCTACGACAAATGCTTGGCACCGCGAACTTCCGTGCCGGGCGGGTGTTGGCGTTCCTCAGTGGAAACCTCTGCTACCAGATTGAGCACCACCTCTTTCCAGATCTCCCGAGCAACCGCTACGCGCAGATCGCTCCACAGGTTCGGGCCATATGCGCCCGCTTTGACCTGCCGTACACCACCGGTCCGCTCGCACGCCAGTACCTGCTCACCCTGAGAACGGTTTTCAAGCTCGCGCTCCCGGATCCGAACTGCGAGCCAGCTCGCCCGTCATCGGGGAGGCGGTGCAGACGATCAGCCAACTTGTCGGCGAGCACGGCCGGGGCTAGCGGGTAGCCCGCAGGAAGTCTCCCGAGATCTTCACCGCGGGCGTCGACGAGTCTCCGCCCACCACCAGAGTCGCGAACGCGATGTCCCCGGCAATCCCGGCGAACCACCCATGCGAGTGCGTGTTGTCGCCGAATTCCGCTGTACCTGTCTTGCCGCCGAGATCGGGGATGTCGCTCAATTGGCTTGCCGTGCCTTCGGTCACGGTCTTGCGCATCATGTCCCGCAGCGCCGCGGTGACGCCGGCCGGCAGTGTTTCGGAAGGGCTGTCGGCGGTCACTTTCTCGCCGTCGACCAGGCTGGGCAGGATGGTCGAGCCGTGCGCCAGGCTGGCCTCGGCGACCGCGAGACCGAATGGGCTGACGGTTACGGTGCCCTGGCCGATGCCGTTTTCCACCCGCTGGGCGGCGGTGTCGGCGTTGGGCACCCGACCGGTCACCGTGGTGAGCCCGGGAATGGCGAAGTCGACCCCGATGCCGAACGCGCGGGCCATCTTGGTCAGCGCATCGGCGGGCAGTTTGTCCGACAGCGCCGCCATGCTGGTGTTGCACGAATGGGAGAACGCTGACGCCAAGGGCACTGTCCCGAGGTCGAAGTCGTCGTCGTTGGGAATGGTGCGGTTCTCGATGGTCAACCGTCCCGGGCAGGCCACCGGGGTTTCCGGGGTGGCCAGGTTGGCTTCCAGTGCGGCCGCGGTGGTGATGGTCTTGAACGTCGACCCCGGCGGATACAGCCCCGAAAAGGCAATGGCACCTTGGGGATCCGCAGCGGAGTTCTGCGCGGCAGCCAAGATGCCCCCAGTCGTACCGGAGATCGCGACCAGCACCGCAGGCCGGGTCTCCTGGGCGACGGCCTGCTGGGCGAGCAGTTGCAGCCGCAGGTCCAGGGTGGTGTGCATCGGGTCGGTCGGTGCGGGTGGGGTCGAGGCCAACTTCTGAGCGGGCGCCCCGTTGTCGTCCACCAGATAGACCGACCATCCGGCGGCTTTGGTGATCCGGTCGTGCCACAACTGGGCCAGTCCGCCGATCGCCGGTGAGGACAGTTGGCGGTCAGTGGTCAGCAGCTCGCCCTGCTCGGCCACGGTGACGCCTGGAATCTGGGCCAGTTGGTCGCGTACCTGCGCGAGGTCGTCCTCGCGCAGTTTCATCACCGTCACACGATCGTCGGTGTTCGACGTGAATTGCGCGCCGATGGATTCCGCGGTGGTGCTGGCGTCGAAGGGGGTCAGCAGTGCGGCCAGCGGCGCGGCGGAATCGAGATGGGCGCGGTCCAGCGAGATCACGCCCACGGTCTGCCACGTCATCAACGGCTGGCCGGTCCGGTCGAGCACCGGGGTCTGCAGGTCGCTGTCGGTGCTGTATTGAAATCGCAAGCCGTCCCGCAGATCTCGGTGCAACAGCGTCGGCGCCCAGGTAATGAGCCAGTCGTCACCGGCCTTGGCCGCGGTGCCGGCGGTGTCGTAGCCGAAATCGTGACCTTCGCCCCAGGTCCACTGATACTTCAGGGTCGCGCCGGCCTGATCATCGGGTTCAGCGGTGACCTTGACCGAGGCGGCATCGCCCATGCCGTCGAACATCGAGGTGATTGCCGGCTCGGCGGCTGCGGGGTCTGAGGTCTGT
This sequence comes from Mycobacterium sp. DL440, assembly GCF_011745145.1. NCBI lineage: Bacteria > Bacillati > Actinomycetota > Actinomycetes > Mycobacteriales > Mycobacteriaceae > Mycobacterium > Mycobacterium sp. DL440. The sequence continues at coordinate 4,876,858 of NZ_CP050191.1, read as the reverse complement.
GCGGCCGCTCCGTGGGCGTCCTTGCGTTGCAGGGCATCGGCGAAGGCGGCGAATCGGTCAGCCGGGTCCGGGGCCGACGAGCAACCCGCGAGCGGGAGGAACAGCGCGAGTAGCAGGAACCAGACGATGGCGCTGCGGTGCCGTCGAGTCATGCCCCCAGCATGACATCAGAGCCTAAGCGGCCTTGTCCGCGTCCGACGCGCGTTGCGGCTTGGCCCGGTGTTTGGGCTCCGACTGGGGCTTCTGCTTGAAACTGTCCCTGACGTTCTTCGCGACGTCCGAGACGGCGGTGTGTACGTCATCGCGCCGGTGCGGCGGGGTGCGCTTGACCGGCTTCTTCGGGGTCTCGGCCTCGTCATCGGTGTCGTTCTTGTTGATGGCCTTGGGGGCCATCTTCTTTGCCGCGACGCGGTCGGTGGGTGCCGGAGTCGTCGAAGGTGAAATAGAAGGCGGAGTCGTCGAAGGCAATCCGCCACTGAAGTTGTCCGCACCCTGTTGCAGGGCGTCGGGCAGCTGATTCAGGGTCTCGACAATCCGCTTCGGTGGCGTGATCAACGAGAACCGGATCGGTGTCGCGGGATCGGAGTAGTCGCGATCGGTGTAGCCCATGTCGACGGCGAGCTTGAGCGTCGGCTCGATCGCCCCGAGCACCGGCTCGGTGAATGCCGTGGTGTTGAGGGCGGTCGACACGTCGCGGATGGGCTGCAGCAAAGGCAGATGCTCGGTCTTGACCAGGATGTAGGTGTCATTTCCGCCACCCGGCGTGTTGACGGTCTTCACGATGACCGCGTCCGGATCGTTGAGATCGGTGGCGTCGGGTGTCGGGTCGCCGTGCAGATAGACGAACCCGGCCGCGGCGTTGGCCACAGCGAGCGGGTTGGCGTAGGCCGGGAAGTCGCCGACGGGGTCGTACTCGATGGTGATGAAGGTTTCGTCGTACGGCGACTGTTCGGCCGAGCCGGTGCTGGTGAATCCGAGCAGCCCGAGCGGTCCCAGATCCGGGAAGCGGGCGTAAATGCCCCCGTTGGGAACCGTGGGCGCCGCGATGTAGACGAACTTCAGCGTGTCGGCGTCGTGGCCACCCTGGCCGTCGAGTTCGCGCTTGTACTTCTCGGCGACGATGGTTCCCTCGGAGTAACTGACGATGTAGACCGTGCCGTCCGAGCCGACCTGCGTTCGAGCCTCCGCGACTTTGTCGATCAACGGTTGGCGGCCCTCGGCCACACTCGTATCGATCGGCAACGTGGCCGGATAGTTGACGCCGTAGAAGCGACCGTCGGCCGGTCCGGCGTACCCGCCGCTGTACGGCACGTAGTTGCGCTGGAACTTGTTCTGGATCCGGTCGCTGGTCGGATTGTTCGCCCCGCCCACTCCGATGACGGCATAGTTGCCCGGCAAGGTGGCCGCCAGCGCGTCGGCGACATGTCCGAAGGTGAGCACTGCCGTCAGGCTCGCGGTGGCACCGGCCACCACGGCAGCGGATGAACGCGCGCGCTTCCGGTGACTGGCCACGGTGCTCCTCAGGTCGTCCGACGTGAAAACGACTGAGAACAGAGCGTGGGCCCGGGATCAGTCCGGGCCCACACTATGCCAGATGTTTGCCAAAAGTGGCTCGATCGCTACGGGCAGGAGACCTCGAGCTCGAAAGGCTTGGTCACCGGGTTCATTCCGTCCATGCCTGTTGCGTCACCCTTGACCGTGTACTTGTTGCCATCCTTGGTGGCTTCGGCGCTGCCGCCGGGCATGCCTGGGGCGTAGGTGAGGCTGACACCGTCGATGTTGCCCAGTGCCACCGCGGTCACCGACGGCTGGTCGCCCTCGCCGAGAGTGGCGCTGACTCCGGACACGCCCTGCCCGACGGTCAGGGTGACATTGCCTGCGACCGTGGCGCACACGACCGTGCCCTCGACCTTGTGGTCCTTGCCGTCGATGCTGACCCGGGCGGTGCCCGAACCTGTTGTGGCCTTGGCATCGCCGGCCTCGACCGAAGCCGTGGCTGACGCCGATGCCGTCGCCTTCGTGTCGCTGGAGCTGTCTTTCTTGTCGCTCGACGAACAGCCGGACAGGCCGGCGATGACGATCGCGGCGCCGCCGACGGCTACCAGGAACTCACGCTTCACCACTGCTCTCCTCACGGTTGTGCAGCCCGTCGTCAGTGGCGGGCCGTCAGGCAGAAGTATTGGGGTTGATGCAGGTCGTGGGCATGCGATTGGGCGAATTGTTCGCAGCGGCCGCGGGGCGGTCGTAAGTTCAGCATCATGCAGACGTTGCGTACTCCAGACGACCGGTTCGGTAATCTGCCTGAGTTTGCTTATCTACCAGAGTATTCCGAGATCGATGACAACGACGGTGGCCGATTGCGGGTGGCCTGGGTGCAGGCCGGTCCGCCGGACGCCGACCCGGTGCTGTTGTTGCACGGGGAACCATCCTGGTCGTTTCTGTACCGCCGCATGATCCCGATCCTGGCCGCAGCGGGCCATCGCGTCGTCTGCCCCGACCTGGTCGGCTTCGGCAGGTCGGACAAACCCACGCGCGTCGAGGATCACACGTATGCCCGGCACGTCGAGTGGATGCGGACGCTGGCCTGCGACGTCCTGGACTTGCGGAGGGTGACCCTCGTCGGTCAGGACTGGGGTGGTCTGATCGGGCTGCGCCTGGCTGCCGAGAATCCCGACCGGTTCGCCAATATCGTCGTCGCCAACACGGGACTGCCCAGCGGCGACATTCCCATGCCGGAGATCTGGTGGCAGTTCCGCACGGCCATCCAGAATCTGCCGACGATCGACGTCGGCAGATTCGTGGCGGCCGGGTGCCGCCGCCCGGTCAGCGACGAGATCAGGGCGGCTTACGACGCCCCGTTCCCCGACGACACCTTTTGCGCGGGTCCGCGCGCGATGCCCGGTCTGGTTCCCACCACGCCCGACGACCCGGCTGCCACCGCCAACCGGTCAGCTTGGAAAACGTTGGCGGCCAGCGAAATCCCGATGCTGGTGGCGTTCAGCGACGGTGACCCGATCACCGGAGCCATGGCGTCCATCTTTCAGCGGGACATGCGCGGCGCACAGGGTATCGAGCATCCGGTGATCGCGAACGCCGGTCATTTTTTGCAGGAAGATGCCGGCGACGAACTCGCCGGGGCGATCGTGACCTTCCTCAGGGGCAGCTGACTGCGATGTCGAACGGCATGTCCACCGGTGCGCTGGGTTCGTTGGGATCGATGCCCATGCCGTTGCCGGTGATGGTGTAGCCCTTGCCGTCGCGCGCGGCCACGACCGGTGCGCCGGACAAGCCGGAGAGGTAGGTCAGCGAAGCTCCCTCGCCGTTCACATCGCCGATGTTCACCGACTGCACCACCGGTGCCTCCCCGTCGGTCAGCATCACAGAGGCCGGCATCTTGCCCTTGATGCCGATCGTGGTCAGTCCGTCCTTGGTCTCACAGCTGACGCTGGTGACCGGACCGGCGTCGTTAGGACCGAAGGTGACGCGGCCCTGGCCGGACTTCCCTGAAGAACCCGATTCCTGCGACGAGCATCCGGCGACTGCAGCCAGAAACACAGCAAATCCGGTGGCAATGACAATGGGGCGGCTCATGACCAAATTCACGTCCGCAGTATGGCTGCGTCCGCCCCCATGACGGAAATCGGACGCGCATCCGGTTGAATACCTGGTGTGGACCAGCCGTATTTCACCGTGGAGGCCGAGTTGCCCGGCCGATTCGGCCGGGTCGGGACCATTCACACTCCGCACGGCGATATCCACACTCCGGCGTTCATCGCGGTCGGGACTGCGGCCACCGTGAAATCAGTGCTTCCCGAGACCATGAAACAGCTTGGCGCCCAAGCGGTCCTGGCCAACGCCTATCACCTGTACCTGCAGCCGGGCCCGGACGTCGTGGCCGAGGCCGGCGGCCTCGGGGCGTTCATGAACTGGCCTGGCCCGACCTTCACCGACAGCGGCGGCTTCCAGGTGATGTCGCTGGGTGTCGGCTTCAAGAAGGTCCTGGCCATGGACACCGAACGGCTGCAGACCGACGACATCATCGCCAAGGGCAAAGAACGGCTGGCTGTCGTGGACGACGACGGCGTCACGTTCCGCTCGCATCTGGACGGCTCGAAACACCGGTTCACCCCTGAGGTGTCGATCGGCATCCAGAACAAGCTCGGCGCCGACATCATCTTCGCGTTTGACGAGCTCACCACGCTCGTCAACACCCGCGCCTACCAGGAAAGCTCGGTGCAGCGCACCCATGAGTGGGCGGTGCGTTGTCTGGCCGAGCATCACCGGCTGCAGGCGCTGTCGCCGGAGCGGCCGCGGCAGGCGCTGTTCGGAGTGGTGCAAGGTGCTCAGTACGAGGATCTGCGCCGGCAGGCCGCGAGTGGGCTGGCCTCGATCGGGCAGGAGGCCGGGCCCGCCGAGGGGCTGAGCTTCGACGGCTACGGCATCGGCGGCGCGCTGGAGAAGCAGAACCTGGCGACCATCGTCGGCTGGGTCAGCAGTGAACTCCCCGCGGACAAGCCCCGGCACCTGCTCGGGATCAGCGAACCCGATGACCTGTTCGACGCCGTGGCCGCGGGGGCCGACACCTTCGACTGTGTGTCGCCGTCGCGGGTGGCGCGCAATGCGGCGGTGTACTCGGCGACGGGACGGTACAACATCACGGGGGCCCGGTACAAACGGGATTTCACCCCGATCGACGCCGAATGTGATTGCTACACCTGCGCCAACTACTCGCGCGCCTACATTCGGCACCTGTTCAAGGCCAAGGAGATGTTGTCCGCGACGCTGTGCACGATCCACAACGAGCGGTTCGTGATCCGGCTGGTCGATCAGATCCGGGCATCGATCGTCGCCGGTGAGTTCGATGAGCTGCGGTCGCACGTGCTGGGTCGGTATTACGGGGTGCCCGTCAACTGACCCGCCCGCACTTTGTCACGCTGGCGTGGCATTCGGCGACGGCAGCCACTCTGGCGTGACGGTCGATCTGCAGCGCTGAGCAGCAGCGCGACAACGATTGCCGCGGAGCTGACTCCCGCGGTCGCCGGCCACCCCATCCATCCGACGGCGGCCGCGCCGAAGGCGGTACCGAGGCTGCCGCCCACGAAGTACACCACCATGTAGGCGCTGTTGAAGCGCGCGGGTGCGGCGGCGTCGATCGCCAAAACCGTGCTCTGATTGGCAACTTGGGCGGCGAAGAGCCCGGCGTCGAACACGGCCAGACCGATGAGCGTGGCCGCCGTGTTCGACAGGCACACAGCGAGGGTGATCGCGCCGAGGGCCGCGGCGACCAGGCCGACCAGCATCACTCGACGCGGGCCCACGCGATCGGTCCACGTGCCGGCGATGCGCGTCGCGACGATGCCAAGGAGGCCGGCAAGGGCGTACAGGCCGATCCGTTCGGCCGAATAGGAATACGGCGGTTGTGCCAGCGCAACAGCGAGGCCGGCCCATACCGCGCAGAACGCGAAGAACCAAAGCGACCCGCGTACCGCGGCGATACGCAGCTTCGGGAACCGCACGTACAGGCCGGGGAGGGTGCGAAGTGTTGCCATGATGCTGCTCGTGGTCGAACCGGCTGTGGCAGGCAAGGTTCGTACGGAGACAAGTGCGGCGATGGCGGACGCGAGTGCGAACACGAGCAGGGCGCCGCGCCATCCCGATACGTCGGTCAGCCTGCCACCGGCGATTCGGCCACCGATGATTCCGGCTGAAATGCCCGCGGTGACAATGCCCAGCGCGGTGGCCCGATGGCCGTCGGGGACGAAGCGCGCGGTGATCGAACTCAACTGCGCACCAACCGTAGAACAGGCACCGATCAGCGTGATGGTGAGTGCCAGCAGCCACATCGTGCCGGCGGCGGCGTTGGCCGCCAAGGCCGCAGCCAAGGCGCCGAACTGTGCGGCGAGGACGTATTTCGGCGGAAACCGGTCGACGAGCGGTACCAGCAGCGCGAGCCCCAACAGGTAGCCGACGGGACCGCATGCCAGCGCGATACCGACGTGGGCAACCGAGATGTCAAGACTGTCAGCGACATCGGATACCGCCGGTTGGAGCGGATAGATCGCGGCAGTGCCGGCGGCGGCGGCAATCGCCATGAACCACACGGTAATTCGGGTCGTTTGAGGCTGCGACGTCATGCTGATGACGCTATGAGCGCCCAGGCCGGCATGCTGGCGGGAATCGGACCATGCGGTGTGGGAGAGTGACGCCATGCCGGAAGAGCTCACCGCCGAACAGGCCGCTGCGCGCCTGGCGACCGCCGACACGCTCGGGATCCCGCTGGGGCCCGGTCAGCCGCCGGCGTTTCTGCGGGCACTCGGCGAGCGCACGGATTGGACGGACCTGCGCGTCTATGGCGCGCTGCTCGGGGTCGGCACCGAACTGTTCACCCGGCCCGGTGTCCATTACCTGTCCGGTTTCTTCGGTCCTTTCGAGCGGATGCTGCGGGATATGGGCGCCGAGGTGGAATTCGCGCCGGCGGATTTCCGTCGGTTCGCCCCGTTGCTCGAGCGCCAGGCGCCGCGGGTGATGACGACCGTCGCCGCGCAGCCCGACGCGGACGGTTGGTGCTCGCTATCGCTGCATGCCGGTGCGACCGTCGGCGAATTGCGCCGCACCGGTGCCGATCCGCAGCGATTGCTGGTCGTCGAGGCGTCCGATGCCTACCCGCGAACGTTCGGGCTCGACGATTACCGCCACGCACTGCACGTTGACGAGATCGACATCCTCGTGCACTCCACCGACGCACCGCTCGCGCTGCCCGCAGCCTCGCCCACCGATGTCGACAGAGCGATCGCGAGACACGCCGTCGAGTACATCCCCTCGGGCGCGACACTGCAGACCGGCATCGGCTCGATTCCCAGCCAGATCGCCACGCTGCTCGCCGAGGGCGACGGGGGTGGGTACGGCATGCACAGCGAGATGTTCACCGATGGGTGCATGCAGTTGCACCGTGCGGGCAAGGTCACCAACGTCGGGAAAGGTCTGTACGACGGGGTGAGCGTGACGACTTTCGCCTTCGGGTCGGCCGAGCTCTACGCGTGGCTCGACGGCAACTCCGACGTCGCGTTCCTGCCGGTCGAGATCGTCAACTCGCCGGAGGTGATCGGCGCGAACAACGACATGGTCACGATCAACGGCGCGCTCGGGGTCGACCTCCACGGCCAGGTCGTCGCCGACACCATCGCCGGCAACCAGTTCAGTGGGGTCGGCGGCGCCGAGGACTTCGTGGCCGGCGCCGGACTGGATCTATCGGACCGCTCGTTGATCTGTCTGCCCTCGACGTTCGAGAAGGACGGCGTGATCCAGTCGCGGATCGTGCCGTGGTTCGGCCCCGGCGCCGTGATCACGACGCCTCGGCATCAGGTCGATGTGATCGTCACCGAGTACGGCGCAGCCGAATTGGAGGGCCGGACGGTCCGTGAGCGCGGTGAGGCGCTGGCCGCGATCACACACCCGCGGTTCCGCGACGAAATGCTGGCCGCGGCCGAGCGTGCGTCGAAGGGGCGTTCGCCTGTCCAATAGCGCGCGCGTGCCCCACCAGATAACTTACAATCTGTAAGTTACTCGACGGAGGGGCCGCAGTATGGGTGAGCGCTACGTGGTGATCGGCGGTGGGCTGGCGGGGTTGGCCGCCGCGGTGTGGCTGAGCGAAGCCGGAAAGAATGTCACCCTGTTGGAGCGTCGGGGTCAGCTCGGCGGGCGCACCCACGCGATGCGCGCCGAAATCGCCGACGACACACCTGACAACGGCCAGCACGTGGTCGCCAGCGGATATGAGCACCTGTGGCGCTATCTCACCAGTGTGGGTACCCGGCAGTTCATCGAGTTTCCCAAGAGTTCGACGCTGCGCTGGCCCGACGGGCGCAGCATCACCATGCAGACGACCGGCCTTGGCGCGATCCGCACGCTTTTCGGGGTCCATCCCGACGCCGGCCTCGCCGACCGGCTGCGGGCGGCCCGCGCCACGCTGCGGTTGGGTTGGCAGGCGTTGCATCAGCCGGCCGACCTGGCCGATCTGAGCACCGAGCAGTGGTTCGAGCGGGTGGGCATGCCTGCCCCGGCTCGAGAAGCGTTGTGGGACTGGCTCGCCCTGGGGATCGCAGCCGAACCGGTGGCACGTGAATCGGCGAAGGTGTTCGCCAACGTGATGGCCACCGGCTTCCGGCTCGCCGTCTTGCACCGCACCCCGGTCACCATCGGCTACCCCACAGTGGACCTCGACACGCTGTACATTGCCGGGGCGTTGAAAGTGTTCGCGGAGCGCGGTGTCGACGTGTGGTACCGCTCGGTGGCCCGAAAGATTGTGATCGACAACGGCAGGGTTACCGGCATTACCTTGTCCGACGGCACGCAGATCCCCGCCGACGCCGTGGTCTGTGCAGTGCCCAACTCGAACATCGCCGGGCTGCTCGATGATCTCCCCGAACATTCCGAAATCTATGCCGCGGCAGACAAACTCGGCTACACGCCGATCGTCAGCACCAATCTGTATCTGGACCGGGCGCTCGGTACCGAATCCGCCTTCGAGGGTCTCATCGGCGGCACCGGGGTGATCGACGAGGTCTTCGACCGCCAGATCATGCACGGCCGCACCACCGAACGGGCCTGGCTGTATTGCCTGACGACCAGCGGCGCCTACGAGCAGATCCACAAGAGCAACGACGAGATCGTCGACGAGCAGCTGGCGCTGCTGCGCCGGTACTACCCGGCGGCATGTGAGGCGCAGGTGGTACAGGCGCAGGTGGTCAAGATGCCCAAGGCGACCTTCTCGCAGGTGGTGGGAACCGACGCACTGCGTCCACCGCAACGCACCTCGGTGCCCACTCTGGTGCTGGCCGGCGACTGGACCGCCACCGACTGGTCAGCCACCATGGAGAGTGCGGTACAGAGCGCCGCCAGGGCCGTGGACCTGTTGCTCGGCCGGAAATGACCCGGCGCCGCATGTCCGGCGCTGACCGCCGGGCCCAATTACTCGATATCGCCCGCGATATCGTCGCCGCCGACGGATTCTCCGGGCTCACCATCGAGCGCGTCGCCACTCAGGCGCAGGTTACCCGCACCGTGGTGTACCAGCAGTTCACCGATCTGACTGGGTTGACCACCGCACTACTGGACCGGGAGTCGGCGATCGCGTTTGCCGGTATGGGCACGGTGGACCAACCGGATCTCGGCCCCGAGCAGCTCGGCCGCGGCATTCTCGACTACCTGCAGGCGGCGCCGACGAGCTGGCGCATCACCCTGCGGCCGCCCGACGGCGCGCCGGCCGAGGTGCGGGAGCGCATCGAGCTGGGCCGCGGCTATGCCAGGAAGGTCAGCGCCAAACAGCTGTCCCGCGCGGCAGGCGTGGACATCGACCCAGACGGGACAACCGTACGAATCCTGTTGTCCGCCATAGAAGAACTTGCCCGATTGCATCTGGAGGACCCTCAGGGGCATCCCGACGAGGAAGTGCTGAGCCATCTGCGCTCGCTGGTCGCCTGGGCGCTCACCTTCTCCGGCGAGCAGACACCTACAGCGGGTTGAGGATCCGCTGCAGGAACTGGCGGGTGCGCTCTTCTTTCGGGTCGCCGATCACCGCCGCGGGTGGGCCCTGCTCCAGGATTACCCCGCGGTCAGTGAACAGCACTTGATCGGAAACCTGTCGGGCGAACTGGATTTCGTGTGTGACGATCACCAGCGTCCAGCCTTCGACGGCCAGATCCCGGATCACCGCGAGTACCTCGCCGACCAGTTCCGGGTCCAGTGCCGAGGTCGGCTCGTCGAACAGCACCACTTTCGGTTTCAGTGCCAGTGCCCGGGCGATTCCGACGCGCTGCTGCTGGCCGCCCGAGAGCTGGTACGGATATTTGTCCTGTTGGTTCGACAGCCCGACCTGGCCCAGTAGCTCGGCCGCCTCGCTCAACACCTCCTCACGTGGGCGCTTCTGCACCACGAGCGGGCCCTCGGTGACGTTCTGCAGCACAGTCCTGTGCGGAAACAGGTTGTGGGACTGGAACACAAAGCCGCTCTGCGCCCGGTACCGACGCAGCTGGTCCTTGGGCACCGGTTTGGCGAAGTCGAGTTCGGTGTCGCCGACCCGGATCACCCCGGAGTCGGCGACGTCGAGCGCGTTCAGCGTGCGCAGCAGCGTGGTCTTTCCGGAACCCGACGGGCCGATGACCGTCGTGGCGGTACCCCGCGGCACGGTGAACGACACACCCTTGAGCACCTGGAAGTGGCCGAAGGCCTTGTGCACTTCGGTGGCGACGATCCGGTCTTCGCGTTCTGTGGTCATCGCGCAACGTGCCTTTCCAGTCGGCGCTCCAGGCGACTCTGGCCGAACGACAGCACCAGACAGATCACCCAGTAGTAGATCGCGGCCGTGCCGTAGAGCGCGAAGAACTCGAACGTCGGCGCCGCGACGATCTGGGCTTGGCGCAGCAGTTCGGTCACCAGGATGGTCGACGCCAGGGACGTGTCTTTCACCAGCGAGATCAACGTGTTCGACAACGGAGGCACGGCCACCCGCGCGGCCTGCGGCAGGACGATGCGTCGCAGGGTGCCGGTGTAGTTCAGCCCGATCGTCTCGGCGGCCTCCCATTGTCCCTTCGGGATGCTCTGGATCGCCGAGCGGATGATCTCGGCCGCGTAGCCGCCGACGTTGAGGCTGAACGCGATCACCGCAGCGGGGAACGGGTCGATCCTCACCCCGAACTCGGGCAGCGCGAAGAACACGATGAACAACTGCACCAGCAGCGGTGTCCCGCGGATGATCGAGATGTAGAACCGGGCGATGTTGCTCAGCACCGCATTCGACGACAGCCGGGCCAGCGCCACGGCCAGCGCGATGACGAGACCGATGACGAAGCTGATGATCGTCAACGGAATGGTCATGGTCAGAGCGGCTTTGGCCAGGGGCCACAGATTGTCGGCGATGAGTTGCCATGTCGACCGGACAGCCGGGGCACCTTCGGCAGGCGCACCGGAGGCGTTGGCCTTGAGGTACTTCTGCGAGATGGTGGCCAGGGTGCCGTCGGCCCGTAACTCGTCGAGTGCGGTGTTGAGTTCGGGCAGCAGGCCGCTGTCCTTGCGTGCCGCAAAGCCCTGTTCGCTCTTTTCGCCGACGTTTCCGGCGATCTTGACCGACTTGTCGTTGGTCTCGGCCAGATAGGCGTAGACGGCGATGCTGTCGTTGACCACGACGTCGACCCGGCCCTGGTTGAGAAGCTTGATGGCCTGGGTGAAGCCCTCGACCGCTTCCACCCGGGCCCCGGCCTTGCGGGCGATCTCCGACCAGTTGCTGGTGGCGTTCTCCGCAGCGACTTTGCCTTTCAGATCGGCGACGGTCTTGATGGAGTTGTCGTCGGCCCGAGTGACGATCACACCCTCGCCGACCGAGTACGGCTGGGACAGATCGTATTTGGCCTGCCGCTCGGGCGAGATCGTGACCTCGTTGGCCACCATGTCGAACCGGTTGGCCTCGAGCGCGGCGAAGATCGAATCCCACGGTGTTTCGACGAATTCGACTCTGACGCCGAGTTTGTCGCCGACCGCGCGGGCGACGTCGACGTCATAGCCGACGAGTTGACCGGTGGCGGGGTCGTGGTAGCTGAACGGGGAATACACGCCCTCGGTGCCGACCCGCAGCACACCGGCCGACTTCAGCGGTTCGTCAGTATTACCGGCCTTCCCGCCGCAGGCGGCCAGCAGTACCGCGACGATCAGCAGGAGCCCCAGCAGTGGAATTCGTCGGGAGCGCACTGCCGGACGCTAACAGGGGCGCGAGATGTTGTGCAGGGTTCTGCTCAGCTCGACCGGTATATCCACGGATGTCGCGGTAATGCCGCGGGGTCGAACCGGGCGAGCATGCCGTCAAGATCCAGTGCCGGCCACCCCAGCGACGCGCTGATCTGCTCGAGCGCACGTTCGACGCCGATCTCGGCGAGGGTGACCGCCCCGTCACGTTTGGCCAGCCGGGCGCCGTCTTCGTTGAGCACCAGCGGAACGTGGGCGTAGGCGGGTTCCGGGTGGCCCAGCAGCCGGGCCAGATACGCCTGGCGCGGAGACGAGCTCAACAAATCGTCGCCCCGCACGACCTGGTCGACGCCGGAGGCGGCGTCATCGACCACCACAGCCAGGTTGTAGGCGGGCACGCCGTCGCCGCGCCGCACCACGAAGTCGTCGATGATCCCGGTGTAGCTGCCGTGCAGGAGGTCGGTCACGGTGCCGACGAACGTGTCGGTGCGCAGCCGCAGCGCGGGCGGACGGCCGGTTTCAGCGCGACGCTGGTCGCGCTCGGCCTCGGTGAGATCACGGCAGGTTCCCGGGTACGCGCCTTCGGGGGCGTGCGGGGCCTGCGGGGCCTGGGCGATATCCTTTCGGCTGCAATAGCATTCGTACACAGCTCCGCGCTCGGCCAAATCGCCGATCACCGCGTCGTAGCGGTCCTGGTGGCCGGTCTGCCATTCCGCCGGCTCGTCCCAGGCCAATCCGATCGCGGCCAGGTCGGCCACTTGACGCGTACCGATCTCGGCGAACGTGCGGTCGTCGAGATCCTCGACCCGCAGCAGGAACCGCCGCCCGGTGGACCGGGCGAACAACCAGGCCAGCACCGCGGTGCGCAGGTTGCCGATGTGGAGGTCGGCCGACGGGCTCGGCGCGAACCGCCCGGCGGGGGTGAGGCTCACGCCCGCAATCTAGCGGTAAACGCTAGCGTTGGGCGCGTGCGCGAGCGACACATCACCGGAGGCACGATCCAGGTCGAACATGAGGACGGACTGGTGCACGCGCGGGGCGTGCGCTACGGCACCGCAAAACGGTTCGCGGTTTCCGAGTTGCCCGCAGCCTGGTCGGGTGTCCGGGATGCGACACAGCCGGGCCCGGCCTGCCCGCAGCGGCCGTCGCGTTTGGCGTGGGTCACCGGTGACGCGCTGAAGGGTTTGTCCACCAACGAGAACTGTCTGGTGCTGACCGTCACTGCCCCGGCCGATGCGCAGCGGCTCCCGGTCATGGTCTGGTTCCACGGCGGTGCGTATGTCGCGGGCAGCGGTGAGTCGGCCAAGTACGACGCCGGCTCGCTGGCCCGCGCCGGCCACGTGGTGGTGGTCAATGTGAGCTACCGGCTCGGCATCTTCGGTTACCTGGCACCACCCGGCGCCGGTGAGGACAACCTGGGCCTGCGCGATCAGATCCTGGCGCTGCGCTGGGTGCAGGACAACATCGCCGCATTCGGTGGTGACGCGTCCAACGTCACCGCATTCGGCCAGTCGGCGGGTGCGCATTCCGTCTGGTCGCTGATGTTGTCCGGCGAGGCCGAGGGCCTGTTCCACCGCGCGATCCTGCAGAGCGCCCCGCTGGAGTTGGACGACGGACGGGACGACATGGCACAGGCCATGGGCTCGGCGATGGCCACCTCCCTGGCCGGTGCCGACCCGGCCGAGACGAGCGTGGAAAAGCTGCTGGCCGCGGAAGGCGCCGCGGTCGCCGCCGTTCAGGGCTTCGGTCTGCTGGGCGGCCTGGCGTTCGCGCCGCGGCTCGGCCGGACGCCGCTGCCGGCCCCCGCAGACGTACCCGACGCCATCGCCGCTGCCGCGAGCCGCATCGAGCTGCTCATCGGCTACACCAAGGACGACGCCGCACCGTTCGTGGCGATGGATCCTCGGGTGGCCAGGCTCAACCGGGTGCCTGTTCTCGGCCGGCTCGCCGTTCGGGCGGGTTCGGCGGCCATCACGAAACAGGCGTTCTCCGGCCCCGCGGAGCGCCTGGCCGAGGCCTGGCGAACCCAGGGTGGCCGGGTGGGCACCTATCGTTTCGACTGGACACCGGTCAACGCCCCGCTGGGCGCCTGCCATTGCATGGAGTTGCCGTTCCTGTTCGGCTCACCGCAGACCTGGGCGGACGCCCCGATGCTCGGCCCGCAGCGCACAATCGACAACCAGCTCGCCACCGAAATACGCACTCGCTGGGCGCAATTCGCTCACCACGGGGTGGAATCGCTGCCCGCTCCGGCGCTACGGTTCGGCTGAATCAGTAGTCGGCCGGATCGGGCCGCGTTACCGAGGAGGCCGAACCTGCTCTCGCTTGATAAGGTTTCGGCAAAATTCGGACGCGGTGGTGTGATGGCGATTGTGGGCGCAGGCCTGTCTTTACTCGGCCGCGCCAGCGAATGCGCGGCACTTCGAACACTGGTATCCGGTGGCCGTTCGGGCGGCAGCGCGGTACTGGTGGTTCGTGGCGAGGCGGGCGTCGGGAAGACGGCGCTGCTGGACTATGTGGTCGAACACGCGCCGGGGTTCCGGGTGACTCAGGTGGCCGGGGTCGAGTCCGACATGGAACTGGCCTTCGCCGGGTTGCATCACCTGTGCACACCGCTGCTGGACAAACTTGACAAGATTCCCGAACCGCAGCGCGACGCGCTTTCAGTGGCATTCGGTCGTGGCATCGGCCCGGTACCGGATCGTTTTCTGGTCGGCCTGGCCGTGCTCAGTCTGTTGGCCGCCGCGGCCGACAACAAGCCACTGCTGTGTGTGATCGACGATGCGCAGTGGCTCGATCAGGTGTCAGTGCAGACCCTGGGCTTTGTTGCACGGCGGCTGCTGGCCGAGCCGGTGGTGCTGGTGTTCGCGGTGCGCGATGGCTACGACGGTGCCACCGATGTGCTGCCCGGTCTCCCCGAGCTACGGGTCGAGGGCCTGTCGGACAGCGATGCCAGGGATCTGCTGGACTCGGTCTTCCTGGGCCGGCTCGACGCGCGGGTCCGCGACCGTGTCGTCGCCGAAACCCGCGGGAACCCGCTGGCACTGCTGGAGATTCCGCGTAACGTGCCGGCTGCCGAGCTGGCCGGTGGTTTCTGGCTCAGCCCGGCGCACTTGTCGGTAGGTCATGTGGAGGAAGGATTCGTCCGCCGCATCCAGTCGCTGCCTGACGACACCCGGCGGCTGGTGCTGCTCGCCGCGGCCGATCCGCTCGGCGATCCGATGCTGTTCTCCCGTGCCGCAGGGCATTTGGGGATCGGCATAGATGCGCTGGCACCGGCCGAGGCCGCCGGGGTGATCGAGTTCGGGTCACGCATTCGCTTTCACCACCCTCTGGTCCGGTCGGCTGCCTACCGGTCGGCCGACGCAACCGACCGCCGGGAAGTGCACCGCGCCTTGGCCGTTGCCACCGACCCCGAGCTCGATCCGGACCGCCGGGCCTGGCATGCGGCGAACGCCGCGACCGGTCCCGACGACGAGGTGGCCGCGGAACTGGAAGCCTCGGCATGGCGTGCCCAGAGCCGAGGCGGAATCGCCGCCGCGGCGACCTTCCTCGAGCGGGCGGCGATCCTGTCGGCCGATCCGGCCCTGCGCAGCTCCCGGGCGATCGCGGCCGCGGCGGCCAAACGTGAGGCGGCGGCCCCCGAAGCTGCCTACGAACTGCTCTCTCTGGCCGAACTGAATCCGTTGACCGAGCTGCAGCGGGCCCAGGTAGGCCGGCTGCGTGCGCAGATGGAATTCACCCGCAGCCGGGGCGGTCTACCAGGCGCGCCGCCGGTCCGCCATGCCGCCGCGTTGTTGCTCGACGCTGCGAAGCGGTTGGAGAACCTCGACGACGAGCTCGCCCGGGAGACCTACATCGAGGCGTTGGCTGCCGCGATGTATGCGTCGCGCAGCCAGCCGGATGCCCTGGTGAACGCGGCAGAGGCCGCACGAGCGGCGGTTTCCGGGATCGCCGAGCCGACGCGAGCCATCGATTTTCTGCTCATCGGCATGGCGAAGTTGGTTACCGAAGGCCTGCCCACCGCGGTCGATTACCTGCGTACCGCACTGGAGTTGTGGGCTGAGCAGGCGCGGAGCCACGACGGGAGGGCACTGCACTGGTTGGCATTGGCGTTCCCGATCATGCACGAATCGGTGGCCGGTGAGATGTGGGATTTCGAGTCGAACGATCAGTTGGCCACCACCATGGTGGACTACGCCCGAACCGCAGGAGCCCTCGCGATCCTGGCTCCGGCTATCACCTACAAGGCCGGTGCGCACGTGCTGGAAGGCGAATTCGTGGCGGCGGCAAGGCTTATGGAAGAGGCCGATACGATTTCGAAGGCCATCGGTCACCACCCGATGAAGTACCACAAGGTGGAGCTGGCAGCTTTGCGTGGAGATGTCACCGAGGCGGGTGACCTCATCGAGGCAGGCGTGGCCGAGGGCACCGCCAAGGGTGAGGGCCGGCTGCTGGGGGTCACCGGGTATGCCGCCGCAGTGCTCTGCAACGGTCTGGGCCGTTATGACGAAGCACTGGCCGCGGCCCGGAAAGCCTGCGAGTACCACGATCTCGGGTTCTACGGTTGGACCCTGCTTGAGCTGACCGAGGCCGCCGTGCGCGTCGGCGAGCGGGAAGTCGCCGAGGACGCCGTACGCCGACTGGAGGCCGGAGCAGGGGCCAGCGGAACCGATTGGGGGCTGGGCGTATTCGCCGGTGCGCGGGCCCTGTTGGCCGACGATAGCGAGGCCGACGTGTTGTTCAAGGAGTCGATCGAGCGGCTGGGCCGCAGCCGGGCTCAGGTGCAGTTGGCCCGGACGCATCTGCGGTACGGGGAATGGTTGCGTCGCCAGAAGCAGCGCACCAAAGCGCGGGAGCACCTCAATGTCGCCTACGACATGTTCACCAAGATGGGGGCAAAAACCTTCGCCGAGCGGGCTCGCCGCGAGCTGACGGCGACCGGCGAGAAGGTACGCAAACAACCGCTGGCTTCGGGCGACGAATTGACCGCGCAGGAGGCGCAGATCGCGCAGCTGGCCCGCGACGGCCTGACCAATCAGGAGATCGGTGCGCAGTTGTTCATCAGCACCCACACCGTCGAATGGCACCTGCGCAAGGTCTTCGTCAAGCTCGGTGTGCGGTCCCGCCGGCAGCTGCGCTCCGTCTCGTGGAGCAGTTAGTGTCGCGCGACACCTAACATCTCGGCGACTCCAGACCACGGGTTTTCAAGGGTCCTGAATGGCGCCGTGGCGACCACGCTGAATCGCATAGCCCGATGCGAAAGGCCGGTCCGAATGGCGACAATCCTGTTGCAGACCACGATCACCGAGAATCCCGACGATTGGGATGTCAGCCGATTCTCGATGCTGGCCGCTGAACTGCGAGCCGACGGCCACGATGTGCTGGCCCGCAACCGGGCCGATCACGGTGCGCAGGATCCGGTGCTCAGCCATCTCGACGAGCTTGGGTTCGACCAGCTGTGGTTGATGGCCGTCGACGTCGGCAACGGTCTGACGCCCGAGGAGTGCGCGGCGATCGGCAAGTTCCGCGGCCTCGGTGGCGGGGTGCTCACCGCCCGTGATCATCAGGACCTGGGCAGCTGCCTGCGGGGACTGGGCTCGTTGGGGCAGGTCAACGAGTTCCACGACGCCAGCTTGGACCCGGTGTCGCGCTGCGATGACCAGGACAACCCGGGCATCTCGTGGCCCAACTATCATTCCGGCGCCAACGGTGACTATCAGCCGGTGTTGATGGAGGAGCCGGTGCACCAGCTGCTGCGTACCTCCCGGACCGCCACCGGCCGCATCGAGTGGTTCCCGGCGCACCCTCACGAGGGTGCGGTCTCGGCCCGGGTACCGTTCGCGACGGCGGTGGCTCAGGGGCGCAGCGCCGCGACCGGCCGACAGTTCAATCTCGCGGTGGCACTCGACGGTGAGCGCACGCCGGAGGGCGGACTGATGGGGCGGGCCGTGGCGGAGTCGACGTTCCACCACTTCGCCGATTACAACTGGGATTTGCCACACGGGGCGCCTTCGTTTGTGACCGATAGGCCCGGCTGGCAGATCGGGGCTGATCCATCCCGTCTGGGTGTGTTCAAGGATTACGTTCGCAATCTCGCCACCTGGTTGCAGCCGGCGGACCACTACTAGCCGGGAAGCAGACCCGGAACAATATCATTGAGCCGGAACGTAACTGGCTGCTCGAGCTGGTCGTACGTGCAGGACCCGGGGTCGCGGTCGGGCCGCCATCGATTGAACTGGGCGGTGTGTCGGAAACGTCGACCTTCCATGTGGTCGTAGCGAACTTCGACAACGCGCTCGGGGCGCAACGGCACGAAGGACAGGTCCTTGCCCGCGTTCCAGCGTGAGCCGCCGCCGTATCGACGGGCGAGGTCCGGGTCGGCGGCAACCTGGGCCGCCCAATTCCAGGGGTGGTTGTCGAAACTGGTGACGAGCGGCTGCAATTCGGTGAACAGGTCCCGGCGTCGTTCCATCGGAAAGGCGCCGATCACGCCGACGGACGCCAGCTCGCCGTCATCGGTGTAGAGCCCCAGCAGCAGCGACCCGATTGCGTCCGGGCCCGACTTGTGGAGCCGATAGCCGGCGACCACGCAGTCGGCGGTCCGCTGATGCTTGATCTTCACCATCACCCGTTTGTCGGGCTGATAGGTCAGCGTGAGCGGTTTGGCGATGAGCCCGTCGAGCCCGGCCCCCTCGAATTCGTCGAACCAGCGCCGCGCGGTCGGCAGATCGGTGGTGGCCGGGGTGACATGAAACGAGGGACCGGCCCCCAGTGCGTCGACCAGGGCGGCGCGACGTTCACTGAACGGGCGCCCCGCGAGGTCGTCGTCCTCGAGCGCGAGCAGGTCGAAGGCGATGAAGCAGGCCGGGGTCTGTTCAGCCAGCAGGCGCACCCGGGATGCCGCGGGGTGCAGGCGTAGTTGCAGCGCCTCGAAATCCAGACCGTTCTCGGTCGGCAGGACGATCTCGCCGTCGATGACGCACCGCGGAGGGAGCTCGGCCTTGGCTGCCTCGACGATTTCGGGGAAATACCGGGTCATCGGTCGTTCGTTGCGGCTGCCCAACTCGACTTCGCCACCGTCGCGGAACACCAGCGCCCGGAAGCCGTCCCATTTCGGCTCGTAGGACGCGTCCGGTGGGATCACCGTCGCAGGCTTGGCCAGCATCGGCGAGACGGGCGGCATGACAGGTAGCAGCATGGATCCGGATCTGAGCGTGGACTGGGCAGTTTGTGGCTACCCAGTATGCGCGACACAGTGCCGGTGTCGGCGCGATGAGTTCGCGGCGGCGCGGTGGTCTAGATCCGTGACGCCCCCATGAACCAGGATGGAGCCCGTGGACCTACCCGTAGTGCCGCCGATCGAACCGATGCTCGCCAAAGCCCAGGTGAAAGTGCCCGACGAGGCAAGGGTGTGGTCCTACGAGCCGAAATGGGACGGCTTCCGGGCGCTGGCCTTCCGGGACGGCGATGAGGTGGTGCTGCAGTCCCGCAGCGGAAAGGAACTCGGGCGTTACTTCCCCGAACTGATCGACGCGCTGCGTGACGAACTCGCCGACCGCTGCGTCCTCGATGGTGAAGTGGTGGTGCCCCGCGAGGTAGACGGCCGGGTACGTCTGGACTGGGAGTCGTTGTCGCAGCGCATCCATCCCGCCGCGTCGCGGGTGCGGATGCTCGCCGAACAGACGCCGGCACATTTCATCGGATTCGATGCGCTGGCCACCGGTGACCAGTCGTTGCTCGCCGAGCCGTTCCGGGTGCGCCGGGAGGCACTGATCGAGGCCGTCGAGGCCAAGCAGTGGTGCCATGTCACGCGGACCACCACCGATCCAGAACTCGGTGCCCAGTGGTTGCAGACCTTCGAGGGGGCCGGCCTCGACGGGGTGATCGCCAAGAAGCTCGACGGCCCGTACCTGCCGGGCAAGCGGGAGATGGTCAAGGTCAAGCATCACCGCGACGCTGACTGCGTGGCCATCGGTTACCGCATCCACAAGAGCGGGGAGGGTGTTGGCTCGATCCTGCTCGGCCTCTACCGGCCCGGCGGCGAGCTGCAGATGGTCGGTGGCGCAGCCTCGTTCAGCGCCAAGGACCGGCTCAAACTGCTGGCCGACCTGGAGCCGCTGCGGGAGGGCGACGAAATCCGTGAGGGTGACCCCAGCCGCTGGAACTCTGCCGCCGACAAGCGCTGGATCCCGGTGCGCCCGGAGCTCGTGTGTGAGGTGGCGTATGACCAGATGGAGGGCAACACGGTTCACGGAGCCGGGCTGCCGGCGACATCAGGTCACGGTCGGCGCTTCCGGCATGCGGTGAAGTTCATGCGCTGGCGCCCGGACCGAGAACCGTCGAGCTGCACGTTCGACCAGCTCGACGTGCCGCTGAACTACGACCTGTACGACGTCCTCGCGGGGGAGAGCTGATATGGCAACAGCGGCAACCGAACTCGACGTCGACGGGATCAAGGTCCGGTTCACCAGCCCGGACAAGGTGTACTACCCGAAGCTCGGCTCGGCCGGCACCAAGGGCAAGCTGATGGAGTACTACCTCAGCGTCGCCGACCGTATGGTCACGCTGTTGAAAGACCGGCCCACGCATCTGCAGCGCTTCCCCGACGGCATCGAGGGTGAGGAGATCTACCAGAAGCGGGTGCCGCAGAAGCATCCCGACTACCTGGAGACCTGCGTCGTCACCTTCCCGTCCGGGCGTACCGCCGACGCGCTGAAGGTGACTCATCCGGCGGCGATCGCGTGGGCCGCGCAGATGGGCACCATCACGTTGCATCCCTGGCAGGTTCGCTGCCCCGACACCGAACATCCCGACGAGCTGCGGATCGACCTGGACCCGCAACCGGGCACCGGCTTCGCCGAGGCTGCCGCGGTGGCCTGCGACGTGCTCAAGCCGCTGCTCGACGAGCTCGGCCTGGTCGGCTATCCCAAAACCTCGGGCGGCCGCGGTGTGCACATCTTCCTGCGGATCAGGACCGACTGGGATTTCATCGCGGTCCGCCGGGCCGGGATCGCGCTGGCCCGCGAAGTGGAACGCCGTGCACCCGAAGCGGTGACCACCTCGTGGTGGAAGGAAGAGCGCGGCGAGCGGCTGTTCATCGACTACAACCAGAACGCCCGCGATCGCACGTTCGCCTCGCCCTATTCGGCCCGCAAGACCCCGATCGCGACGGTGTCGACGCCGTTGTCCTGGGACGAACTGCGCACCGCCAACCCCGACGACTACACGATCGCCACCGTGCCGGATTTCCTTGCCGGACGGGAGGATCCATGGGCCGGCATCGATTCGAAGAAGCAGTCCCTGCAGCCGCTGCTGGATCTGGTGGCGGCCGATGAGGAACGCGGTCTCGGTGACCTGCCGTACCCGCCGAGCTACCCCAAGATGCCGGGCGAGCCGCCGCGGGTGCAGCCCAGCAAGAAGGTCGCCGAGAACTGGGATGAGGACGGTAACCCGAAGTAGCGAACCTATCGAAAGTGACGCAAACGTCGTTGCAGCGGGCTGAGCACGATGTCTGCGTCGCACTCGGGGTAGCTCACGTACCCAACATCAGGTCCAGAAAACGCTCGTAGCGGTCGGCTGTGGTCAGGGCGTCGGCTGAGTCCATCAGATGTAGTGCCCCGATGCCCGTGGCGAAGGTGGCCTGACCGCGCAGCGCGGAGTCCTCGGGGCTGAACCCGTAGTCGAGGTAGGCCTTGGTGACGGCGACCAGAACGCGATGGTCTGCCGCGCGCACGTTGGCCGCGGCGACGTCGTCGGATCTGGCCCACTCCCGCATCGCGCGTTCCAGCGTCCAGTGGCGCGGGGACAGCAGATCTTTCATCATCCCCGACAGCCGCTCGCGCGGCGGCAGGTCCTCGAGTTCGGCCAGTGAGCGGCGGTCCTGCTCCAGGAACGCATTCCACGACGCGACCAGGGCAGCCCGATAGCCCTTCATATCGGTGAAATGCCAGTAGAAGCTGCCCCGGGTGGCGCCGATCTGCTCGCAGAGGCGTTCGATCTTCAGGGCCCGCATGCCGTCGGAGGCCAGCAGGGCGTACCCGGCCTGCACCCAGTCATCGGCGGTCAAGCTGCCGGGCGTGCCCTTGCGTTCGCCTACCATCCGAACAGAGTAAGTTGCGGCTCAGGGGCGACGTGACGCGATGAACGTTCTGTTCGTGACAATGGACGGCGGGGGCAATGTGCCGCCGATGCTCGGTGTGGCCCGGGCCGTCGCAGACCGAGGCGATCGGGTTCGCGTCATCGGACATGAGTGCCTGCGGCGCGAAGTCGAGAGTGTCGGGCTCGCGTTTTGGGCCTACCCGACTGCGAGGCCCTGGGACTCGTGTCGCGAGCAAAGCCCGCTCCGGTGGGTGCCGATGTTCAACGACGCCAACATCGGTGCCGATGTTCGGCAGCTGTGTGAACGGGACAGGCCGGACGTCGCCGTTGTCGACTGCATGCTGCTTCCGGCGTTACGGGCTGTGCAGGACGCCGCCGTTCCACATGCGGTGTTCAGCCACACGTTTCGTGACTACCTGAACGGCCCGCACCGGCTCGGGGCCGGCGCAGCGGCGTGGTTCTACGGATATCGGGTGAGCAGACTGTGGAACTCCGCGGACCTCAATATCGTCGTCACGGTGCGGCGTCTCGATCCGGAATCCCTGCGGCCGCAGCCGCACAATGTGCGGTGGGTTGGTGCGGTAGTCGATGCGCGCGAACCCGACCGGCCGGAGGTTCCTGCGCGCGTGCTTGTCAGCATGTCCACCAACGGTTTTCGGGGTCAGCGCCGTACCTTGGCACGGGTTATCGAGGCGTTGGCGACGCTGCCGGTGAATGCGGTGGTGACGACCGGCGGCGTGATCGAACCAGGCGTGCTGCCCAGTGCACCGAATGTGGATGTCCGGGGATATGCCGACCACGGCGAACTGCTGCCGACATGTTCGCTGCTCGTCGGGCACGGCGGACATGCTACGACGTTCCGGGCACTGGCCCACGGCATCCCGACGCTGATCATGCCGGCCAGCGGTCTATCCGACCAACCATTGATCGGGCGTTCGATCGCCGCTGCGGGAGCCGGATTGACGCTGCGCAGGTCGGCGTCGGTCGAGTCCATCCGACGCTCGATCATCACCTTGCTCGTTGAACCGAGGTGGGCAGCCGCTGCGGCGGCCATCGGTGCAGAGATCCGGGCAACGGACGCCGCCGGACGGGCCGCTCAACTGATCGCCGGACTTGCGTGATCACCCCGCGGTGGGCAGGTGCATCCCGAACGGCACCGCGCTGATCAGGGTGACCGGCACGGCCTCGCCGCTGGGCACCGGGTAGCTGCGGTGCTCGCCGGGGCGTGCGCCGACAATTGCCTCGCCCAGCGGTGAGTTCACCGAATAGACCTCCAGGTCGCCGTATTCGGCACCCCGGACGCCCAACAGGAACGTCTCGATCTCGCCGGTCTGGTCGTAACGCACGGTCAGTACCATGCCCGGCTCGGCCACCCCGTCGTCCGGGGGGTTCTCACCGACGACGGCGTTGAGCAGCAGGTCGTGGATCTGCTGGATGCGGGCCTGCCGGGCCCGCTGGATGGCCACCTCGTTCTCGTCGGAGTCGGATGCCGCTTCGCTGGCGATCAGGTCACGCAGCGTCGACAGCTCGACCTGTAGGCGCTCGTAGGCCTGCGGTGATAACCAAATACGTTGGCTGACAGTCATTGTTGGTTCCTTCCGGTGATGCGGAGTTGCCGTCAGGGGCGGGTCGTGCACCGCCCCTGACGGCTTGTGCGCCCGTCAGGGCAAGGTTGTGAATCGTCAGCGCAGGGGATCGAATTCCCGTAGCGCCTCGGGTTGCTTTCCGGTGGTCAGGTATTCGGCGAGCAGTCGGCCGGTGACAGGGCCGTGCGCCAGCCCCCACATCCCGTGACCGCCGGCCACGTAGATGCCTTCTGCCACTTCGCCTATCAGTGGGCGCCCGTCCGAGCTGACCGGCCGCGGGCCCACCCACATGTCGGTGTGGGCATCCCAGTCCACCCCATCGAGCAGCGGCGCGGCCGCGGCGATGATCGCTTCGACCCGCGGCGGTTGCAGCGGATCGTCGGGGGAGCGGAACTCCATGGTTCCGGCCACCCGCAGCCCGCCTTGATACGGCGTGCAGGCGACACGGGCGTCGGGCAGGTAGATGGGCCCGAGAATCGGGCGGTCCACCGGCACGGTGAACGAGTAACCGCGACCGGCCTGCACGGGCGTACGGACCCAGGGTTTCGCCAGCTTCGACAGCCAGGCCCCGGTGGCGATCACAGCGGTCTCGGCGCTCAATGATCGGTCCGTCAGGTCCACGTTCACGCCGGCACCCATGGCCCGCACGTCGGTGACCTCGCCGATGACCAGCTCTGCGCCCCTGGCGATGACGGCATCGCCGAGCGCCTGGACGAACCGGCCCGGGTCCACGAAGCGCTGGCCTTCCACACTGATGCCCGCGGTGATCGCCGAGGACGCCAGCGGGACGTGGTCGCGCAGCATCTCACCGGACAGGCCGGTGACCGTCACGGTCTGTCCGACGGCGGCCATCCGGCGCAGTTCGGTCATCAGATGTTCGGCCTGACGGGAGTTTTCGAACAGCGCGGTGATCGGCCCATCGGTGGTGGGTACCGACACCCCGTTGGAAGTCAGCACGTCGTAGGCCTCGAGGCACTCCTCGTTGAGTGGCACGTTGGCTTTGGCGACCCTGGTCCAGGTCGAGTGCCGGCAGTTCATGGCGAACCGGGCCAGGAACGCCAGCAACCGGGGGCCCGAGGTCAGCGGGATGTGGAGTGGAGCGGCCGGGTTGAAAAGCGACCGTAGGCCGTAACGCAGCACTGCCGGATCGTTGAGCGGGATGGTCAGCGTCGGCGAAACCCAGCCGGCATTGCCCCACGACGCACCTGCGGCGACCCCGGTGCGGTCGACCACGGTGACCTTGACCCCGTGCTCCTGGAGAAACCATGCGGTAGACAGGCCGACGATGCCTGCACCCACGACAACCGCTGACCGCGGTGCACCGTCAATGCGCTCGACCCCATACATGCTCCCATGGTGAGGCCGCTCACGCGCTCGGTGTTTGCGCTATCTCGACAAACAGAAGGGGAGCGATTGTCGAGTTACGACAACTCTTCGGTTGCCGCCAACTCGATCATCATCGCCAGTCGCTTGTGCGCGTCGGCCAGGTCCAGCTGGGTGAGTTCGACCATCTTGCGGAGCCGGTAGCGCACGGTGTTCTCGTGCACACCGAGCGTCCGCCCGGCCCCGGCCAGATCGCCCTGGGCCTCCAACCAGGCCCGCAGCGTGGCCGCGTACTGCGTGCCGTTGGCCTGATCATGAGCCCGTAGCTCGGCGACGGGGCCGCGCTGCGGCGCACGGCCGGCGCGGGCGGCGATACGCAGGCGCTGCAGCAGGATCTCGTCCCACGCCTCGTCGTAGACCGGCACTCTGTCGCCGAGGCCTCGGGCATCCTCGTGCCGGACCTCGTGCAGGACTTCGTGCAGTGCCAGGCACTCGTCGGCCTCACTGCGGGCCAACGCCAGCTCAGCGGCGGTAGCCGGGCCGCTGATGCCGGCCAGCACGGTCACCGGCTCGGGCAACGCGGCGCGCAGCCCCGCCACCCACCGGCTCGCGCCTTCGGCCTCGGCGCCGGGCAACACCGTGTAGACGGTGTTGCCGGCCAGGGCGCTGCGCCCGGGACGTGACCAGCCGAAGCCCGCGGTCGCCCGCTCGAACGCCAGCAGCAGCGCGGCGTGCCGCTCGTCCCCGGTCCGGGCGCGCAACGCGATCACCCGCAGCGGCGTCTGCGGCAACCCGAGCCGGCTGGCCGCCGTGGTGGCATCGGCGGCGCCCTCGAGGAGACGGATGACGAGCTCCGACTCCACCTGGCGTTCCAGATCGGCGCTGGCCCGGGAGCGCAGCAGATGCAGGGCAACCATGCGGGCACCGTCGGCCAGCGCGGCCCGGCGCGCGTCGGGCAGGGGAGCGGCACATGCCACCCAGATCGAACCGAGCACTTCGCGACCGGCCCGGGCAGCCACCGCCATCCGCCCGGTCAGGCCGAGCTCGTCATCGCCGTCGACGAACATCGGCTCGTCCGATTCGGCCAGATGCCGGAACACCCCGCGGGCCTCGAACAGGGTGCGCAGCCGTTCGGGTGCCGCACGGCTCAGGATCGTCTCGGCGCGGGCCGGATCGGCGTGCTGCTGCAGCCGCGAGTACGCCAGCACCGCGCTACGCCGGTCCTCGATGGTGACCGCACCACCCACGGCATCGGCGAGGCTGTCGGCCAGTGCGAACAAATCGGTTGGGCCGCGCCCGGATTCGGTCTCCCGGCCCTCCAGCACGACACCGTAGACCACGGCTGCCAGCTCGCTCCAGGAGACTTCGGGTTCGACCGTCATCACCGCGATGCGGTCGCCGTCCGTCAGTTCATCGTCATCGGCGAGGTTGTGCGGGCCGCGGACCAGGACCACCACGGCGCGCGCTGCCTTCGCCCACTGCACCGCCTCGGACACCGACCCGGCGCCGACCGCCAACAGGACATCACCGATGACCTGCCCGGGTTCGTGCATCACCACGCTGCGCAGCTCGGTCGAGCGTGGCGCCGGGCAGGGTCCGCTTGCCGGGGTGTGCAAGCGCACTCCGTAGCCGCCCAGGACGTTGATCAGGCGGTCCAGTGTGACCACGGGATTACGGCCCGGCGGCCAGCGTGGCCTTGCCGGTGTGCTGCTGGCCGCCCTGGTCCAGCCAGGTCAGGCCGATCACGTCGCCGGGGTAGTGCCGATCGAGGACCAGCGTCAGGGTGCGCGCCGAATCCAGCGGGGTGGTGTCGATGTTGGTGAGCACGTCGCCCGGGATCAGGCCGGCCGCGTCGGCGGGGCCGCCGGCGATGACGTCCTGGACGATCACCCCGCCGCTCTGGCGCTGCGCGGTACGGACGCCGACGCCCAGCAGGGTCGGCGGCCCGATGTGCACCGAGCCCGACGGGGTCCGGGAGCGGATCTGCCCGGCGATGGCCATCGCGTCGTTGATCGGGATCGCGAACCCCTTGCCGCCGGGGCCCATCCGGAAGTTCACCGACGCGGCGGTCGTCATACCCACGACCTGCCCGTCGTCGTTGACCACGGGACCGCCGGAGTCACCGGCACGCACCGGTGCGGCGAATTCGAACAGGCCGTTGATCTCGTCGCTGGTGCCGGTCAGCTCATCTTCGGCGTTGACGGTGCGGTTGAACGCGCTGACGGTGCCCACCTCGTGGGTCAGAGGCGAGGTGGTGCCTCCGGCATTGCCGAGTGCGACGACGGGGTGGCCCGGTGCCAGCGCGGCCGAATCGCCGATCGGTGCCGGCGGGAGGCCGCTCGCACCGTGCAGTTGCAGCACCGCGATGTCGTTCTGCCGGTCGTAGCCGACCAGGTCGGCGGGGAATCGCTGGCCGCCGACCGTGGCGCCGATCGAGTTGGCCCCCTGGACGACGTGATAGTTGGTCAGCACCTCACCGTTCGGCGACAGCACGATGCCGGTGCCGATGCCGTAGGCCTGCTGGTAATCCACAACGGTGTCGATGCGGGCCACCGATGGTTCGACTTGGGCGGCCACGGTCTCCGGATCGCCGGGTGCGGCGCCGGCAGGTGCAATCGGGGCGATAACGGCCGTCGCGGCGGCCACTGCCACCGCGACGATCGTTCTGAACGGATGTGAGCTCACTTTGCTCATGTACCCATCTTGGCTGGATAAGTAGCCGATGTCGACGCGATTGGCGTGCGTCAGTCCTCGGTGGCGACTTCGCCGCGCGTGCGCCGCCCCCGCCGCTTGGTGCCGCTCTTGCTGGACGGCCGCCGGTTGCGCAGGGAGATGCCTTCGGTCGCCTCGGCTTCCTCGGCCGTGGACTGAGGTTCCTCGGTGCCGGACTCTTCGGCCTGGTCCTCGGCCTCTTTCACGTCGGCCTCGGGCTCGACGTCAGTGGCCTCTTCGGTCTCTTCGACCTCTTCGGTCTCTTCGGGCTCGTCCGACTTCTCGGCCTCGTCCACCTCGGCAGCTTCTTCGGCCTCGGCGACCGCCTTCTTGCGACCGCGACGCTCGGCCTTTTGCCGGGTCTTGACCGGCTTCGGCGGCGGGGGTGGCAGTTCGGCGACGAACGCCAGATAGAAGGCGAAGATGCCGAGCAGCGCAATCGCGGCGGCGGCGCCGTAAACCCCGAACAGCCACGGCCCGAAGTTGTCGAGCGACAGCCAGATCTCGGAGACGGCGGTGCAGACGATCAGCACCGCTGCCAGTACGTGCAGGGCGATCGAGGCGGTCCGCAATCGCAGCGCCAACTCGGGGGTGGACAGCTCGGGACGCTTGGTCCGTTGCAGCGTGAACACCACCGGCAGGGCGGCCAGACCGATCAGCGCGCCCGTGACGATGCGCAGGATCAGCCCGAGCGTCGGCGAGGTCTCGCCCATGAGTTCGTGCCAGCGGGGGAGCACGAAAAAGAAGTAGAGGCCGGCGGCCACGATCGAAAACGACACGTGCCAGATCACCGCGACGGTGCGGCCCATACTCCTCCTCGGGTACTGAAATTGGGCCGGGGTGCGAGCTGCTGATCAGGGTTGATTCAGCAGGTCGCACCCCGGACCCGAGCGCGGAGGATAGGGGATTTGAACCCCTGAGGGCTGTTAACCCAACCCGCGTTCCAGGCGAGCGCCATAGGCCACTAGGCGAATCCTCCGTCGGCAATCGTAGCCGACGCTCGAACCGGTCCCGTAAACGCGGGGGACAGCGCGGGTATTACACTCGCCTTGGACCCCGCGCGGCGTCCATCCTGTGAACTCCCCCAGGGCCGGAAGGCAGCAAGGGTCAACGGGCTCTGGCGGGTGCGCGGGGTCCCCTTATGTCCAGCTCGTTCCGCTTCTGTGAAAGGCGCGCGGTGTCGTTCCAGTCTCTTGGCCGCGACGATCTGCTCGCGCAGCATGAAGTCCAGCAGCGTAACTACGCAGAGCTGCAGGCGAAGAACCTGAGCTTGGACCTGACCCGCGGTAAGCCGGCCCCCGAGCAGTTGGACCTGTCCAACGCACTGCTGTCCCTTCCCGGCCCGGAAAAAGATTCCTTCCGCGACCGCACGGGCACCGATACCCGCAACTACGGCGGCCTGCACGGGCTGCCCGAGCTGCGGGAGATCTTCGGGGAGCTGCTCGGAATCCCGGTGCAGAACCTGATCGCAGGCAACAACGCGAGCCTGGAGATGATGCACGACGTCATCGTGTTCTCGCTGTTGCACGGCGGCGTGGATTCGGGAAGGCCCTGGGTCGAGGATTTGGCCGGTACCGGTGTCAAATTTCTGTGCCCCGCGCCGGGCTACGACCGCCATTTCGCGATCACCGAGTCCTTCGGGATCGAGATGATCGCGGTGCCGATGCGCGAGGACGGTCCCGACGTCGACCTGATCGAGGAGTTGGTCGCGGCCGACCCGGCGATCAAGGGCATGTGGTGTGTCCCGGTGTACGGCAACCCGACCGGGATCACCTATTCGTGGGAGGCCGTCCGGCGGCTCGTCCAGATGCGGACGGCGGCAAACGATTTCCGGCTGATGTGGGACAACGCCTACGCGGTCCACACTCTCACCGGCGAGTTCGTCCGTCAGGTCGACGTGCTGGGGTTGGCCGAGGCGGCGGGCAACCCGAACCGTCCGCTCGTGTTCGCCTCGACCTCCAAGATCACCTTCGCCGGGGCGGGGGTGAGCTTCCTCGGCGGCTCGCTGGGCAACATCGCCTGGTACCTGCAGCACGCGGGTAAGAAGTCGATCGGGCCGGACAAGATCAACCAGTTGCGTCACCGGATCTTCTTCGGCGACGCCGACGGCGTGAAGTTACAGATGCAGCGCCACCGCGAGCTGATCGCACCCAAGTTCGCCCTGGTCGCCGAGATCCTGGAGGACCGGTTGGGTGAGTCGAAGATCGCGTCGTGGACGGACCCCAAGGGTGGCTATTTCGTCAGCCTCGACGTGTGGCCCGGCACTGCCAAGCGCACCGTGGCATTGGCCAAGGACGCCGGGATCGCGGTGACCGAGGCGGGTGCGTCGTTCCCGTATCGCAAGGATCCCGAGGACACGAACATCCGCATCGCCCCGACGTTCCCGTCGCTGTCCGATGTCCGTGAGGCGATCGACGGCCTGGCCACCTGCGCGCTGCTCGCAGCGACCGAGTCACTTTTGCGTTGACCTTTTGCGTTGACTTAGCACTGACGCCGCATTTGTGCGGGTGACGGTGTGCGTGGTGTCAAAGTCAACGGGCACCGGCGCGGCGTCAGACCCAGTCGGTAGCCTTCTCCCGTGGCTCTCTACCGCAAATACCGGCCGGCAAGCTTCGCGGAAGTCGTTGGCCAGGAACATGTCACCGAGCCGCTATCGACCGCGCTGACCGCCAACCGGATCAACCACGCCTATCTGTTCTCCGGACCGCGCGGCTGCGGCAAGACGTCGTCGGCCCGCATCCTGGCCCGCTCGCTCAACTGTGAACAGGGGCCCACGCCGACGCCGTGTGGGGTGTGCGATTCGTGCGTCGCGCTGGCGCCCAACGGCCCGGGCAACGTCGACGTCGTGGAACTCGACGCGGCCAGCCACGGCGGTGTGGACGACACCCGTGAATTGCGTGACCGCGCGTTCTACGCGCCGGCGCAGTCGCGGTACCGCATCTTCATCATCGACGAGGCGCACATGGTCACCACGGCCGGATTCAATGCGCTGCTCAAGATTGTCGAAGAGCCACCCGAGCACCTGATCTTCGTGTTCGCCACGACCGAACCGGAAAAGGTGCTGCCGACCATCCGGTCGCGCACCCATCACTACCCGTTCCGGCTGCTGGCTCCGCGCACCATGCGCCCGCTGCTGGAGCGCATCTGTGCCGAGGAGAACGTCAACGTCGACGACGCGGTGTACCCGCTGGTCATCCGGTCCGGCGGCGGTTCACCCCGCGACACCCTGTCGGTGCTCGATCAGCTGCTGGCGGGCTCCGAGCAGGGCGCCAACGGCAACCACATCACCTACCAGCGGGCACTGGCCCTGCTCGGCGCCACCGACATGGCGCTCATCGACGACGCGGTCGAGGCGCTGGCCGCCGGGGACGCGGCCGCGCTGTTCGGTGCCGTAGAGGCCGTCATCGATGCCGGTCATGATCCGCGGCGGTTCGCTACCGACCTGCTCGAGCGTTTCCGCGATCTGATCGTGCTGCAGGCCGTGCCCGATGCCGCCACCCGCGGTGTGGTGGACGCCCCGGCCGACGTGCTGGAGCGGATGCGGGAACAGGCCGCCCATGCCGGTGCGGCGACATTGGCTCGTTATGCCGAGGTGGTGCACGCCGGCCTTGGTGAGATGCGCGGCGCCACCGCGCCGCGGCTACTGCTGGAAGTGGTGTGTGCCCGGCTGTTGCTGCCGTCGGCGCATGACACCGAATCGGCGCTGCTGCAGCGCATCGAACGCATCGAGACCCGACTGGACATGTCGATCCCGGCCGGCGAGGCGGTGTCGTCATCAGCGGCTCGGTCTGTCGAGCCGGCCAAGACCTTCACCCGCCGCAGCCAAGCTGCCCCGGATGCCGTCCCCGCTGAGGCGCCTACGCCTACGACTGCGCCGCCTCCGTCTGCTCCTGAACCAGAGGCGGCGCCGCAACCGGTGGCCGCCCCAGAACCGGTGATCGCCCCAGAACCGGTGGCCGCACCCGAACCTGTTTCGGCAGCTCCCCCGCCGCCCCCTGGTCCGGAACCCGAGCCTGCTCCGGAACCCGAGCCCGAGCCACCACTGCCGCCGGAGCCGGGCTTCGAGCCCGAGCCCGCCCGGGAACCTGAGCCTGAGCCCCGGCCGGCGCAAACATCGGTGGCTCCCGGTGGCGAGCCCAACGCAGCTGCGGTGCGCTCGATGTGGACCACGGTGCGGGAGAAGGTGCGTGAGCGCAGCCGTACCACCGAAGTCATGCTGTCGGGTGCCATCGTGCGGGCAGTTGAGGACAAAACCCTTGTGCTGTCCCATGACTCACCGCCGCTGGCCAAGCGGCTCACCGAGTCGCGCAATGCCGACGTGATCCGCGATGCGTTGAAGGATGCGCTCGGGGTGGACTGGCAGATCCGGTGTGAGGTCGGCACTGCGGAGGCGGCCCCGCCGCCGCCGCCAAAAGCTGCGAAGCCTCCGCCGCGGGTGCCGACCCGGCCGGGTCGAGTCATCCCCGAACCCGACCCGGTGCCGGATCCGGAACCGCCCTCGTCCCCTGAGGACGAGGAGGAAGCGATGCTCGCCGAGGCTTCACAGAGTGAGGCCGGTCCGCGTCGTGACCCCGAAGAGATCGCGCTCGAACTGCTGCAGAACGAACTGGGCGCGCGGAAGATCGAGAGCTAAGGCGTCCACCACGGCCGCAGCGGCAGACCGCCGTCGTTCCCGCGCTCGTCGAGCTTGACGGCCAGAACCTGGTGCAGCTGAACCACATCCGTCTCGAAGCCGAGCCGCGAACCGGCCATGTACAGGCCCCACACCTTGGCGGTGGGCAGTCCGACCTCGGCGACGGCCTCATCCCAGTGCTCGACGAGGTTGGCGCACCAGTCGCGCAGCGTCATCGCGTAGTGCTTGCGCAGGTTCTCCTCGTGCATGACCTCAAGGCCGACATCCTGCACCTCGGTGATGATCCGCCCTGAGCCGGTCAGCTCCCCGTCCGGGAACACATAGCGGTCGATGAACCCTCCGGCTACCGCGTTCGATCGGTTGTCGTGGCGGGTGATGCAGTGGTTCAGCAGCAGCGCGCCGGGCCGCATCTTCGACTTCAGGAAACCGAAGTACGACGGGTAGTTGTGCACACCGATGTGCTCGGTCAGGCCGATCGAGGACACCGCGTCGAACCCGGTCTCGGCGATGTCGCGATAGTCGCCGTGGCGTACCTCGGCCAGGTCCTCGAGACCCTCTTTGGCGATGGCCTCCTGCGCCCAGCGGGCCTGCTCCGTGGACAGCGTCACCCCGAGCGCATTGACCCCGTGCCGCGCGGCGTAACGCACCATGCCGCCCCAGCCGCAGCCGACATCGAGCAGCCGGTCGCCGGGCTGTAGCCGCAGCTTCTCGAACACCAGCCGGTACTTGTTGTCCTGCGCCTCCTTCAGGCCGGCGTCGGCATCCGGGTAGCACGCGCAGGTGTAGGTCATCGACGGCCCGAGCACCCATTCGTAGAAGGTGTTGGACACGTCGTAGTGATGGTGGATCGCCTCGGCATCACGGGTCTTGCTGTGCCGCAATCCCTCTACCGCACGGCGCCACCGCGGCAGCGCTTCCTGGGGCGGCGGTGCGATGGGCTTGAGGTGTTCGATGCCGATGGAGCGGACGATGTTGGCCAGCACGCGGGCGGGCGGGCGCTTGAACGCCATTTTCTCGGCCAGTGCACACAGCAGCGGGTACGGGTCACCCGGATGCACCCCGTACATGTCCAGGTCGCCGGACACATATGCGCGGGCCAGACCCAGATCCCCCGGAGCGGTGGCCAGATACGTGGTGCCGCGCGGGGTCTTGAGGTCCAGTCCGAGGGTGGCATCGCTGGGGCCGGAGGTGCTTCCGTCGTACGCGGTGAACTTCAGCGGCTGCGAGCCCGATGCGAAGATCTCCAGGATCTCGGCCAGGCTGAGCTTGTGATCGCCTGCGTGCGTCGAGTGTTCTTTGAAGGTGGTCATCGCTGTTCTCCATTCATCGGCGCAAGACGGCTTTCGAATACAGGTCAAACAAGCGTGAATCGGGGTCGTAGGACTTCTTGACGGTCTTGTAGGTCTCGCCGCCGTACAGCTCGTCGAAATCCTCCCGCGGATAATAGGAATCCGAATACAGCGACTTGTGCCCTTCGAGCTCGCTGACCTTGGTCTCGATCAGCTTGTTGGTGTGGCCTTCGACGGGGCCGACCGGCACCGAGGACCAGAATCCGACGTTGACGTACGTGTGGTGCGGCCGCAGTGGGTACAGGGGCCAGCCCGCGCCCTTGCGGTCGTCATCGCGTAACCGCAGCGGGCACAGCCAGATCGGTTCGATCGGGACGTTCTCCAGGAACCAGTTCAAGAATGCCGTGCAGTTCTCCAGTGGCACCTCGATGTCCTGCACCACCCGCTCGCGGGGCGGACGGCCGTGACGTTTCTCGATCCGGTCGGCGATGTCGAACCGCTGGTCGTAGCCGACGAGCTTCCAGTAGAAGCTGCTGCGGCGCAGCTTGCGCGGCCAGAACCGCCGGATCGTCGGGTTCTGCGCGCCGAATGCCCGTGAACACCAGAACCAGTCGGTGTCCCATCGCCACAGGTAGTCGTGGATGGTCAGCCGGTCGTGCTTTTCACCCTGCGCGTGCTGGATCGAGCGGTAGTAGATGTCCTGGCCGGTGTAGTCGCTGACCGGGCCCGGTGTCGTCGTCTTGAAGCCGACGCACAGATAGCTCTCGTCGGCGCTGAACACGACGCCGTCGAGGTAATCGACCGGCTCGCCGTCGAGTCCGCCGGTCTCGATGATCCGATCCATTGCCGAGACAAGCTCGGTCAGTGAGTGAAAGCGCAGGTGGCGCAGTGCGACAAACGGCGTGACGGGCTCGAGCTCGATCCGCAGCCTGGTCGAATAGCCCAGCGTGCCATAAGAATTGGGGAATGTCCGAAACAGTTCGGAATGCTGGTCCGGTGTTGCGGTGACGATCTCGCCCGCCCCGGTGAGGATGTCCATCTCCAGCACCGATTCGTGCGGCAGACCGTTGCGGAACGACGTCGACTCGATGCCGAGCCCGGTGACCGCACCGCCCAGCGTGATGGTCTTGAGTTGCGGCACCACCAATGGGGCCAGACCGTGCGGCAGCGTCGCAGCCACCAGGTCCTCGTAGGTGCACATGCCGGCCACGTCCGCGGTACGGGCTTCGGCGTCGACCGCGATCACGTTGGTCAGACCTGTTACGTCCAAACCTTTGACATCGCTGCGATCGCGCGCACGGAACAGGTTCGACGTGGGCTTGGCAAGCCTCACCGTCGAATTGGGCGGTATGGCGCGGTAACTGTCCAGTAGGCGCTGCACGCCCAGGGTATGGGCAGCTTGTGCGTCAGTCGTAGCAACGGACACACATATACGCTAGTCGGAGGTTGCCGACGATGCGACCGCAGACACGAGTTAAAGGAGTTTCAGTCATGGGACAGGTCAGTGCGGTCAGCACGGTTCTGATCAACGCCGAGCCGGCCGCTGTGTTCGCCGCGATCGCGGACTACCAGACCGTGCGCCCGAAGATCCTTTCCTCGCACTACCGCGACTATCAGGTGCTCGAGGGTGGTCAGGGCGCGGGCACGGTGGCCAGCTGGAAGCTGCAGGCCACTGAGTCGCGGGTGCGTGACATCAAGGCCTCGGTGGACGTGGCCGGGCACACGGTGATCGAGAAGGACGCGAATTCCAGCCTGGTGACCAACTGGACCGTCGCCCCGGCGGGCGCCGGATCATCGGTCAACCTCAAGACCAGCTGGACCGGTGCCGGCGGAGTCAAGGGCTTCTTCGAGAAGACGTTCGCACCGCTGGGCCTGCGCAAGATCCAGGACGAGGTGCTGGCGAACCTGAAGAGGGAAGTCGAGAGCTAACGCGCCGGACTTCCGGCCTGGGTTCCCAGATAGGCCACGACGCCCCGGGCGATGGCCTCGGCGTACTTCTGCTGGCCGTCCGGGGTCTTCATCAGGCTGGAGTCGACCGGGTTCTTCATGTTGCCGCACTCGACCAGGATCGACGGGAACTGCGCAAGGTTCAGCCCGGCGATGTCCGAGCGGGCGTCCAGGCCACCCGAACCGATGTAGGTGGCGGGCGGGATGCCCGACGCCGACAGCTGATCGCGCATGGTCTTGGCGAACTGCACTGACGGTCCGGCCTGCACATTGTTCAGCGGCGGCGACGAGTAGAGCACGTGGAAGCCGCGACCGTTGGCCGGGCCGCCGTCGGCGTGGATCGAGACGATGGCGTTGGGGCGCAGCGCGTTGGCCATCGAGGCGCGTTCGTCGACGCACGGTCCCAGCGCGTTGTCATTGCCGCGTGACATCGCGGTGCGCACCCCCATCTGGGTCAGGATGGCGCGAACCCGCAGGGTGGTGTCCCAGGTAAAGGTGTGCTCGGGGAATCCGTCCTCGGTGGAGGTGCCGCTGGCCTGGCAGTCCTTGGTGCCGCCGCGGCCGGTCGGCACCTGGCGGCTGATCGACCCGTCGTTGGCGCCGTTGTGGCCGGGATCGAGGAAGACGATCATGCCGGCGACGTTCGAGGGGGCGGCGGTGGCGTGAGGTGTGTCGACGATGGCGGTCGTGGTCGCAGCGATGATCACGCTGCTGATCATGGCGGTGCCGACACGCACGCAGGCTGGGACTCGCACGGGCGCCACGCTAGCCCGCGCGCCGACTAGGCTGAAAGCTCAAATCGCCGCCGACAGGCGAGAGCAACCAAGTCGAGACCAAGACGCAATCAACACGGCAAGGGGACCCAGTCAATGCAACCCGGAGGCACGCCCGACATGTCGGCCCTGCTGGCGCAGGCCCAGCAGGTACAGCAGCAGCTCATGGAGGCGCAGGAAGCGCTGGCCAATTCCGAGGTGCACGGTCAGGCCGGCGGCGGATTGGTGCAGGTCACGGTCAAGGGCAGCGGTGAGGTGGTCGCGGTGGCCATCGATCCCAAGGTGATCGATCCGTCCGACCCCGAGACTCTGCAGGACCTCATCGTCGGTGCTCTCGCCGATGCCTCCAATCAGGTGAACACTCTCGCCCAGAGCCGGTTGGGCCCGCTGGCCGGCGGTTTGGGCGGGCTCGGACTTCCGGGGCTGTGAGTGTTTGAAGGCCCGGTCCAGGATCTGATCGACGAGCTCGGCAAGCTGCCGGGCATCGGGCCCAAGAGCGCGCAGCGGATCGCTTTCCACCTGCTGAGCGTCGAGCCGCCCGAGATCGACCGGCTGACCGCGGTGCTGGGCCGCGTCCGTGACGGCGTCACCTTCTGTGCGGTGTGCGGCAATGTCTCCGATGAGGAACGTTGCCGCATCTGCAAAGACCCGCGCCGCGACGCCTCACTGGTGTGCGTTGTCGAGGAGCCCAAGGATGTGCAGGCCGTCGAGCGCACCCGCGAATTCCGTGGCCGTTATCACGTGCTGGGTGGGGCGCTGGACCCGTTGTCGGGCGTCGGGCCCGATCAATTGCGCATCCGCGAACTGCTCAACCGGATCGGTGAACGCGTCGACGGCGTCGACGTGGCCGAGGTGATCATCGCCACCGACCCCAACACCGAGGGTGAGGCCACCGCCACCTACCTGGTGCGGATGCTGCGCGATATCCCCGGCCTCACCGTCACCCGCATCGCCTCGGGCCTCCCGATGGGCGGTGACCTGGAGTTCGCCGACGAGCTCACTCTGGGCCGGGCCTTGGCCGGCCGCCGCGCGATGGCTTGATCACCTCCCCACCTTTTCCGCCGAAACGGCATTCCAGCAGGGCCTTACTCGTACTTCTCCTGCCGGAATGCCGTTTCGGCGGACTTGTCGTACGTGAGGGCAAGCATCTGCCTATGGGGGAGATATTCATCGGCACCGAGGCGATTGCCAGCGGCGCCGTCACGCGGCATGAACTGCAGCGCTGGTACCGACCGATCTTTCGGAACGTCCATGTCCCGAAGGGGCAGTCGTTGTCGCTACGAGACCGCACCACCGCGGCCTGGCTGTGGACACGGCGCGACGGCATCGTGTCCGGGGTCGCCGCCTCCGCGCTGCATGGGGCGGAGTGGGTGGACGACGACGTCGCGATCGAGCTCATCTGGAACTACCTCCGCTCGCCGCGCGGCATCATCGTCCGGCACGAGCGCATCGCCGATGACGAGATCAGCTGTGTCGCAGGCATACCGGTGACGACACCCGCGCGCACGGCGTTCGACCTCGGCCGTTTCCTGCCACGCAAGGAGGCGCTGGAGCGGTTGGATGCACTCATGCACGCATGCCCGTTTTCCACCGACGACGTGCTCATGCTGGCCCAGCGTTACCGAGGTGCACGCGGGGTGGCCAAGCTCAAGGCTGTGCTCCCGTTGGTCGACGGTGGCGCTGCGTCACACCCCGAGACCTGGTTGCGTCTGCTCTACATCGACGCCGGGCTCCCGCGGCCGACAACTCAGATCGCCATCGTCGACGAGTGGGGCCGGGTGGTCCGCACTGTCGACATGGGCTGGGAAGAGTTCAAGGTCGTTTCGGAGTACGACGGCGAACAGCATCAGACCGACCGTGCCCAGTACGTCAAGGATCTGAAGGTGTTGCCGAAGCTTCGCCAACTTGGCTGGGACGTCATGCAGGTGATCAAGGAGGACCGGGAGCAGGAGGTCGTCCAGCGCGCATTTCGCGCGTTGAAGGCCCGCGGCTGGGACGGCACTCTCCGTGCAACACCGCGCGAAACCGCATTCCAGCAGAAGAAGTGCGCGTAGCGGCCTGCTGGAATGCGGTTTCGGCGGACGTCGGTAGCGTCGAGTCATGCCCGACCTACTCGAGATGGCGCCCTCGCTCTATCGCTTGCGTATCCCCGGTGAACGGGCGCACCTGCTCAACAGCTATCTGTGGCTGGACGCAGATGGCGTGACGCTGATCGACACTGGCTGGCCCGACAGCGCCGAGTTGATCGCCGATGCGCTCACCGAACTGGGCCTGCGACGGATTCACGTCAAGCGCATAGTGCTCACCCACTTTCACGAAGACCACTGCGGTGCGGCCGCCGAAATCGCGGACTGGTCCGACGTGGAGGTCATCGCCGGCAAGGGTGATGCCGAGTTCGTCCGTGGCGGCGAACCCGGACCGCTGCCGGTGTTGACCGACTCGGAGCGGACGCTTCGCCCGGACTTCGACGCATCACCGCACGGCCCGGCATGCCGGGTGGATCGGGTGGTCGGCGACGGTGACGTTCTGGATTTCGCCGGCGGGGCAAGGGTGATCGGCGTGCCCGGCCACACCCCAGGCAGCATCGCGCTGTATCTCCCGGCGGCCGATGCGGTGCTCACCGGCGATGCGATTGCCGAGTTCAACGGCCAGGCGATGCTCGGTGTCTTCAACACTGACCGGGCGGCCGCGTCGCGCGCGGTGGACATTCTTGCGGCCACGGGCGCGCAGCGCGCGGGGTTCGGCCATGGCGAGCCGATTCTCACCGACGCCGCATCACGAATAGCCGCCGCGGTCGACGCTTTCGTCTAGCCCCGCTTCTAATCCCGCCGAAACGGCATTCCAGCAGAAGAAGTATGAGTAGCGGCCTGCTGGAATGCGGTTTCGGCGAAAGTTGGAGGACGCCTAGACCCGGCGCGGGGCGGCCAGGCGTTCGCGGCGCAGCAGGTCGACCTCGGGCAGTTTCAGCGGCGGGAGCTCACCGACTACCTGCGAGAGCAGATGGTCGGCCAGCTCCGGATTGCGCGCCAGACATGGCCCATGTAGGTAAGTGGCCATCACGCTGCCCTGCACGGCGCCGTCGTAGCCGTCGCCCAGGCGGTTGCCCGCACCCTTGGTGACCGCGGCCAGCGGCCTGGCGTCAGGGCCCAGAACCGTTCCGCCACGGTGGTTTTCGAAGCCCGTCAACGGCTGAGTGAGGCCGCCGAGCAGGGGAGTGGACGCCACCTCACCGATGGTGCGGGCCTCCTGTGGTGACGTGGTGACGTCGAGCAGCCCGACACCCTCCACCCGTTCACCGGCCGAGGTCTCGTACCAGTGGCCGAGGACCTGGATCGCCGCGCAGATCGCGAGCACCGGCGCGCCCCGCGAAACCGCCTGTTGCAGACCGGGATACCGGATCAGGTGCTTGGTGGCCAGCCGCTGCGCATAGTCCTCGGCGCCGCCGAGGGTGTACAGATCCAGCGAGTCGGGCACCGGATCGGCCAGGGTGATCTCCACGATCTCGGCGTCGATGCCGCGCAGCCGCAACCGCTGTTGCAGCACCACCGCATTGCCGCTGTCCCCGTAGGTCCCCATCACGTCGGGCAGCACGAGCCCGATCTGCACAGCACTCACGAGATCCGCCGATTCAGTTGCAGGAACGCGGTGTAGTTGGCGATCACCTCGACGTGCCCGGGTGGGCAGGAACCGATCGCGGCGACGGTGTCGTGCACCAGTGAGTGTTCGACGCCGGCGTACCCGAGCCGTACCGCCAGGTCGGTGCCGCGCTCACCGGCGGCGACGACGACCGTGTCCTCAAAGTGTTCGAAGCGAACATCCCACAACCACGACAGATCCTCACCGTCGGGAACCTGCCCGTTGACCGAGATGACGACGCCGGCTGCGTGCTTGTCCACCATCGACAGGGCCTCCTGCCACCCGGCCGGGTTCTTGGCCAGCAGGATCCGCGTGGTGTGTGAACCGATCTGCACGGTGCGGTACCGGCCCGCGACCTCATCGACGCCGGAGACCGCAGCTACCGCGGCAGTCGGGTCCGCGCCGAGTGCCACCGCGGCGGCGACGGCCTGCGTGGCGTTGCCGCGATTGACGGCGCCGGGCAGGGCCAGCGTCATCGGCAGCACGAGACCGTCGGGCCCGTAGATGTGTGTGTCGTCGAACCACCACTGCGGGCTGGGACGCTTGAAGTCGCTGCCCGTCGAGTGCCAGTCCCGTCCGTCGCGGACGATGATCTCGCCGGACCGTGGGCAGCTCACCGAGTCACCTGACCAACTGCCGCCGGCGGCCACCCACACCACGTTGGGGCTGTCGTAGGCGGCCGAGGTCATCAGCACGTCGTCGCAGTTGGCCACGACCACCGCGTCGCGGTGCCGCGCCAGCCCGCCCCGCAGGGTGCGCTCGATGTGGTTGATCTCACCGACCCGGTCGAGCTGGTCGCGGGACAGGTTCAGCAGAACGATCACCGACGGGTCCACGGCGTCAGATACATGCGGGACGTGCATCTCGTCGACTTCCAGCGCGGCCAGCTCGGCGTCTCGCGCTGAGGCCAGCGCCGCCACCAGGCCGGCGTCCATGTTGGCGCCCTCGGAGTTGCTGGCCACCGGGCCGAGCGTCGCCAGGGCGGCCGCGGTCATGCGGGTGGTGGTCGACTTGCCGTTCGTGCCGGTCACGACCACGCTGCGACGGCACTGGCCCAGCTGGCTCAGGATCGAATGGTCCAGCGTCATGGCGACCAGTCCGCCGATCATCGCGCCCGCACCGCGGCCGGTAACCCGCGACGCCCAGCGTGCGGTTGCTCCGGCGGCCAGTGCGGCGCGCCCACGGATGGTCAGCATTCCGGCGATTTTAGGGGCACGACACGCAAGCGCGCCGCCCGACTCTGTCGGGGCTGCGTGCCATCCTGGCGAATATGAGCAGCGCGTGGGGCAGGCCGGCGGAGGAGCCGGGAGCGGGCTGGGCGGTCGTCGACGTGGAGACCACCGGGTTCCGGCCCGGGCAGGCTCGCATCGTCAGCGTCGCCGCACTGGCGGTCGGGGACGACGGCAATGTCGAGCGCAGCGTCGCCTCCCTGCTGAACCCGGGGGTGGACCCCGGGCCCACCCATGTGCACGGGCTGACCGCCGAGATGCTGGAAGGCCAGCCGACCTTCGGTGACGTCGTCGGCGAGCTGAGCGACATCCTGCGCGGACGCACGATGGTCGCCCACAACGTGGGCTTCGACTACAGCTTCCTGACCGCCGAGGCCGAACTGGTCGGTGCCGAGCTGCCGATCGACAGCGTGATGTGCACCGTCGAGTTGGCCCGTCGGCTGTCGCTGGGCACTGAGAATCTGCGGCTGGAGACGTTGGCGGCGCACTGGGGCGTGAGCCAGATGAGACCGCACGATGCGCTCGATGACGCGTTGGTGCTGGCACAGATCCTGAAGCCGACGCTGGCCAGGGCCCGCGACCGCAGGGTCTGGCTGCCGCTGCGGGAGGTGAGCCGACGCCGTTGGCCCAACGGCCACATCACCCACGAAGAATTGCGGCCGTTGAAGGCGCTGGCCTCGCGGCTGCCGTGCGAGTACGCCAACCCCGGCGTCTTCGTGCCGGGGCGGCCGCTGGTGCAGGGCATGCGGGTGGCGTTGTCGGCGGAGGTGGTGCGCACCCACGAGGAGCTCGTCGAGCGCATCCTGCACGCCGGGCTGTCCTACACCGACCTGGTGGACCAGCAGACCTCACTCGTGATCTGCAACGAGACCGCGCCCAATCAGGGCAAGGGTTACCAGGCCGCCGAGTCGGGGGTGCCGCTCGTCGACGACGAGACGTTCATGGGTCTGCTGACCCACATCGTCGGTGGCGCCGATATCGAGGAGTTCTGCGACACCCCCGCAGAGAGCGATCAGTACACGCTGTTCTGACTCCGCTCGGATTTCAGCCCAGCGCCTTCGCCTTCAGCCCGTCGAACTCTGCCTGGGTGATCGTGCCGGCATCCAGCAGAGCCTTGGCGTCGGCGATCTCCTGAGCCGGGGACCGTCCTGCCGCCTCGCGGATGTAGGAGTCGGCCTCCTTCTTGGCCGCCAGTGCCGCCGCCTGGG
The DNA here is from genome assembly GCF_011745145.1 of Mycobacterium sp. DL440. Lineage (NCBI taxonomy): Bacteria > Bacillati > Actinomycetota > Actinomycetes > Mycobacteriales > Mycobacteriaceae > Mycobacterium > Mycobacterium sp. DL440. Next base: position 4,834,688 of record NZ_CP050191.1, on the reverse strand, counting down.
CGCGTTCGGACATGCCCTTACCGCGGGCGATCAAATACACCAGCGCGGTGAGCCACGGGAACACGATCAGGAAGACCACCCACACGGCCTTGACCCAGCCGGAGGTCTTGTGATCACGCCAGAACAGGTCCGTGAGGATCTGGAACAGGACCAGCAAATAGGCGATCCAGGCGAAGATGATCAGGAAATGCCATAGGAAATCCCAAGTCGAACCCCAGTCCATAACCGCTCCTTGCAGTTGTCGGTCGCGTAGTGATCTACGCGAACGTCAGCTAACCACGTGCGGGTGGCCCACGCCCGGCGACTCGACCGCCGAAACTACGGTTTTGGCGGGAGTCAGCCCTGCGCCGCGCGGTTCACCGCGGACACCACGGCCCGCAGTGATGCGGTGGTGATTGACGTCGCGATGCCGACACCCCAGACGGTCTTGCCACCGATCGACGCCTCGACGTAGGCCGCGGCCTGGGCTTCTTCGCCCGACGACATGGCGTGCTCGGAGTAGTCCAGCACGTTGATGTCGTAGCCGATCGCCCCCAGGGCGTCGACGAATGCCGCGAGCGGGCCGTTGCCGGCGCCGATGATCTCGCGCTCGGTACCGTCGATCTTCACGATTGCGGTGATGGTGTCGGTGCCACCGTCGACCTCGGAGGCCAAGACCTTCTGGCGGATGCGCTCCAACGGGGTGATCGGAGCCAGGTACTCCTCGGAGAACACGTCCCAGATCGCCTTGGGCGAAACCTCGCCGCCCTCGCCTCCGGAGCCCTCTGCGAGCTGCTGCACGGCGCGGCTGAACTCGATCTGCAGCCGGCGTGGCAGCACCAGACCATGGTCGGCCTTCATGATGTAGGTCACGCCGCCCTTGCCGGACTGCGAGTTCACCCGGATCACGGCCTCATACGTGCGGCCGACGTCCTTGGGATCGATCGGCAGGTAGGGGACCTGCCACAGGATTTCGTCAACGTCCGCGTCCATGTCGTCCGCATCGAACTTCATCTGGTCCAGACCCTTGTTGATCGCGTCCTGGTGACTGCCGGAGAACGCGGTGTAGACCAGGTCGCCGCCGTAAGGGTGACGTTCGTGCACGGGCAGCTGATTGCAGTACTCGACGGTGCGACGGATCTCGTCGATGTTGGAGAAGTCGATCTGCGGATCGACCCCGCGGCTGAACATGTTCAGCCCCAGCGTCACCAGGCAGACATTGCCGGTGCGCTCGCCGTTGCCGAACAGGCAGCCCTCGATCCGGTCGGCGCCGGCCTGGTAGCCCAATTCTGCTGCGGCAACACCGGTTCCGCGATCATTGTGCGGGTGAAGGCTCAGGATGATCGAGTCACGCGGGGCGAGGTGCCGGCTCATCCACTCGATCGAGTCGGCGTAGACGTTCGGGGTGGCCATCTCCACGGTGGCAGGCAGGTTGACGATCAGCGGCCACTCGGGCGTGGGCTTGACGATGTCGGCGACGGCGTTGCACACCTCGACGGCGTACTCCAGCTCGGTGCCGGTGTAGGACTCGGGGGAGTACTCGAAGCGCCAGCGGGTCTGCGGGTACTTCGTGGCCTCCTCGACACACATCCGGGCGCCGTCGGTGGCGATCTTCTTGACGGCGTCGCGGTCGGCACGGAACACGACGCGGCGCTGCAGGATCGACGTCGAGTTGTAGAAGTGCACGATGGCCTGAGGGGCGCCCGCGCAGGCCTCGAAGGTGCGCTCGATCAGCTCGGGCCGGCACTGGGTCAGCACCTGGATCGTCACGTCGTCGGGGATCGCGCCGTCCTCGATGATCTCGCGGACGAAGTCGTAGTCGGTCTGGCTGGCCGAGGGAAACCCGACCTCGATCTCCTTGTAACCCATCCGTACCAGCAGGTCGAACATGCGGCGCTTACGCGCCGGGCTCATGGGATCGATCAGGGCCTGGTTACCGTCGCGCAGGTCGACCGCGCACCACATGGGGGCTTTGTCGATGACGCGGTCCGGCCAGGTGCGATCGAACGGAACGCCGGCGCCGAAGGCCGGGCTGCCGCCCGGGACCTCGTCGGCGAAGCTGCGATAGCGGCTGACCGGCATGGACGAGGCGCGCTGAGTGTTCCAGACGGGCTGACCGGGGTTGGGTGCACCGGCCGGCGTATTGATCGCGCGAACCGAACTGAAGGCATCTGCAGAGATGTCGGGGGTGGTCATGATGTTTGCTCCGGGAGTTTGAGTGGGGGACTCGACCGGCGCATCGCAAAAACCCGCGACGGGAAGCCGGTCTGGTCAGACCCCGTCGCGGCGTCCGAGAAGGAGCACCCGCTGCACGCGCTCAACTGTACTCCGCGTCAAACCCAGGCCAAAACCCACAGCTGACGTGCGCTTCCTCCGATCGGGGGAACGCAACTTCACCCGGTTGATCGCCTGATTGCCGGACAGACCTGGGGCCGTCCAGATCGCATCCTTGTCTCAGTGGCCGAACAATCCGCCAAGAAAACCGAAAAATCAACTGAGACAGAAGGTTTCACGATCATGAATAAGTTCACCAAGGCTCTGGCGCTGCCCATCCTGTCCGCAGGCGTCTTCGGCGCCGTCGCACTCGGCCTGGCGGGCACCGCCGCTGCGCAGACCCCCCAGGGTTCGGGCAACCTCTACAGCCCGGACACCTACGCCACCCCGGCCCCCGGCATGAAGCCCGGTTGGCACAACCACCACGGCCCGCAGCGGATCACCAGCATCTACGAGTAGTGATCAGTGGCCGATCGCAGCGATCGTGTCTTACAAGCCCGCCAGCTGCGGCAGGGTGAGGTGCGCGATCCAGAAGTAGATCATCAGTCCGGTGCCGTCGACGATGGTCGCGATCATCGGTGCCGACACCACCGCCGGGTCGACCTTCACCTTCTTCAAGGCCAGCGGCAGCACCGATGACACCAGCGATGCCCACATCACGATGGCTGCGACCGTCAGGCACACGGTCAGGGTGACCGCCGGGCCAACGCCCAGCGTCCACGCCCGGATCATCGCCGCCGCAGCCATCGCGATAGCGATCAACGCACCCGTCGACATCTCCTTGGTGACGATCGCGGGCACATCGCGGAACCGGATCTGGCCGGTGCCCATCGCGCGAACCAGCGTGGTGGTGATCTGGGTGCCGGTGTTGCCGCCGGTGCCGATCAGCAGTGGAATGAAAAACGCCAGGGCGACAACGGCTTCCATCTCCTCCTCGAACGCCCGCAGTACCGTTCCGGTGTACGCCTCGGCGGCGAAGAGCACGAGCAGCCACACGATGCGTTTACGCCATAGCAGCCATGGCGAGGCGCGGAGGTAGGGCACCTCCAGTGGTTCCGAACCGCCCTGACGTTCGGCATCCTCGGTCGCCTCCTCCTCGGCGATCTCTACCGCGTCGTCCTCGGTGAGGACGCCCAGCAATCGGCCTTCGGAGTCGACGACGGGCAACTCGTCAAGCCGGTGATCGATCAGGGTCATGGCCGCGTCCTCGACGTCCGTCAACGGTGCGACAGTGACGACTTCATCGAGCAATTCGGCAACCGGCCGTTCGGCGGGGGCCAGCACGAGTTCGCGTAGCCGGACCGCACCGAGAAGTACGTCCGCGGCGTCGACGACGTAGACGTATGCCCCGGCCGAACCATGGGGCCGGTTGGCGACGTGCTCTCGGATCTGGTCCACGGCTTCCGCCACGGTCGCTGTCGACGCCACGTTCAGGGCGTCGGGTTGCATATGAGCTGCCACCGACTCCTCGGGCCACGACAGCACACCGCGTAGCACCTGGGCCCGGTCGACGACCATGGCGCAAAGCAGCGAATCCCGCCGTGAGTCGTCGAGCCGCCGCAGGATCTCGGCGGCGCGGGGGGCGTCCAGCGCGGTGAGCAGACCGGCGGCGCCCGGGTCCGGCATCGCCCTGAGCACCTTCGCGGCCAGGTCCGCGTCGATGATCGTCAGGAGCTCGGCGCCGTTGTCGGCGTCGAGCAACTCGCCCAGCCGACGTCGGGACGCGGCCGACAACCCGGCGATCTGGCGCTCACGCTCGGCAGGTTCAGCCTCGACCTCGAGCCACGATTCGACGGCCTTCGGCGTGTCCATTGCCAGCGCCTGGCGCAGGTTGACGGTGGTCGTATCGGCTTCGGTGCCGGTCATGTGCCTCCTCGATGCCCCGCTCGGCGTTCAGAAGTAACAACCCGAGGTTTACGCAGTATGAGCGGAAGGTGTCCGGGATAGCCCCACACCTGTGAATCAGGGAAGGCGATCACCGAGAGGAACCGGATCGGCAGTTCGATCAGGTCGCCCGGCCGGCGGCGTCAGCGCGCACCGCCGGAACGGCCATTGCCGAACTTGACCTTGGGTGTGGCTGTGCCGGTGCTGTGCCGGGACCCGCTCGTGCTCGTGTTTGTGGAGCCCGTGCGTGTCACCGAAGATCCCGGCCGGGGTGTCGCTGAACCGGTGTCGCCGTGGTCGTCTCGACGCACGGTCTTGTCCGGCGTGGCGGTGGCGGTTTCAGCCGACCCGGAGGCCGATGCGGGGCCGTCGACCGCGCGAACAGCGACGCTCGGCGGCCGCGGCGCGGTGAGCGGCGGCAGGTTCACCGGAGCCACACCGGTGGCGTAGGCCCGCGCCCAGCCCAGCACGTTGGCGACGTAGGCCATGGAGTGGTTGTAGCGCAGCACCGCGGCGGTCAGGTGCGCCCGGTCGCGCAGGTCCGCACCGTCACTGCAGAGGTAGCGGGCCGCGGCCAGGGTGGCATCGAAGAGGTTGTGCGGATCGGCCCGACCGTCGCGGTCGCCGTCGGCGCCGTGCAGCAGCCACGTGGTCGGCAGGAACTGCATGGGCCCCTGCGCGCGAGCGTAGGTCGTGCCGCCGCCGAAGCTGCCGGCGACGATGATCTCGTTGCCCGGCAGTGAGCCGTCGAGGGCGGGGCCATAGATGGGACTGACAGGGTCACCGCGTTCGTCGGCGGCGCCGCCGAACGCATGCGTGGACTCGACATACCCGATCCCGGCGAGCAGGTTCCAGGTCACACCGCAGTCGGGTTGGCTCTGCGCCATCATGGCGTCCGCGTTCTGGTAGGCCGCCAGTGCGATCGCGGGGATGTGCACCGCGCCCGGTGCCTGAACCTCCGGGGGCGGCGGTGGCCCCGTGTTAGCCGGCGCCGCGGTAGTTGGACGCGCCGACGGCGCCGCCGCCCAGGGCTGGCCGGCGAGGTCGGGCAACGGCAGGACCGCGGCCACCGGCCGTACCCGGTTCTCCTGGACCAGGCTGACCAGGCTGGGCGCGACGGCGACCGCGCTGGTCAACACCATCCGAACGATCACGGCGAGGCAGGTAGACGCGTCGCGGGCCGCTCGACGGGCACGGTGGCGCATAGCCACAACAGTGACATTTGCGCCGCTGCCTGCCAACTCCCGACGTACCGGGTGTCGGCTCACACCTGCGAATCGGGGAAGGCGATCACCGACAGGAACCGGATCGGCAGTTCGATCAGGTCAACCGGTCCGTGAGCGCCTTCCCCGTCAATCTGTAGCGAGTCGCCTGGCTGCAGTCGATATACCGAGCGGCTGTGGGTGTAGTCCATGACGCCTTCGAGCATGTAGAGGAACTCGGTTCCGGGATGCTGGAACAGCGGGTAGGTCTGGCTCTTCTCGGTCAGCGTGACGTGCAGGCATTCCAGGCGTTTGTGCTCACCGCGCAAAGAGCTGAGCAGTTGATATTCGTGGCCCTGCTTGGTGCCGTTGCGCACGATGTCCGGGCCGGTGCCCGCCTTGACGAATGCTGCCGGACGTTCGACGTCCGCGCCGCGGAACAGGCTGGTCACCGGGACGTCGAGCCCCTTGGCGAGTAAGGCCAGGGTGGACAGGCTGCACGAGGTCTGGGCGTTCTCGATCTTGGAGAGCATCGCCTTGGAGATGCCCACCCGGGAGGCCATGTCGGCGACAGTCAGCCCGTGCTGCTGACGCAATCGACGCACATTGCGCCCGATCGCCGCCTCGAATTCCAGTTCCTCGACCGGTTCGTTCGGATCGCGTTCGCGAGCCGTGCCCGTGTTGCGGAGCAGCGGGACGTCACTCACCTGTTCGCCCCCGTCTATCGCATCTCCCCGGCCCCGACGTACGGGTACCGGCTCTTGAGCAAATTGTCCTCTGCGAACCGGGCCAACCGGAAATCTGTCTCGGGTATCCGCGGGTCGGAGCTGCGGCCCTCGGTAACAAGGTCGGCGACCAGCTTGCCGACCGCCGGAGCGATCTTGAAGCCGTGTCCGCTGAATCCGGCTGCCACGATCAGGCCGTCGATACCGGTCGTGGAGATGACCGGGTTCCAGTCCGGGGTGACGTCGTAGCAGCCGGCGTAGCTGCCGGTGATCGCCGCGTCGCCGAAGCCGGGAAATCGGGTACCCACCTTGTCGACGGTCAGGTCGATGAAGCCGTCACTCGCCCGGTTCAGGTAATCGTCCGGGTCGGCAGGCTCACAGTGCGCCAGATCGCTGTTGCCGAACAGGATCTCCCCACCGAGTTCGGGGCGGACGTATTGCAGTGACACCAGGTCGGAGAACACCGGGACGGTTCCGATCGGCACTCCGGGTGAAATGGTGACGATCTGCTCGCGAACCACCTTGATCGGCACGTCGACGCCGTAGGGCGTCAGGAACGGCCGGGTCCATGCGCCGGTGGCGATGACGACGGTGCCTGCCGAAACCTGTGTGCCGTCGGCCAATCGGACGCCGGTGACCCGGTTTTCGTCGAGCACCAGGCCGGTCACGTTGGCGCCCTGGCGGATTCGCACCCCGGCGGCCCTCGCCGACACCGCGAACGCTTGCGCGGTCTGGTATGCGTCGCCGTAGCCGCCGCGAGGCTCCCAGCCGAAAGCGGCGAACGGTTCCAGATCGGCCCACGGCCACAGCTTGGCCACCTCGGCGGCGTCGATCTCCTCGGTCTGCACCCCGACCTCGCGTTGGGCGGCCAGGCTCTTGCGCAGGTTGTCGACGTTGGCTTCACCGACGCCGACGACGTAGCCGGTCTGCCGGAAGCCGATGTCGGTGCCGAAATACTGCTCGGCTTTTTCGAACACCTCGAGGCCGACAGTGGCCATCGCAGCCAGCGAGCTGACCCCGTAGTGGCAGCGCACGATTCCGCTGGACTTGCCGGTCATCCCTGAGCCGACGGTATTGCGCTCCAGGACAGTCACGTCGGTGACGCCCCGTTGGCTCAGGGCCCAGGCCGCCGCGGCGCCTTCCAGTCCGCCGCCGACGATGACGACGTCCGCAGTGGGGGTCACTGGCCCGGAATCCAGTTCGTGCCGGCCAGTGGCACCCGGGCCATGGCCGCCGCCTCGATGGTTACCGCCACCAGGTCCTCGGGCTCCAGGTGGCAGACGTGGGCCTTGCCGCAGGCCCGGGCGATGGTCTGGGCCTCCATCGTCAGCACCCGCAGGTAGTTGGCCAACCGTCGGCCGCCCTCGACCGGATCGAACCGGTCGGCCAGCTCCGGGTCCTGCGTGGTGATCCCGGCCGGGTCGCGGCCGTCCTGGAAATCGTCATAGAAACCGGCTGCGCTGCCCAGCTTCTCGTACTCAGCGGCATACCGGGGGTGGTTGTCGCCAAGGGCGATCAGCGCGGCGGTCCCGATGGCCACGGCATCGGCGCCCAGCGCCAGGGCCTTGGCCACGTCGGCCCCGGTGCGAATGCCGCCGGACACGATCAACTGGACCTGTCTATGCACGCACAGTTCCTGCAGCGCCTGCACGGCCTGCGGCACCGCGGCCAGGGTCGGAATGCCGACGTGTTCGATGAACACCTCCTGGGTGGCCGCGGTCCCACCCTGCATACCGTCGACCACCACCACATCGGCCCCGGCGTGTACGGCCAGCTTCACGTCGTAATAGGTGCGGGTGGCCCCGACCTTCACATAGATCGGTTTCTCCCAATCGGTGATCTCCCGCAGCTCGTTGATCTTGATGGTCAGATCGTCGGGGCCGGTCCAGTCCGGGTGCCGGCACGCGCTGCGCTGGTCGATGCCCTCGGGCAGCGTGCGCATCTGCGCCACCCGCGGGGAGATCTTCTGTCCCAGCAGCATTCCGCCGCCGCCGGGCTTGGCGCCCTGGCCGAGGACCACCTCGATGGCGTCGGCCTTGCGCAGGTCGTCGGGGTTCATCCCGTAACGCGAGGGCAGGTACTGGTACACCAGGTGCTTGCTCTGCCCGCGCTCCTCGGGCGTCATACCGCCGTCGCCGGTGGTGGTCGAGGTGCCTGCCTCGCTGGCCCCGCGGCCCAGTGCTTCTTTGGCCGGCCCGGATAGCGCGCCGAAGCTCATGCCCGCGATGGTGACCGGAATATCCAGGTGCAGCGGATGTTTGGCGTGCCGGTCGCCGAGCACCACATCGGTGCCGCAGCGTTCTCGGTAGCCCTCCAAGGGGTAGCGCGACATCGACGCTCCCAGGAACAGCAGGTCATCAAAATGCGGTAGTGGGCGTTTGGCTCCCCAGCCGCGGATGTCGTAGATCCCGGTCTCGGCGGCCCGTTGGATGTCGGCGATCGTGGATCGATCGAAGGTGGCGGATTCGCGCATCAGTACTCACTCGCATTGTCGACGTGGAAGTGGTAAAGGTTTCGGGCCGAGCCGTAGCGGGTGTAGGCCGCCGTGTCGTCGTCAAACCCCGCCGCTGCCAACAACTCCGCGAGTTCGGCGTGGTGCTCGGCGCGCAGCGGCTTGGCGATACAGTCCGCACCCAGCGAGGCCACCTCGCCGCGCACGTAGATGCGAGCCTCGTAGATCGAATCGCCCAGGGCTTCCCCTGCATCGCCGCGCACCACCAGCCGGCCGGCCTGAGCCATGAACGCGCTCATGTGGCCGATGCTGCCGCCCACCACGATGTCCACGCCCTTCATCGAGATGCCGCAGCGTGCGGCCGCATCCCCCTCGATGACCAACAGCCCGCCGTGCGCGGTGGCGCCCGCGGACTGCGAGGCATTACCGGTGACGCGCACCGTGCCGCTCATCATGTTCTCGGCGACCCCGGTCCCGGCGTTGCCGTTGATGGTGATCTCAGCGATCTGGTTCATTCCCGCGGCGTAGTAGCCGACATGGCCTTCGACGGTCACGCGCACCGGGGTGTTGAGGCCGACGGCCACATTGTGTGCGCCGTCGGGATGGGCGATGACGTAGTCACCTTCGGCCCCCGGTTGATGTAACGCAGCGTTGACCTCACGCAATGACGTTGTGCGCAAATCGAACCCGACTATCGTCTCCATGCGTAGACCACCTCCGGTTCCGGTTCCCAAATGCGTGCCTGCTCAACTCCGGGCAGCCCGGCCAGCGCGCGATACTCACTGGCCATCGCCACCCAGTCGGCGGTCTCGGCGATCACCGCGGGCTTGCAGGCGATGGCGTCACGTACCACCGCGAACGAGTCGTGATCGGAGACCAGCAGGGTGTAGAAGCCGTCAAAGGTGGCGCAGAGTTCCTTGAGCGCAGTCGCCACATCGCGGCCCGCGGCCAGTTGTTCCGCCACGAACCGGGCGCCCACCTCGGTGTCGTTCTCGCTGTCGAACGCCACACCGGCCCGGCGCAGGTCTCGGCGAATGGTGGCGTGGTTGGCGAAAGATCCGTTGTGCACCAGGCACTGTCCGGGGCCGACGGTGTACGGGTGGCAGCCCGACGGCGTCACCGCGGACTCGGTGGCCATCCGGGTATGCCCGACCCCCTGCCAGCCCTGCGCCTTGGACAAGCCCCAGGCCTCGGTAAGGGCACGGGGGTGACCGACCCCTTTGAGCACCGCCAGATCGGCGCCGAACCCGGAGATCAGTGCGGCCGGGTAGGCGGCCCGCACCTGGCCCAGCAGTTCCTCGGAATCCATGTCGGCCGACAGCAGATAGGTCGAATCGACCTGCACCACATCCACATCCGGACCCAGGTCGGGTGGTTCCGAGACATCCGTCACCGAGACGCAGCCCTGCCCGTACGGTGACCACTCCGGGTCTCCGTAGACCGCGATTCCCGCCGAATCGGCGCCGCGGTCGGACATCTCGCCGAGCATGGCGGCGAGCAGTTCGCCAAGGCGCGGATATAGCTCCGGTGTGCGCAGGTGTAGCCCCACGATTCCGCACATGTTCTTCTCCTTTCTAGAAAGCAGTCAGGTATTGGTCGATTTCCCACGGCGTGACAGTGCCGTGGTAGGCGAAGAACTCCTCGCGTTTGACATCGGCGAAGTAGGAGGCGACGCCGTCGCCGGCGACATCGAGCACGCCGGTGACGATCGGATCGGTTTCCAGCGATTCGATCGCGTGCAGCAGGGTGGGTGGCAGGGCGGCCGGTCCTTGGGCGCCTACCGCCCCGGGATCGAGGCTGCGTTTGATGCCGTCGAGCCCGGCGCCCAGCGCAGCGGCGATCGCGAGATACGGATTGGCCGAGCCGTCGCCGCCACGCAACTCGATACGTTGACTGTCGGGCACCCGGATGTAGTGGGTGCGGTCGTTGCCCCCGTAGCTGGGCTTGCGTGGCGCCCACGACGCGCCCGATGCGGTCGAGGTGGCTCCGGTTCGTTTGTAGGAGTTGACGGTTGGCGCGACGACGGACTGCAGCGCGCAGGCGTGGTCGAGGATGCCGCCGATGAACGCGTAGGCGGACTCAGACAGGCCGAGTCCCCGCTCGTCGGCGTCGGCGGGAAAGACTGGCGTCCCGCCGCTGGTCAGCGACAGGTGCAGGTGCAGACCGCTGCCGGTGCGATCGGCGAACGGTTTGGGCATGAAGGTCGCCACCATGTCACGTTCGGCGGCGATCATCGACAACAGGTAGCGCAGGGTGATCACCCGGTCGGCGGTGGTCAGCGCATCGGAGAACTCGAAGTTCTGCTCGAACTGTCCGTTGCCGTCCTCGTGGTCGTTGGCGTAGTTGGACCAGCCCAGCGTGTTCATCGCGGTGGAGATTGCGGTGAGGTGCTCATACATCCGGGTGACGCCGCGCGCGTCGTAACAGGGCTGGGCCGCCGTGTCCGCCGCATCGGCTGTGGCCAAGGCGCCATCGGCGTTGCGGCGCAGCAGGAAGTACTCGACCTCGGCGCCGACCCAGGGTTCGAACCCCGCGTCTGCGGCGCGCTGGATCAGCCCCTTGAGGATCACCCGCGGGGCATACGGCCACGGAGCGCCCTCGACGTGGGGGTCGCAGTGCACGAGGGCCAGGCCCTCTTTGATGAACGGTATCGGGGTGAACGAGGCGGGATCGGGGATGGCGATCAGATCGGGGTCTTTGGGTTCCTGACCCATGGCACCGACGGCGTAGCCGGCGAAACCCACCCCGTCGGTGGCCAGGAGCTCGACCGATTCGACGGGAACCAGTTTGGCGCAAGGCTTTCCGCGCAGGTCGACGAACAGCGCGAGGATGAATTTGGTGCCGGATTGTTCGGCGAGGGCGGCGAGATCGGAGGGCATAGCACCAACACTTTCGTCTCGTGTTATGAATCAAAGTATCACAGTAGGAAACTTCGGCAAGCCGAGGAAACCCCGGTCACCGGCTGCCGTGAGAGCGGCCCACGGCAGCCGGGCCGGGGAATCAGACTGACTGTCAGGCGAATTCGAGCTCGTAGGCCGAATCCCGGTGGAACGCGGTGTCGATACCCTTCTCCTCTTCCTCGGAAGAGATCCGGATACCCATGGTCTTCTTGATCACGTAGGCGATGGCGAACGCGACCACGAACGAATAGATCATCACGGCTCCCGCCGCGACTGCCTGCCGCCACAACTGGTCGAGGCCGCCGCCGTAGAACAGTCCGTTGGTGGCATTGGGCATTCCCTCGCTGGCGAAGAAGCCGATCAGCAAGGTGCCCACCACACCGCCGACGAGGTGGACGCCGACCACGTCGAGGGAGTCGTCATAGCCGAGCTTCTCCTTGAAGCCGACGGCGTAGACGCAGATCGCCCCGGCGATGCCGCCGACGAAGATCGCGCCGATCGGGGTGACCGCACCGCAGGCCGGGGTGATGGCCACCAGACCGGTGATCGCGCCGGAGGCGGCGCCCACACCGGTGACATGACCGGTCCGGAACTTCTCGACCGCCAACCAGGACAGGACCGCCGCGCAAGTGGCGACGAACGTGGTCACCATGACTATCGCCGCGGAATTGCCTGCGGACAGAGCGGATCCGCCGTTGAAGGCGTACCAGCCGGCCCACAGCAATCCCGCACCCAGCAGGGTCAGCGGAACGTTGTGCGGTTTGCGCAGCTGGCCGAACATCGCCGACTTGCCCAGCACGATGGCCACGGCCAGGGCGGCCGCACCGGCATTGATGTGCACCGCGGTGCCGCCGGCGAAGTCGATGGCGTGCAGCTTGTTGGCGATCCACCCGCCGACCGAGTTCTCGGTGACGGTGCCGTCGAACGCGAATACCCAGTGGGCGACAGGGAAGTACACCAACACCGCCCACACGGCGGCGAAGATCATCCAGGCGCCGAACTTCATCCGGTCGGCGACCGCGCCGGAGATCAGCGCCACGGTGATCGCCGCGAAGAGGGCCTGGAAGATGGAGAACAAACTGATCGGCAGCCCGGACACGGTGGTCATGGGCTCCATGAGGTCCTTCATGCCGGCGAATTCGGTGAAGCTGCCGACGAAGCCGTCGTACGACGTGCCGAACACCATCGAAAAGCCGAACAAGACCCAGAGCAGGCCGACAACGGCGACCGCCCCGAACGTCATCATCATCATGTTGGTCGAGCTCTTGACCGAGACCATGCCGCCGTAGAACAGGGCAAGGCCCGGGATCATCAGCGTGAGGCCGATGATGCAACACAGCATGAATGCCGTGGTTCCTGTATCCATCAACATCTCCTGGGGGGGGTGGCGGCCCGGACGGGCCGATCACTGGGAGTTGACGACGTTTCTGTTACGTGGACTGGCTCGTTGTGTTGCGGTGACGTAAACCTCGGCGCCGCACGGCGGTGAGGACCCCGTTACGGAACGTTCATCGACAGAAACGCTCGGGAAATCCGTATACCGCACCGTATACAGCCATGGATACAGCGCACGCCGAGCATCATTCGGCGCTTGGTGAGGAGTACGAGAACCAACCCGTCCCGGTGTCCGCCCGCAAATCACTGTTCGCGGTGTCGGCTGTGTGGGTCGGGTTCCCGATGATCATGACGTCGGCGGTGTTCGCCGGCATCGTCGTCTACAACCTCGGCTTCCTCGCCGGAATGGCGGCGATCCTCGTCGGCGACCTCATCCTGATGGGTTACGTGGGCACACTGAGCTACTTGGCCGGGCGCTCCGGCAAGAACTTCGCGCTCACCGCGGCGGACACCTTCGGAGCCAAGGGCTTTCGCATCGTGTCGGTATTCTTGTCCGCGCTGGTGATCGGCTGGTTCGCCTTCCAGACCGGCATGGTGGGCTCGACGCTCAACCTGTCCATGGGGTGGAGCGCACCGTGGATCACGCTGCTGGCCGGCGTGCTGTTCGTGGCACTGACCTTCGTCGGGATCCGGGCGATCTCGTGGATCGGGGTGGTGGCTTCGGTCCTGTTCATCCCGCTCGGTGCAATCGCCGTGGTGTTGGCGGCGGCCGATCACGGCATCGGCTCGGCCCTGTCCTACGGCGGCGGAGCCGGCGCGAGTGCGTTCGGTTTCGGTGTCGCCGTGACGATGGTCTTCGCGTGCTTCGCCGACTCGGGGACCATGACCGCCGATTTCACGCGGTGGGCCCGCAACGGCAGAGAAGGCGCGTTGGCGGCGTTCTCCGCATTCCCGGTCGCCTACCTCATCGCTCAGCTGGCCGGTGCGCTCGTGGTCGCACTCGGCGCCGCCGCCGCACCCGGTACGGCAGGCGGTGACTTCCTGCATGTTCTTGTCGGCGCCGGGGGAGTCCTGGTGCCGCTGGCAATCGTGTTCGTCTTCGTCAACCTCGGCAGCGTGTGTGCGCACTGCCTCTACAACGGCGCGGTCGGGTTCGGAAATATCACCGGAAAGACCATGCGCCAGTTGACGATCGTGCTGGGTGTCGTCGGAACCGTCGCCGCGGTGGCAGGGATCTGGTCGTACTTCGCGACCTGGCTCAACATCCTCGGGGTCCTAGTGCCCCCGATCGGCATCGTGCTGATCCTCGACCAGCTGGTGTTCGCCGGTCGGCGCGTGTCCTCGGCGACCGGGCTCTACTGGAAACCGTTCGCGGCATGGGGAATCGGAGCCGGGGGAGCGCTGCTGACGCACTTCTACGCCCCGCAACTGTCCGACGCCGTGGTGGCGATGCTGATCGGCGGACTGGCCTTCACTGCCCTGGCGTACCTGCCGGTGCGCGCTGCGCAGCCGGTCCTGGTCGGAGAAGCGGCATGAGCGTGACGATCGCGGCCAACCCCTACCTCTGGCCGTATGACGGTGACATCCCCACCGGGCGAACGGCGTTGATCAACATCGACTGGCAGGTCGACTTCTGCGACGAGGGCGGATACGTCGACACCATGGGATATGACCTGTCCCTGGTGCGTACCCCGCTCGGCCCCGCGCAGGAGGTGCTCGCCGCGGCCCGCGCGGCGGGACTGTTCGTCGTCCACACCCGTGAGGGCCACCGGCCCGACCTGTCGGACCTGCCGGCAAACAAGCGCTGGCGCTCGGCCCAGATCGGCGCCGAGATCGGCTCGGCCGGCCCGTGCGGACGGATCCTCACCCGGGGCGAGCCGGGCTGGCAATTGGTGCCCGAGATGGCTGCTTTGCCAGGCGAACCCGTCATCGACAAGCCGGGCAAGGGCAGCTTCTATGCGACCGATCTCGACTTGTTGCTACGCACCCGCGGAATCACGCACATCATCTTCACGGGCATCACCACCGACGTGTGCGTGCACACCACCATGCGTGACGCCAATGACCGCGGATACGAATGCCTGGTCGTCTCCGATGCCACCGGGGCCACCGACTACGCCAATCACGTTGCGGCACTGAACATGATCACCATGCAGGGCGGGGTATTCGGGGTGCATGCCACCAGTGCCGATGTGATCGCCGCGCTCAAGGAACTGCAGTGACCGGAACTCGTGTCGAGAAGCCGGTATCGCTGCGCGACCGGGTCTACATCGACCTCGGGAAGAAGTTGATGGTCGGCGAGATCGACGATCGCACCCGGCTCGTCGAGTCCCAGTTGTGCGAGACGCTGCGGGTCAGCAGGACGCCGCTGCGCGAGGCACTGGTTCGGCTGCACGCCGACGGCATGCTCGAGCGGCGTTCCGACGGGTATTACCCCGTGGCCCTCGACATCGCCGGTGTCCGTGACCTCTACGAGCTGCGCATCACGATCGAACTGCGCGGCATTGCACGCGTTCTGGAAACCGACGAGTTGCGCTACGACAAGGACCGGCTGGCGGCACTGCGCGCCGAGTGGGCCGAACTGCAGGCCTGCCCACCACCGGCAGAGGCCGACATGGTCCTGCTCGATGAGTCGTTCCACATCTCGTTGTGTACTGCGTCGGGCAATGCGGCCATGGTGTCAGCGCTCGACAACGTCAACCGCCGGATCCGGCTCATCCGTATGTACGACTTCGTCACCGAAGAGCGGGTCGCCGCGACCATCACCGAACACCTGGAGATCGTCGACCTGCTACTCGACGATCAGCTCGACGCGGGCCGCACCGCGCTGCACGAACATGTCGGGGCGAGCTTGGATGTCGTCGAACGGCGCGCATTGCGGGCTTTGAGCGCCAGGGCCCTGGGTCAGTCGGTCACGTCACTCGAAGTGCTCTGGGCGTGAGCCCGGCAACCCATTCGGCTGCGGCTACGCCGGTTCCGGCCGGGGCGGACCGTCGATCTCGTGTGCGAGTGCACGCAACAGCGGCCCGTCGACCTCGGAGGCCAAATCCCGCAGCACCGGTCCGTATTCGGGATGCGTCAGGGCAAAAGCGAACTGTGCGACCAGGTAGTCGGATGGATTGCCGGTGTCATACCAATGCCCCTGGATCACCTGGCCGTAGGCGGCATGATCCTCGGCGTAGGCGTTGATCGCGTCGGTCAGGTAGATCTCGCCCGTCTGCGTTCCCTCATGCCAGCGTTTGGTCTGCTCGCGAAGCTCGTCGATGACACCGGGCGTGATGACATAGCCACCGATCGCGGCATAGTCCGATGGGGCCTCATGCGGCTGAGGCTTCTCGACGATTCCTGAGATCCGCAGGAGCCCATCGCCCAGATCCTCCTTGATGACCGGTACGCCGTACCGGCGTGACTGCTCGGGAGGCATCGGCATCAGCGCCAGCACCGGCGACCCCGCCTGCTCATAGGCTCGGATCAGTTGCTGGGCGCGGGGTACCTGAGCGACGAAGACGTCGTCGGGCCAGAGCACCAACACCGGCTCGTCGCCGAATGAGCGTGAGGCATTGAGAACGGGGGTGCCGTTGCCGTAAGGACCATGCTGATGGAGGTAGGTGATATGACCGCGGGCAGATAACTCGCCAACCTCTTCGACCGCGTCGGCGTACGCGTCCTTGCCGTCCGCCCGCAGCTGATCGACGAGGATCGTGTTCGGGCGAAAGTGCTCTTCTATCAATGTTTTACCGCCGGAAACCACGATCGTGATGTCGGTGATGCCGGAATTGACGAGCTCGCGCACCGTGTGTTCGATGACCGGCTTGTCGCCGACCGGCAGCATCTCCTTCGGGATGGCCTTGGTCAGCGGCAGCAGGCGCGAACCGATGCCGGCCGCGGGGATGACGGCCTTGCGGATGGCCTGTCGTGCCATGTGGTCCTCTCCGGTGTTTGCAGGGTTCCCACGTCGTTGACCACTGATGGTGGTACCCAATGGAACTGGCGTCTAGTCCGGTTTGGGTGAGTCGAGCGGAATTCCCCAGCGTCCACCAACCACAATTTGCTCCAGCGGCAGCCGTTCCCTGGCCCGGCTGTCGCGTTCGACGATCGCCGGATCGGCTTCCGAGTAATCACCCAGCGCACCCACCGCGATGACCGCCAACGGTCGAACCCCGCCCGGAATCCCGAACGTGGCCCCGGCGCCCTCGACGTCGAAGCCGGCTATCGGATGGACGATCAGGCCGCGCGACACTGCCTCGACTGTCAGTTGCGCGATCGCGGCTCCGGCGTCGACGGCCGCATACCGTGCGGTCCGCTCGTCCTCGCCTTCATCAGCGCACACCAGGATCAGCGCCGAGGCCGCATGGGCGTAGCTGTTGCCGCGTTTGAGTAGGCCGGCCAGTGTGGCGAATGTCTCGTCCGCTCTGACCCCGACCACGAACCGCACCGGCTGGCGATGGCCCCAGCTGGCGGCCCAGCGCGCGGCCTCCAGCAGTGCGGTGAGCTGGTCAGCAGTGATGGCGGCGTCGGGGTCGAACGCCCGGGGGCTCCAGCGGGCCGCGAGATCGGGGTGGATCGGCACGCTGGTGCTGGCCAGCCTGCTGTTCGGCGTGTCAGGCACGTCAGCCAAGCTACCGGCGGGGGAAATTGATTACCCGTCTCCCTTATCCTTGTCTCGACTCATTCCCGAAGCTCGAAGGGTTAGACAGTGGCGCTCGTCGTACAGAAGTACGGCGGATCCTCGGTATCGGATGCCGATCGGATCCGTCGCGTGGCCGAGCGCATCGTCGAGACGAAGAAGGCCGGCAACGACGTCGTCGTGGTGGTCTCGGCGATGGGTGATACCACCGACGACCTGCTCGACCTGGCCCGTCAGGTCTCTCCGGCCCCGCCGGCGCGCGAGATGGACATGCTGCTGACCGCCGGTGAGCGCATCTCCAACGCCCTGGTCGCGATGGCCATCGAATCTCTCGGTGCACAGGCCCGATCGTTCACCGGATCGCAGGCCGGCATCGTCACCACCGGCACTCACGGCAACGCCAAGATCATCGACGTCACCCCCGGCCGTCTGCGCGATGCGCTGGACGAGGGCGTCATCGTGCTGGTCGCCGGGTTCCAGGGCGTCAGCCAGGACAGCAAGGACGTCACCACCATGGGCCGCGGCGGCTCGGACACCACTGCTGTCGCGCTGGCCGCGGCGCTCAAGGCCGACGTCTGCGAGATCTACACCGACGTGGACGGCATCTTCACCGCCGACCCGCGCATCGTGCCCACTGCCCGCCACCTCGATACCGTCTCCTTCGAGGAGATGCTCGAGATGGCCGCGTGCGGAGCCAAGGTGCTCATGCTCCGCTGCGTGGAATACGCCCGCCGGTACAACGTTCCGATTCACGTGCGCTCGTCGTACACGGACAAGCCCGGCACCATCGTCAAAGGATCGATCGAGGACATCCCCATGGAAGACGCCCTGCTGACCGGAGTAGCCCACGACCGTGGGGAGGCCAAGGTCACCGTCGTCGGTGTCCCGGACGTACCCGGCTATGCCGCCCGGGTGTTCCGCGCGGTCGCCGACGCCGACGTGAACATCGACATGGTGCTGCAGAACATCTCCAAGGTCGAAGACGGCAAGACCGACATCACCTTCACCTGCCCGATGGACAACGGGCCCGGTGCAGTGCAGAAGCTGACCTCCTTGCAGGACGAGATCGGGTTCAGCCAGGTGCTGTACGACGACCACATCGGCAAGGTGTCGCTGGTCGGCGCGGGCATGCGCAGCCATCCCGGCGTCACCGCGAAGTTCTGCGAGGCGCTGGCCGAGGTCGGCGTCAACATCGACCTGATCTCCACGTCGGAGATCCGCATCTCGGTGCTGGTGAAGGACACGGATCTGGATACCGCCGTCTCCGTCCTGCATGACGCCTTCGACCTGGGCGGCGAAGACGAGGCCGTGGTCTACGGCGGGACGGGGCGCTGACATGGTTTCGATTGGTGTTGTCGGTGCCACTGGCCAGGTCGGCCAGGTCATGCGCACCCTGCTGGAGCAGCGAAACTTCCCGGCCAGCTCGGTGCGGTTCTTCGCCTCGGCCCGTTCCGAGGGCAAGAAGCTGACGTACCGCGGCCAGGAGATCGAGGTCGAGAACAGCGAGACCGCCGACCCTTCCGGTCTGGACATCGCCCTGTTCTCCGCCGGTGCGACGATGTCGCGCGTGCAGGCCCCGCGGTTCGCCGCCGCCGGCGCCGTCGTCGTCGACAACTCCTCGGCCTGGCGCAAGGACCCGGACGTCCCCCTTGTGGTCAGCGAGGTGAACTTCGCGCGCGACGCGGGCCTACGCCCGAAGGGCATCATCGCCAACCCGAACTGCACCACCATGGCTGCGATGCCGGTGCTCAAGCCGCTGCACGAGGAGGCCGGGCTGACCCGGTTGGTCGTGTCGAGCTACCAGGCGGTGTCGGGCAGTGGCCTGGCCGGTGTCGACGAACTCGCCTCGCAGACCCGTGCGGTGATCTCTCGCGCCGAGCAGCTGGTGCACGACGGCTCGGCGCTGACGTACCCGGCTCCGGTGAAATACGTTGCACCCATTGCGTTCAACGTGATCCCGCTGGCCGGTTCACTGGTTGACGACGGCTCCGGTGAGACCGACGAGGATCAGAAGCTGCGCAATGAGAGCCGCAAGATCCTCGGCATCCCTGACCTTCTGGTGAGCGGCACGTGCGTGCGGGTTCCGGTTTTCACCGGGCATTCGCTGTCGATCAATGCCGAGTTCGCCCAGCCGCTTTCAGTTGAGCGCGCCAAGGAGCTGTTGGCCGCCGCAGCGGGGGTGAAGCTGGTCGACGTGCCGACCCCGCTGGCTGCCGCCGGTGCCGACGAGTCCCTGGTCGGCCGGATCCGGCAGGATCCGGGTGTGCCCGACGGACGTGGTCTTGCCTTGTTCGTATCCGGCGACAACCTGCGAAAAGGTGCGGCGCTGAACACTATTCAAATCGCCGAGCTGCTGGCCGCCGAGCTCTAACGCCTTGCGCCGAAACCGCATTCCAGCAGGCGTTCTCTCGATCTTTCTCTGCTGGAATGCCATTTCGGCGATACCGGCAGCGGGTGCGAACCCGGGCTTCGGTTTCGGTGATCCGGTGGTACCTCCACTGGCCCCCGGCCAGGTGCTGCGCATCGGACCGAGCGCCGGAACCGGTACCCCCACCCGTGATTACGGCATCGGCGCGACGGACCTGTGTGAGTTCATGGAGTTCCCCAGTCGGGTGCTCCAGGTCTGCGGTGACAGCTTCGCGGGACAGGCCGTCGGCTTCGGCGGCTGGCACTCGCCGGTAGCGCTGCATGTCGATGCTGATTCGATCGAGAATGCGGCCGGCGTGCGCTATCGGGGTGTCACCGGAGTCGACAAACCGCTGTTGGCCGACGCCGCGCCGCCCGGTTCGTCTCAGTTGCCCGCCGGCGTGATCTCCATCAACCGCGAGAACTACATGATGGTGACCACCACCTACAACCTCAAGCCCTACAGCTCGCGGCTGGTGAAGGCCGATGCGGCCCAGCCGAATTGGCCGACCGTGCCGGGTTCGGTGCGCGACGCCAAGTACCAGGGTGGCGCCCAGTCGCAGATCACGGGTTACTACGACCCGGTCCCGACGCCGGACTCACCGAGCGGGTGGGTGTACATCCTGGCCAACAATTTCGATCGCAGCAGCCCGCCGTTCCTGTACCGGGCCAATCCGAAGACCTTCACCGACCGGGCCGGCTGGCAGGGCTGGTCGAGCACCGGTGGTTGGGGCAAGCCTCCGACCGCGTTGTTCTCCGACCGGGTGGGGGAGATGAGCATCCGGCAGATCGACGGCAAGCCGGTGCTGTCGTACTTCAACGCCACCAACGGAAACATGGAGATGCGGGTCGCCTATGACCCCACCGGTCTGGGCGCCGCACCCGTGACCACGGTGGTGTTCGCCAGTGCCTGGCCGGACCCGGTCGACTCGTTGCCGCCACCGGAGATCAACCAGTTGGCTCAGCCCTACGGCGGATACATCTCACCGGGATCCACGCTCGATCAGGTCAGGGTTTTCATCAGCCAGTGGAACACCATGGCCCGCGGCGGCACCCCGTACCGCGTTATCCAGTACGCGGTGAACCCGTTCAAGCCCTGGGAGCAGTAGTCTCTGCGGGCCTGTCCACGCGCCGATTACACGTCGCCCTATTGCGCCGATTTCTACCGCAGGGCTGTGGTTGAGCGTCTGCGAGCAGCCCTGGTGCAGGAACTGCGCGCCAAACATAGAAAACCCGGCCGCTCCCGGGCCTTTCACAGCTGATTCATAGCCAATTCTTGATCTGCACCTCAGCAGCGCTCGCATGCTCGTGTCATGACTGAAACACCCCCCGACCATGATCCTGCGACGGAGCCCGTGGCTGCACCGGCAGCACAGCCCGTGGCACCCCCGCCCGCCGAGAACAAGCCGAGCCGGCTGATGCAGGTGCTCGCGTGGGTCGGCATTGCCGCCGGCAGCGTTTTCATCGTCGCCGTGGTCTTCGGCACCGGCTTCTGTCTCGGTGCGCATTCCGGCGGCGGCGATGGCCATCACCACCGCGGCGGCCATGACCGCGGCGGGATGATGTCGTTCCACCATGGCGGACCTGGTGGTCCGGGACAGATGGGCCCGCGGCACGGCATGATGCCGCCGTGGGGTCCGGGAGGCCCCGGTGGATTCGGTCCCGGTGGTCCCGGCGGCTCCGGTGGTCCGGGCAGCGGCTCCCAGCGCCCTGAGACCCCGCCGACACCGGCACCGCCCGCGCGACCATAATCACAGCCCCCTCTTTTGGACTGACTCCAAAGAGCGCGCATACTGGAGCCGTGACCACGGTGCATGAACACGACCCCAAGGCCCTGTTGCGGGCCGCCGGGCTGCGCGTCACTGCACCGCGGGTCGCGGTTCTCCAGGCGCTGGCCGACCATCCGCATTCGACTGCAGACGATGTGGCCGGTCTGGCCCGCGAGAACCTCGGTTCGGTGTCGACCCAGGCGGTCTACGACGTCCTGCGGGCCTGCGTCAACGCCGGCCTGGTCCGTCGGATCGAACCGGCCGGTTCCTCGGCGCGCTACGAGACCCGCGCCGGCGACAACCACCATCACCTGGTCTGCCGGGTGTGCGGTGTGGTCGCCGATGTCGATTGCGCTGTGGGGGAGACCCCCTGCCTGGAACCCTCTGACCTGGCCGGTTTCGCCGTCGACGAGGCCGAGGTCGTGTTCTGGGGCATCTGTGCCGATTGCCAGAAGGCCACCGTCACCGCATAAGACCACTCTGCAGCCCAACGGACGCCCCGGCCACTACCCCTTGGTGGCCGGGGCGCCTTGGTTTTCGGCCAAGCACTGGGTAGATGACTGGGAATCGTGAGATTCTCGCTAACCATGACCCGCAATCGGCTGCTGGTGGCCGCACTGCTCGCAGTGCCGGTGCTGGCGGTGGCGGCCGGATGCAGTGCGGGCGCGGACCCCGAGCGCGGCGCGGCCATGGTTTTCGCGGTCGGCGATTGTGTGAGTGTCCCGGCCGCCACGCCGGCTGCCCCAGAGGTGACCCGGGCCGGCAAAGTGTCCTGCGACGTCGACCCCAGCTACACCGTCGGGGCCGTCGCCGACGGCACCGGGGCCTGCCCGAGCGCCGAGTATCAGCACCTGCCTCCGGACCTCGCGGATCCATCGACTGCCCGGCTGTGCCTGGTTCCCAACCTGGTCGCCAACCATTGCTACGAACTGGGCATGCCCGCCGGGATGGTGGCGTTGGCCGATTGCGCGGTGCGCTCCGAGCGCGGCCCGGGTGTGATGGTCCAGGTGACCCAGCGTCTCGACGTGCGGGACGGCTCGGCCTGCCCAGCCGAAACCGGGCACTACGCCTGGCCCTACCCGTCGCCGGCCCGAACCTATTGCACGCGCACGGTTCACTAACTGGCATGATCGAGGCCATGCGTGCCCTGACTGTCGGTTTCGGGCTGGCCGGTCTCGCGCTGGCATTGGCTGCACCTGCTGGTGCGCGCCCCTCGGATCCTGGTGTCGTCTCGTATGCCGTTATGCCCAAAGGTTCGGTGGGCAACATCATCGGTGCCCCGATGACGTGGGCGTCCGAGTTCACCAGCCCCTTCCAAGGTTTCTCGGTCGAGAATCCGGTGTGTAACAACTGGGCGGACATCGGCCTGCCCGAGGTGTACAACGACCCGGATCTCGCCTCGTTCAATGGCGCCGCGACCCAGACGGCGGCTGACGACCAGAGTCACTACGTCAAGCAGGCCATCGGGGTGTTCGCCACCCCGGAGGCCGCCGACCGCGCGTTCCATCGGGTAGTGGACCGCACCAACGGCTGCTCGGGCCAGACCACCGCGATGCACCTGGACAACTTCGTCACCCAGGTGTGGACGTTCACCGGCGGCCCGGCGAGCGCCACCGACGCAGACTGGGTGAAGCAGGAGGCCGGAACCGACCGTCGCTGTTTCAACACCACCCGCAAACGGGAAAACGTGCTGCTACAAGCCAAGGTGTGCCAGTCCGGCAACGCCGGCCCTGCGGTCAACGTGCTTGCCGGCGCCATGCAGAACACGCTCGGGCAGTAGAAGATGTCAGTCCTATCTGGATGATGGAACACAACCGGGCGGTCTGACACCGGTGACGACCGGGAGGTGGTTGCGATGGCAGTACCCGTCAGTACTGATGCGCCTCGGCTGACTCCCGTCGAGTTCACCAGCGCCGAAGAGGCAGCCGATTTCATCGAAGCCCATTGCCTGGATGACGGTCCGGTCGGGCAGGTGGGCCTGGAGATCGAGGCGCACTGCTTCGACGTCGAAGATCCGCTGCGGCGCCCGGGCTGGGATGAGCTCTCCGAGGTGATCGCCTCGGTGCCCGCATTGCCCGGCGGCAGCCGGATCACCGTCGAGCCCGGGGGCGCGGTCGAGCTGTCCGGTCCGCCGACCGCTGGACCATCAGCTGCGATCGCCGCACTGCTGGCTGACCGGGCTGTGCTGCGTGCGGAGTTCGGACGGAGGGGTCTGGGCCTGGTGCTGCTCGGCACCGATCCGGTGCGGCCCACCCGACGGGTGAATCCGGGCCCCCGCTATCAGGCGATGGAGCAGTTCTTCGCGGTGAGCGGGTCGGCAGAGCCGGGTGCGGCGATGATGACATCCACCGCCTCGATTCAGGTCAACCTCGACGCCGGCCCACGTGACGGCTGGGCCCAGCGGGTTCGGCTGGCCCACGCCCTCGGTCCGACGATGATCGCCATCACCGCGAATTCGCCGATGCTCGGCGGCCAGTTCACCGGGTGGAAGTCCTCACGGCAGCGGGTGTGGAGTCAGTTGGATTCCGCGCGCTGCGGGCCGATTCTCGGTGCCGATGGCGACGATCCGGCCAGCGACTGGGCGCGTTATGCGCTGCGGGCGCCGGTGATGCTGGTGAACGCTCCCGACGAGGGCCGCGCGGTTCCCGTGACCAACTGGGTCCCCTTCGCCGACTGGGCTGACGGGCGCGCCGTACTCGGCGGCCGACGTCCCACCGAGGCCGATCTCGAATACCATCTGACGACGCTGTTCCCGCCTGTGCGGCCGCGGCGCTGGCTGGAGATCCGCTATCTCGACAGCGTGCCGGATGCCTTGTGGCCCGCCGTGGTGTTCATGCTGACCACGCTCCTCGACGATCCCGAGGCCGCCGCGATCGCCACAGAGGCGACGGCCCCGGTGGCCACGGCATGGGATCGGGCGGCCCGGATCGGGTTGATCGATCGACGGTTGCGGGACTCGGCGGTCGCGTGCGTGTCGGCGGCGGCGGAGCGAGCGCCGGCGGAGCTGACGGAATCGATGGGGCGGTTGGCGCGTTCGGTCCAGGAGGGACGCTGTCCGGCCGACGATTTCGCCGACCAGGTGGTGAGCCATGGAATCGCTTCTGCGATGAGCCAACTGGTGAAGGGCGAGCTTTGACCACACGCGAGATGCTGGCGCAACAGCTCACCAGGGCGCGGGAACGTACCCTGCGTCTGGTCGACTTCGACGATGCTGAACTGCACCGCCAGTACAGCCCGTTGATGAGCCCACTGGTCTGGGATCTCGCCCATATTGGCCAGCAGGAGGAGCTGTGGCTGCTGCGCAGCGGTAACCCGGACCGCCCGGGACTGCTCGATCCCGAGGTGGACCGGCTCTACGATGCCTTCGTGCACTCGCGGGCCAGTCGCATCGAACTGCCGTTGCTACCGCCCACAGACGCGCGAACCTATTGCGCGACGGTGCGATCGCGCGCGCTCGATGCCCTCGACGCCCTTGACACCGATGACCTCGGGTTCAACTTCGGTTTGGTGATCAGCCACGAGAACCAACACGACGAGACGATGTTGCAGGCACTGAACCTGCGGTCGGGGCCGCCGCTGCTCGACACCGGCACCGCATTGCCCACCGGTCGCCCCGGTGTGGCCGGGTCCTCGGTGCTGATCCCGGGCGGGCCGTTCGTGCTCGGCGTCGACGAACTGACCGAACCGCATTCGCTGGACAACGAGCGTCCGGCGAATGAAGTGGCCATACCCAGCTTCTATATCGGCCGGGTGCCGGTCACCAATGCCGAATGGCGCGAGTTCATCGACGACGGCGGCTATCAGCAGCCGCGATGGTGGTCTTCGCGCGGCTGGGCGCATCGCCAGGAGGCGGGTCTGGCGGCGCCCCAGTTCTGGGGGTCGGACGGCACCCGCACCAGGTTCGGCCACGTCGAGACCATCCCGGCCGATGAACCGGTCCAACATGTCAGCTTCTTCGAAGCCGAGGCTTACGCGGCCTGGGCGGGGGCCCGGCTGCCCACCGAGATCGAGTGGGAGAAGGCCTGCGCTTGGGATCCCGCCGCCCTGGCCCGACGCCGATACCCTTGGGGCACTTCCGAACCCATCGCGGCGCTGGCCAACCTCGGGGGCGAGGCGCGTCGACCCGCACCGGTGGGTGCCTACCCGGCCGGTGCGTCGGCCTATGGCGTCGAGCAGATGCTGGGCGACGTCTGGGAATGGACCACGTCCCCGCTGCGGCCGTGGCCCGGCTTCACCCCGATGGTGTACGACCGCTACACCGAGCCCTTCTTCGACGGTGACTACCGGATCCTGCGAGGCGGCTCGTGGGCAGTCTCCGCCGACATCCTGCGGCCGAGTTTCCGTAACTGGGACCATCCGATCCGGCGCCAGATCTTCTCCGGCGTGCGCCTGGCCTGGGACGTCGGTGATGAGCCGCTTGCGCGAAGAGGAATCAGCTGATGTGCCGGCACATCGGGTGGCTCGGCGCACCGCGATCGGTGGCCTCGCTGGTGTTGGATCCGCCGCAGGGCCTGCTGGTGCAGTCGTATGCGCCGCGTCGCCAGAAACACGGTTTGATGAACGCCGATGGTTGGGGTGCAGGATTTTTCGATGACGGCGTACCCCGCCGGTGGCGTAGCGACAAGCCACTGTGGGGTGATGCCTCGTTCGCGTCGGTCGCGCCGGCGTTGAGCAGCAGGTGCGTGGTCGCGGTCGTACGCTCTGCGACCATCGGCATGCCGATCGAACCCTCGGCCTCGGCGCCGTTCACCGACGGGCAGTGGCTGCTGTCGCACAACGGGGTGGTGGACCGTGCGGTGCTGCCGGTGACCGGGGAGGCTGAATCCACGGTGGACAGTGCGGTGCTGGCGGCGTTGATCTTCGCCCGGGGCTTGGATGCGCTGGGGCAGACGATTGCCGAAGTCGGCGCGCGGGATCCCAATGCCCGACTGAACATCCTGGCCGCCAATGGGTCTCGTATTGTCGCCACGACCTGGGGGGATACCTTGTCGATGTTGCGACTGCCGGATGGCGTCGTGCTCGCCAGCGAACCCTACGACGACGATCCCGGCTGGTCCGACATCCCGGACCGCCATCTGGTGCACGTCTCTGACTCGTATGTCGAGCTCACCCCACTGAAAGGTTCGGTATGACGCTCAGCCTGTCCAACTATCTGGTCGCCGACTCGGCGGCCACCGCGCTGCGCCGTGATGTGCGCGAGGGGCTGGCCCAGTCGCCGAAGATGCTGCCGCCCAAGTGGTTCTACGATTCGGTGGGCAGTGACCTGTTCGACCAGATCACCCGGTTACCGGAGTACTACCCGACTCGGACCGAGGCACAGATCCTGCGTGACCGCTCCCCGGAAATCGTCGCGGCCGCCGGGGCTGACACGCTCGTCGAGTTGGGCAGCGGCACGTCGGAGAAGACCAGGATGCTGCTCGACGCCATGCGTGACGGCGGGCAGTTGCGCCGGTTCATCCCGTTCGACGTCGACGCCGGTGTGCTGCGTGCCGCGGGCGATGCGATCGGCCAGGAGTATCCGGGCATCGAAATCGACGCGGTATGTGGTGATTTCGAGGAGCACCTGGGCAAGATTCCGGCGGTGGGTCGTCGCCTGGTGGCCTTCCTCGGCTCGACGATCGGCAATCTCACGCCCGGTCCGCGCACGGAGTTCCTGGCCTCGCTGGCCGATACCCTGCAACCCGGCGACAGCGTGCTGTTGGGCACCGACCTGGTCAAGGACACCGACCGCTTGGTCCGCGCTTACGACGACGCCGCCGGTGTCACCGCGGCGTTCAACCGCAATGTGTTGTCGGTGGTGAACCGCGAGCTCGACGCCGATTTCGACCTCGACGCCTTCGAGCATGTGGCGAAGTGGAATGCCGACGAGGAACGCATCGAGATGTGGCTGCGGGCGGATGAGCCACAGCAGGTGAGGATCGCGGACTTGGATCTTGACGTCGCCTTCGGCGCCGGTGAGGAGATGCTGACCGAGGTGTCCTGCAAGTTTCGGGCCGACGGGGTGGCCGGCGAGCTCGCGAAAGCCGGTCTACGGCAGACCCATTGGTGGACCGATGAAGCCGGTGACTTCGGCCTGTCTCTGGCGGTGAAATGAGCCTCGCCCAGCAATGGGCCGACGCCCGCCCCAAGGTCGCCGGGCTGCACCTCGACAGCGGTGCGTGCTCGCGGCAGAGCCTCGCAGTGATGGATGCCGTCGCCGCCCACGCCCGCCATGAGGCCGAGGTCGGCGGTTACGTCGCGGCCGAGGCGGCCGCGCCGGTGCTCGCGGCGGGCCGAGCGGCGATCGCGGCGTTGGCCGGACTCGATGCGGGGGACGTGGTCTACACGTCGGGCTCCAACCACTCGCTGGATCTGCTGCTGGGCAGCTGGCCTGGGGACCGCACCGTGGCCTGTCCTCCCGGAGAATACGGACCGAACCTGGCGATCATGGCCGCCAACGGTTTTCAGGTGCGCGCCTTGCCGGTCGACGGGAACGGCCGGGTGATCGTCGACGAAGCCGCTCACGTACTGGCGGCCGATGCACCGGCACTGGTGCACCTCACGGCGCTGGCCAGTCACCGCGGGGTGGCCCAGCCCCTGGCCGAGCTGGTCGCGGTGTGCCGCGCGGCGGGCGTTCCGATCGTGGTGGACGCCGCGCAGGCATTCGGGCACCTGGACTGCAACGTCGGCGCGGACGCAATCTACTCGTCGTCACGCAAATGGCTGGCAGGCCCGCGCGGAGTCGGATTCCTTGCGGTGCAACCTGAACTGGTTGCGCGGCTGCAGCGACGTTTCCCGCCGGCGTCGTGGGATGTGCCGGTGACGGTGCTGCAGAGCTTCGAACACGGCGAGCACAATGCCGCGACCCGCATCGGCTACTCGGTTGCTCTGGGAGAACATTTGGCTGCCGGACCGGAACTCGTCCGAGGCCGGCTCGTCGAGGTGGGCCGTACCGCGCGGCAGGTGTTGGCCGGGGTGCCCGGATGGCGGGTGGTGGAAGCCGTTGACGAGCCGACCGCGATCACCACGCTCGAACCTACCGACGGTGCGGACCCGACCGCGGTGCGGGCGTGGCTCATCGCCGAGCGCGGAATCGTCACCACCGCATGCGAACTGGCGCGGGCACCGTTCGAGATGACCAAGCCGGTGCTGCGGATCTCGCCGCATGTCGATACGACTGTCGAGGATCTGGAGCAGTTCGCCTCAGTGCTGCGGGACGCGCCTTAGCCAGGCCAGGTCGTGACGGCGGCCTGGATGCTAGCCACCCGTTCCGCGGCGATCCCCCACGGCTCATCGATGCCCACCTGTTTGTCGAGATCCCATAGGACACAACGCTCGCCGAGGCCGAGGCCGAGGCCGGGGCCGGAGACCAGTGACCACGCGATGACGGTCCTGCGTAGTTGCCCTTCTGTGCAATCAGTAGTCCCCGGGGACTCCGCACCGTCGGGATGGTGATGCAGAAACTTTCCGTACGCGGCGTCGCAGAATGCCGAATACCGTGCCGTGCAAAGGATCAGGCCGTGCCACGCCTCGTCGACCGCACGCGAGGGCATGCCGATCACCTGCCGATCCCGCAGTGCCGGTGCGCAACGCCGCAACCACTGGCGCAAGCCGGTCTCGATGAGTTCCCGAGGCTGCCACGGGCAGGTCTTGAACACCGCATCCGGCAGCTCGAGCGCCGCCACCGCAGTCGTTGCCCGGTCTAAGGGATTGTTGAGCCGGCGACGCATATTTCTTACTGTATTCGCGCTGCATATCCGCTTGTTCGACCCGTAGCCTGACGCCATGAATACGGTCGTTGTCGTGGTGGTTCCCGCGGTGGTGATTTTCACGTTCGCCATTGTGTCTCTGCTGGTCTGGGAGAGCTCGACGGAAGCGTTCCGGCAATTCCCAGGCGTCCTACCGGCGCAATGCTTCACATCTCCGGCGCACCACAGCTGGTGGCACCGCCGCCGCGCTGGGACTCTGGGCGATCGGTTCCAGTTCCGGATTCGACGGCACCAGCGGCGGCGACGGCGGATCGAGCTGCGGTGCC
The DNA here is from genome assembly GCF_011745145.1 of Mycobacterium sp. DL440. Taxonomy (NCBI): domain Bacteria; kingdom Bacillati; phylum Actinomycetota; class Actinomycetes; order Mycobacteriales; family Mycobacteriaceae; genus Mycobacterium; species Mycobacterium sp. DL440. The sequence continues at coordinate 4,805,121 of NZ_CP050191.1, read as the reverse complement.
GGTTGTGGCGGGGGTGGAGGTTGCGGCGGAGGCGGGTGCTGAACCGCCCGGTTGCAGCGTTCGACGGGACCTGACACCGGTCGCTCGAAACCGGCTACGGCACTGACTGCTGCTCCACTGGCCGTGTGTCCAGGTCGCCAACGGCGCCGTTGTTTTCGTAGCTCTGGATGGTCTGCCGGATCTCGTTGGTAGCGACCTTATAGATGTCCACTACCGATGTAATGTCGCGCCGTACGCCAGCGTCCTTACCTTGTTCGAATGTCGTCACAAACTTGACGCTCTTCCCATTTAGGTTCAGCCGAATGATCGGCTTGCGATTGTTGTCATCGAGAAGAATTGCGAAGTAGGACTTGCTGTCTCGGTAATAGACGCGTTCGGGCGCGACTTCGGACACCGCGATCGCCCGGACGATATTGAACCCGTCGAGTTCTTCGTCTGTCGTCATTACCCCAGGATCAGTCACCCCGTCGACTGTGACCGCTGCCGTGTCAGAGATTGCCGCCTGCCCGATTGGAGGCTGCGCGGGAGTATCCGTCGGTGTGATCTCTGTCGAACGGTTGGGGTCTGGCGCATCGTCGCCGAGCGCCGTTTTCAGACGGCTATTGACCTGGTCACCTACATACTGACTCAACGCTTTTGCGACAAGCGGCCTGAACTGATCGACAATCTTTTGTGTAGTGCGGCCGTCGTAGATGCGGTTCACGAAGAACCGCACCCACTCCTCGGAGGGATTCTTTACCTCGGAGGCGATGATCCGGCGGATGCCCCCGATGTACTTGAGTTCCTCGGCGGCATTGACTACGGACTCGATGTCGAATGATTCCTTTGAGAACTTCTGAATTTCGGGAACCAGTGTTCGATCGATGTCAAGTAGGTCAAAGATCAGAAATGGTTTCTCGTCCATGCGATTTGGCATGTCACCGTCGGTGTAGACGTGGTACTGCTGCCCGTTGGTCAGGATTGCGATACGCGCTGACGTGACCGCGAAGTAGCGGAACAGTTGGGACGCGTAACGCAGGTCTAGCGGGTCGCCGATCTTCTTGCACTCGATGAGGATCTGGACTTGCCCGTCCTTGAAGATCGCGTAGTCAACCTTCTCGCCCTTCTTGACTCCGACGTCGGCAATGAACTCGGGGACGACTTCAGAAGGGTCGAACACGTCGTAGCCGAGCACGTTCGAAATGAACGGCATGATGAAGGCGTTCTTTGTCGCTTCCTCGGTCAGCACCGATGCCCGCATATCGCGGATCTTCTTTGCGATTGCGGCAAGACCGTCGGAAAACGCCATGTTTACCCCCTGGTAGCTCTAGCGGCAGACTGTAGATGACCCGGGCGACAATTACTGACCATTTGCCTAAGGTTGTTTTTCCTGCGCATGTCGCCCCCATGTGGCAGACTCGAACGCATGTTCGACAACGAGTTCGATCCGGCGGCGCCGGCCCGGCTCGTGGACGAGCTCGCTGACACCGCCCGCGCTGCAGCGAGGTTGATGGCGACGCGGATGGCTGCGGTGGCGGACTTGTTGGCGCAGCGGACTGCCGAGCTCAATGTCGAGGATGTCGACCCGAATTACATGATCATCACCGGATTCGCCCGCACCAGCGCCGAAGTCAGCGCGGTGTTGAACCTGTCTCCAGGCATCGCCAGCCGCGTGGTGTCCCAGGCCGAGGCGTTGCGGGATCGCCTGCCACGGTTGGCAGCGCTCTTGGCGGAAGGGAAAACTGACTGGCGCACGGTCGAAGTGGTAATCAGCCGCACGGAGTTCGTGACCGACTCGATAGTGGTCCAGATTGACGAGAACCTGGCCGGGCGCATCGCTGGGTGGCAGTGCTGGTCAGATGGCCGCATCACCACCACGGTCGACAAGTTGGTGCGTGAACTCGATCCTGCGGCGATCCGTCAACGAGAGCACGCAGCCAACCGTCGCTGGATCAAGGTGAGCCCACGCGGTGATGGCACCGCCAAGATCGATGGCGTCGTCAGCACGCGAGTAGGCCTGGCCTTCGACACGCGGCTCTCGGAATTGGCGGCCGAGGTATGTCGGCACGATCCACGCACCAAGCAGCAGCTGCGCTCGGATGCGGTGGAGGCTCTGTCCGAGTGTCGCGGACTTTCGTGTGAGTGTGGCCGTGCCGATTGCCCGGTCAAATCATCACCCTCGCAAAATGAATCGGCTGCAGTAGTGGTCAATGTGATCGCCGAGCGCGACACGGTGACGGGAGGCGGTAGGACGCCAGGCTACGTCTGCGGCTACGGGGTCGTCGATGCCGAGCAGGTCCGTGAACTGGCCGCCGAAGCCACGTTGCGGTTGGTGATCGAACCGGAGGTGGATGTTGCCTCCACACTGCGCTATCAGCCGACCGTGTCGGTGCAGCGGTGGGTCCGATGCCGCGACCTGACGTGTCGCTTCCCCGGATGTGAGCATCCGGCCGAGGACTGCGACATCGACCATACGGTGCCGTTTGACCACAACGATCCGACCCACGGCGGGCTGACTGTCCCGGCCAACTTGAAATGTCTGTGCCGTTTTCACCACCGGCTCAAGACATTTGGCGGTTGGCGAGATGAGCAGTGCCCGGATGGCACCGTCGTGTGGACATCGCCGAGCGGCAAGACCTATTGCACCACCCCGGGTGGAGCGGACCTGTTCAATAGCTTCGCCCCGACCCCGTGTGCACAGCCTGCCCCGGCGCGGCCGCCGAAGCTCAGTCGGGCCGCGCGTGTCGAGCAGGCCCGGGCCAAGAACCGGCGATTGCGTCCGGTCAACGAGGCCTACGGCTACACCCAATCAGCCCGGCGTAAAGAACTTGACCGGCGCCGCAACCGGAACCGGATGCGGGCCACCCTCAAACTGTTCAAGGGTAACGAACCCAGCACCAGCTCCTACTGCACGTGGATCAACGACCCTTTCGAACCCGAAGAGCTACCCCCGGATTGGGAACCGCCCCCACCTCAGCCGCCCGACCCGGACGACCCGCCGTTCTAGACGGGTGGGGGAACCCAGACTGACTGTTAGGCCTGAGACGTCAAACAAGGCTGAATTGCGCAGTGCGACAACGCAAGCAACGGTCAGTTGGTTGCCGTATATCCGCTTAGTTCGCGAAGTGCAGCGTGTAGTGGCCAGGCCCAGTTTCGTAGCAATATGAACCACGGTTGCCAGATGCATTTGCCTGTTTGGCCGCACTCTTGCATGCCGACTGATTAGTTCCGAAATCGATGTAGTCGTCCGCAAAGGCGACGGCGGGTTCAACCAACGCTAAGGCTGCGACAGCAGCCCCATACAGAACAAACTTGCGCCACAAACTCATGAGTAAGTCCTCCGCGGTCTGCGCCTATCGGGCAATGCGTCGGGACTCTACTCATAGTGCGGGCAGTCCGGCTCATTTTGACGCCTACGGCCGTGAGGTTGGAGGCGGCAGGAGCATCTTCTTCACCGCTCTGAACGGTGACCTCAGGCCTTGTGCGCAGTCAGCAGGAACGCGGGGAACTTGATCCGGCCCTTGTCGTCGAGATCGTGCTTCGGCAGCTCGAACGGAACATCGGCGGGCATTGCCATGGCATTGGCATGGATGAAGGCCGGCCGGATGTCGTCGACCTCCCAATACTTCGACACTGCCGCCCGCAACTCGTCTTCGGACACCTCGTTGGGCTTGGTCTCCAACTCGGCGGGGAACGCGCCCTTGGCGAATACCAGCACGTAGTAGTGCGCACCCGGCGCGGAGGCCCGGCGAATCGACTGCAGGTATCCGTCACGGCCCTCGACCGGCAGGGAGTGGAACAGGGTCGAATCCACAACAGTATTGAAGCGGCCGTCGTAGCCCGTGAACGAGGTGATGTCGGCCTGGGCGAAGCTGGCGGTCGACAGCCCGCGCACCTGCGCGGCATTGTTGGCTGCGGCGATCGCTGTCGGGCTCAGATCCAGCCCGACGACGGTGTAGCCGTCGGACGCGAGTGCCAGTGACAACTCGGCATGCCCGCAGCCTGCGTCGAGGACATTGCTCTCGAACTTCCCGTCCCGGTGCAGCGCCGCAAGCTCGGGCTGTGGCTCGCCGATATTCCACGGCGGCTGACCCTCGAAACCTGCTTCTCCCTTGTACGCGCCATCCCAGTCCAAGACCTGCTCAGATGTCATTCCTCCAACGTACGCGTCTCAATCCCAGGTATGGACGGGCTCGTTGCTGTGCATCAGCTGCACATATCGCCGCAGCATCTCGGCCAGCGCCTCGGGCCTGGTCAATCCCCGCGACTGAAGGTCCTGCACGGTCGCGACCTGCCAGGTCGACCCGGTCCGGCCAGTCTTTGCCCGGCCTTCGATCACCCCCAGATAGCGGTCGCACACCTCCCCGGCCACACCCCAGCGGCGCAACCCGTCGTGCGCCATCGGCAGCAGCCTGCGCAGCACCAACTCGTCCGGTGTCACCTCGCCCAGACCGGGCCAGTACAGCCGGGCGTCGAGACCGTGCTGGGCACCCTCGACGAAGTTGTGGTGGGCGGCGGCGAAACTCATCTTGGTCCACAACGGCCGGTCCTCCTCCGACAGCGTCCGCAGCAGGCCGTAGTAGAACGCCGCGTTGGCCAGCATGTCCACGACGCTCGGGCCGGCGGGCAGTACGCGGTTCTCGACGCGCAAGTGAGGGACACCGTCGACCACGTCATAGACCGGACGGTTCCACCGGTAGATGGTCCCGTTGTGCAGCCGCAGCTCGGCCAGTTGCGGCGCCCGGCCCGCCGCGAGTTCGGCCACCGGGTCCTCATCGGACAACTCGGGCAGCAGGGACGGGAAGTACCGCACGTTCTCTTCGAACAGGTCGAAGATCGAGGTGATCCACCGCTCGCCGAACCAGACCCGGGGCCGCACGCCCTGAACCTTGAGCTCATCGGGACGGGTGTCGGTGGACTGGGTGAACAGCTCGATGCGGGTTTCGGCCCACAGTTGATGGCCGAAGAAATACGGCGAGTTGGCGCCCACTGCGAGCTGTGGCCCGGCCAGCACCTGGGCGGCGTTCCAGTTGCGGGCGAAGTCGGCGGGGGACACCTGCAGGTGCAGCTGCATGCTGGTGCACGCGGACTCCGGTGCGATGGACGCCGATTGCAGGCTGAGCCGTTCCGGCCCGGAGATGTCGATGGGCATGTCCTCGCCGCGGGCGGTGAAGATCGAGTCGTTGAGCGCCTGATACCGCGTCGACTCGCTCATCCACGGGCCCGACAGGTGCTCGGGCATCAGCGTCGGCAGGATGCCCACCATCACGATGTGTGCACCGTCCTCGTTGGCCTTGATCTCCGCGGCATTGAGGCTGAGCCGCACCTCGTCCTCCAGATCCAGCGCGGCCCGGCCGGGCAGCGGGCGTGGTGGGACATTGAATTCGATGTTGTAGGCACCCAATTCGGTCTGGTAGGCCGGATCGGCGATGGAGGCGAGCACCTCCTGGTTGGTCATCGCGGGCTGGTATTCGTTGTCGACGAGGTTGCATTCGATCTCCATGCCGGTGAGCGGACGCTCGAACTCGAAACTCGACTGCGACAGCATGGTCTCGAACACGTCCAGGCACAGCTGCACCTTGCGCCGGTACTCCTGCCGATGCGCACGGCTGAACTCGGTGTTCCTGACCTCTTCACCCACACCGCGATGCAACAACGCGAATGGCGGTGCGCGCAGCAGAATGGCCAAATGACGTCAGGGGTGGAGGACGATCAGGGCGGGCTCGAGCAGGTCTCGCACGCGGATCGCATCGCCGCGCTCACCGGGGTGCGTGCGGTGGCTGCGCTGACCGTCATGGGAACCCACGCGGCGTATGGCACCGGCCTGCTCTCGCAGGGATACCTGGGCCTGATGAGCGCACGCCTCGAGATCGGCGTGGCGATCTTCTTCGTGCTCTCGGGGTTGTTGCTGTTCCGTCCCTGGGTGCTGGCCGCCGCCGGAGCGGCCGATGCGCCGAGTACCCGGCGCTATGCGCGAAATCGGTTCCGCCGCATCATGCCCGCCTACGTCGTCACCGTCCTGCTCGTCTACGGCATCTACGAACTCCGGCCCGTGCAACCGAATCCGGGACACACCTGGACCGGCCTGTTGCGCAATCTGACGCTGACCCAGATCTACAGCGACAACTACTTCACTGCCTACCTGCACCAGGGATTGAGCCAGATGTGGAGCCTGGCGGTCGAGGTTGCGTTCTACGCGGTGTTGCCGCTGATTGCCTATCTGTTGCTGGTGGTGTTGTGCCGCAGACATTTTCGTCCGGTGCTGTTGTTGGTCGGGTTGGCCGGCCTGGCCGCGATCAGCCCACTCTGGCTGGTGCTGCTGCACAACACCGGTTGGCTGCCGGTCGGCGGCGGGGCCTGGCTGCCGCACTACCTGGTCTGGTTCGTCGGGGGGATGATGCTGGCGGTACTGGCGACGATGGGCGTGCGTTGTTACGCGATGGCGGCGTTGCCACTGGCGTTGGCCTGTTACCTGGTGGTCTCGACCCCGATCGCTGGTACCACCACGGCGCTCACGCTCGGTCTGGGCGAGGACGTGGCCAAGACGATGTTCTACGCGCTGATCGCGGCACTCGTGGTGGCGCCGCTCGCGCTGGACGGCGACGGACTCTACGCGCGAGTGATGGGCAGCCGGCCGATGGTCGCCCTCGGTGAGATCTCCTACGAGATCTTCCTGCTGCATGTGGTCGCCATGGACCTGGTCATGGAGTTCGTGTTGGGCTGGAACGTCTACACCGGTTCGGCGACCGTGTTGTGGATCGTGACGTTGGTGGTCACGGTGCCCTTCGCGTGGCTGCTACATCGGTTGACCCGGCCGCGCTGATTCGTCGGCGCGCTGCGGCACATGCGGGACGGGCGACTGGGCCGGTCCGGCCCCGGCGCGCCCCGGCGGGGCGACGTACCCTGTGGGCTGAGCCGGCGCCGCGGCCGCGGTGCGACCGTAATCCTGTTGCGGTGAAAGCAGATCGGCGTAATCGCCGTACTGGGGTGCCTGCGGTGTCACTCGCGCGGTGCCCGCGCCGGCAGCCGGCGCCTGGGACTGGCCGTAAGCCTGGCCATAGGCCTGCCCGTAGGCGCTGCGCTGCATCGAATCTGGTTGTGCCACTGCGCTTTGTTGGTAGTACTGCTGCACGGCCTGGTTGTAGTAGTCGAGATAGGCCTCGTACCCGCCGGTGGCAGTGGCAGCCGCGGGCTCCGGTGTCAGCCACAGGACTGCGGCGGCCGCCGCCACCTGCAATCCGTTGAGTATCACGATCGTGGTCAGTACCCAGCCGGAGGAGGTCATGACGCTGGAAAGCGCGTCGAGGAAACCCGCGGCGGCCAGGACGGCGGTGAGCCATGGGCGGCCAGTCTGCTTGGGCAGCAGTCCGATGGCGGCGGTCAGGCCGGCCAGGACGGCGAACCGGACGTGCCAGTCGTTGCCGCCACCGGCGGTCGCCGGTCCGAAGCTCACGCCGTAGCCGGCCAAACCCAGCACCACCACCAGGATGGACAGGTTGCGGTGAAGCGGATTGACCACGATCACTCCTTCACATCAGTCGATGCTGTTCGAGGATGCTCTCAGATAACGCATCTCGTCGTCGGTGGCGACCATCGTGACCACCGCCGAGCCGGCCTGGGTGCTGACCTTGACGGTGTCGTGATCCAGCGAGATCAGATCGAGGACAACGTCGGCCTGATCGGATGGCCGGGTGTTCGGTGGGGCGACGACCATGGCGGTGACCCCGATCCGCACCGACTGCTCTGGTACACCGTCGAACACCTCGACGGTGTAGTTGCGCTCCGAACCGGCCTGGATGGCGCGCCGGTTGAAGTCGGTCACCCACAGCAGGTCATGGCGCCCGACCACCTCGACCATGTCGCGCCAGAAGGCCGGACGCCGGCTGTGGACCAGCACCCGGGCGCCCAGCGCCAGCGAGCGCAGCACCACCTGTTGGGCCAGGTGCAGGGTGCCCACGATCTCCACCCGGCTGATCTGCGGACCGAACAGCGGCAGCGCCACCGCACGGCCCTCCTGGTCTGCGCCGATCACCTGACCGCAGCCCGAGGCAGGCAGCGCCAGCTCACTCAGCGCGTCGGCACGAAGGCCCGACGCCCAGTGCTCGATCTGCCCCGCCCCGGGAACAGCGGGAATCGGCAGGGTGGCGGCCAGCGCCGAGAACTGCTGGCCGTGTAGTGGCGTGAGACCACGCAGCTGGGTGGGGACGCGCACGTCACTGTCGAAGCGGACCAGCCCGCGCACCTGGACCAGGTCCTGTTCGGTGCCGTGATCGGGGGCCTCGCGCAGCGACAGACACACCGTGGTGGAGTAGCTGGGCACGGTCCACAACAACCCGAGGCCGGCCGTGGTCAGCATGTCCGGTTGTACGGCGAAGCTGGACAGGCGAAACTGGCCTTCGCGGCAGTCCTCCCAGGTTTCCTCGACGGTGGCGAGACTGACCCCGTCGCTGAGTTGATTGGTCGCCGCCGCGATGCCACTCGCGGACAGAAACTGGGGCTGCAGACCCGCTTCGGCCAGGCGATTGGCGACGCGGCGGGTCGCGGTGGTGGCGGCACGCAGGATGCCGTCGCGGTCGCCACCACGGCGCCGGACCGCCTCCGCGCATCGTGACGGGTTGAACCGCACGGCAATCCATACGGTGCGCTGCGCGATCGCGGGCAGCGGCCCCAGCACGGAGTCATATACCGCGGCGACATCGGTGTGGCCGGCCGAGCGGGCGCCCTGGCTGATGATGTCGATGGACTCCAGCGTGATGTCGAACTGGCGCAGGCAGTCCAGCAGGGCCTGCACCGGCACCATCTCGCCGGAAACGGTGACCCCCGGCTCCAAAACCGTCAGAGCCCTGGGGTTTTCGTCGATCTTGAGCAGCGACAGCAAAGTCGCGCCATTCCAACGGAATCCGATCTGAAGACCGTCGGGCGTCGGTACGTCGAACGGGTCGGCAGGCAGGGAACCGGGCTCAGTCTTACCGGTGCGCTTACCTGTGCGCCGTCGTCGATTGCGCAGAAACTTCCCGCGTACCGCGAGCGCCCGAGGCGCTGTCATGCCCCTGGCTACCGGGGCGACGAGCAGCAATGCGATCACCAGGCCCGCGACCGCGCCCTGCCAACCGGGCCGGTGCAACCCCAGCGCGACGACGATGCCGGCGACGACGAGTATTTGCAGGGCGATCAGGTCGACCAGGGGGACGACCCGCTGCGGACCGGTATCGCCGGCGGCGGTCAGCTTTGCTGCGAAAGCCAATGGACGCATCGCATTTCAAATAGCCCCTCGGTTGTCATGTCGAGGTGGTGCGGACGTGCTATACCCTACGCATGCCAGCGCAAGTTACCACTCGCGCCCAGGTGAACGGCTACCGTTTCCTGCTCCGCCGGCTCGAGCACGCACTCATCCGGGGCGATTCACGGATGATCCACGACCCGATGCGGGGCCAGACCAGGGCACTGATCGTGGGGGCCGTGATCGCTGTCCTGATCACCGGGGCGGCTGCCGTGATGGCGTTCTTCAAACCCGCACCCGGTCTCGGCGATGCGCAGATCGTGCTGAGCAAATCCAGCGGAGCACCGTACGTACGGATCGGCGACCAGATCCATCCCGTGCTCAATCTGGCATCGGCCCGCCTGATCGTCGGCAAGAACGACAGCCCCAAGCAGGTCGACGACAAGTTTCTCGACGCCGTACCGCGCGGCCCGATGGTCGGCATCGTCGGTGCGCCCACGAGCATCAACCACGGCGACGACATGGCGAGGTCGTCGTGGACCGTCTGCGACAACCTGCTGAGCCCGGCCGTCACGGAGACCACCGGCACCCCCAGCCTGCAGACCACCGTGCTGGCCAACGATCCCGTGCTCGATGACGCAATCCGCCAGGTAGATCCCGCCGAGGCGATCCTCACCGAGACCGGCGGCACCACTTACCTGGTCTACCGCGGCGTGCGATCCCCGATCGACATGTCAGATCCGGTGCTGGTCAACGGGCTTCACCTCCAAGGGGCCGCTACCCGGCCGATGTCGTTGTCGCTGCTCAACACCTTCCCCCTGGTCGATCCGATCACCCCGGTGCAGATCCAGGGCTCGGGGGAGCCAGGCCCGCTCGGGCCCGACCATCCCGTCGGCGCCATCGTCAAGTCCGTCGACTCCCGCGGCGAACAGCTCTACGTCGTGTTGCGCGAAGGTCTGCAGCCGGTTTCGCAGGCCACGGCCGACATCATCCGGTACGGCGCGTCCGGCGAGGTGGCCACCGGTCAGGCCGCCGAGATCGCCCCGGCGACGCTGGCCGAGGTGCCGACCGTGCACCGATTGCCGATCGACCACTACCCGCTGGTGTCCCCACGGATCGTGTCGCCCAATCCCGACCGGGTGGCATGCATGGGCTGGCAGCGGTCCAACACCGACGCGCGGGCCGAGGTGCGGCTGCTGGTCGGGCACCGGCTGCCCACCGCGGAGGGAGCGCAGACGGTTCGGCTGGCCAGTGCCGACGGCACCGGGCCCGCGGTGGACTCGGTGTATCTGACCCCGGGGGCCGGGGAGTACGTGCAGGCCACCGGCAACGACCCGGACAGCCGCTCGACGGGACAGCTGTTTTACGTCTCCGACACCGGAGTGCGTTATCACATCAAGGATTTGCCGACGGCCGAGGCGCTCGGCGTCGGCGGAGTCAAGGTTCCCGACGGCCCCGCCAATGCCCCGCAGTGGGCGCCGTGGCCGGTGGTATCGCTGTTACCGCCAGGACCGGAACTCTCTCAGGAGGCGGCGCTTGTCGCGCACGACGGCATGGCCGCCGACCCGGACAGCACGAAGGTGTCTGCCCGTTAGATCCGCATCTCGCGGAAGAATGCATAGACCCGGATGATCCAGAAGCACAGTGGGAAAAGTGATCCGACAGCGATGTATTCGAGTATCTCGACCTGACGCCGCATCACCGGGGAGAACTCACGCAACGGTGCGGCCAGCCCGCACGCCAGGATCAGCACCATCAGCGCGAGCAGCACGACGACCGCGCGGACCTGCCACCCTTCGACGTTCACCGCGGTCTTGAGGACCACGGCCACGGCGATCGTGAGCCCGCTGCCGATGAGCGTCGCCGACTGCACCAGGTCATGGTGGCCGCGGCCGCGCAGACACAACACTGTCGCCACCATGATGGCGAAAACTGTTCCCTGCCAGTAGAATCCATTGCCAACATCCACCGCCAGATAGCAGCCCAGCACGGCGGCCAGCGCCGCGGCGACCAGAATTCCGGTGAGGTGCTGGTTGGCCCGCCGCACCCGGCTGATCAGATCCTCCTCGGTGGGGATGATCTGCTTGCCGATCGCGTTGACGCCCTCGACGGTGGGGCCGCCCTGGGTCTCGATGTCGTCGAGCGGTTCGCCTGCCGTCGGAACGCGGGGGATCGGCAGTTTCGACAAGCCGATCGTCACCCGCGGGGCGAGGTAGACGACGATAACGGCCACGGTCGCGAGCAAAGCACCCACCGTGCGGATGGGTGGCTGCCACAGCAACATTGCGGCGGAACTGACGCCTCCGAAAACGCACGCCGCGATGATCGCGGTGTACACGGCGGATCCGGTTCCTGAAATCAGGAGCACCAGCAGGGCACCGAACGCGGTGAGGGCGAACGCCATCGGCAGGGAGGTGGCGCCGGAACCGTCGGGCACCACGAACAGCGCGCCCGCGAACACCAGCGGCACCGACACCGCGGTGGTCCAGGCCGGTGCCGCGGTGACCGTCGACCGGTGCGCGACCAGGCAGGCCAGCAGCATCCCCATCACGCCGAGGGCCAGCACCGCCGCCGGCACCGCGGGTCGGCCCGCCCAATGCGGCACCACCGAAGCCAGCGTGACGGCGGCGGCCGCGGTGACACCGAAGCCGGCCAACGTGGACGCGTGGCCGGCGAACCAGCGACGTACGGTCCCCTGCTCGACGTCCTGGGTGTCGTCGACGTCGTCGAACAGCAGTGGACTGACGGGCTGGTTGGCCGCGCAGATCATCAACAGGTCGCCGTCGTGGATCCCTGCCTCGCCGAGTGACAGGTGCGGGGCGATCGGTGCACCGTCCAGTGGGGCCAGCGTCCACTGCCCGTCGGCGGCGTCGAACTCGATGACCGCGTCATTCGCGGAGATCTGTTCATTCGCGATATCGATGACGTCGGGAATGTACTGGGCGATGCTGACGTGTGCAGGCAGCCCGACGTCGATGTTCAGCTCGCCGACTACCAGGGTCAGCCGGCTGAGTTCGGGTTCTGCTTCGGGTTCGAGCTCTGACTCAAGTAGGGTCACAATCCAGTCGGCCTCCTGCGCAATGGGATTGCTCGACACGAACAATACCCAGCATCCGGCTCCGTAGCTTCCGGGGAGGGCAGGTTGAGTACGCAGGGATTCGTCCGCCGACTTCGGGTGGCGCCGCCGAGGATGCCCGGTGGCGAGGTCAGCCTGGCCCCACCGCCCGAGGTTCCACGGGCCATCCCGGGCAACCTGATGATGCGCCTCATGCCGTTCGTGATGCTGGTGGCCGTCATCGGCATGATCGCGCTGATGATCACGGTCGGCGGCCGGGACATGGCCAGAAGCCCGATGTTCCTGCTCTTCCCGATGATGATGATCATGTCGATGGTCGGCATGTTCATGGGCGGCGGGAAGGGAAATGGCAAAGCCGCAGCCGAGCTCAACGAGGAACGCAAGGACTACTTCAGTTATCTGGCGAATCTTCGCGAGGAGGCCGATACCACCGGGGCCGAACAACGTACGGCGCTGGAGTGGAGTCATCCCGATCCGCGTGCGCTGACCGATGTGGTGGGCACCCGGCGGATGTGGGAGCGGCGGCCCAGCGATGCGGATTACTGCCACATCCGGGTCGGTATCGGGACGCACCGGCTCGCGACGCGGTTGATGGCACCCGAGACCGGCCCGCCAGAGGACCTGGAACCGGTGTCGACGGTGGCACTGCGCCGGTTCGTCAAGACCCATTCAGTGGTGCACGCGTTGCCGACCGCGGTGTCGCTCCGGGCGTTTCCCACCATCACCTTCGAAGGGGAGCGCAAGCTCGCGCAGCAGTTGGTGCGCTCGATGGTGTTGGAACTGTGTGCCTTTCACGGGCCCGACCATGTCCAGGTGGCGATCGTCACGGCAAACCCGGACGGTGAGAACTGGAGCTGGGTCAAATGGCTGCCGCACGCGCAGCATGCGTCGACCCGCGACGGCATGGGTTCGATGCGGCTGCTGTTCCCCACGCTGGAGCTGATGGAGACCGCGCTGTCGGCGGAGCTGGCCGAACGCGGCCGGTTCACCCGTAACGCGCAACCCACCCAGGGGCTCAAACAACTCGTGGTGGTGCTCGACGACGGGTTCGTCACCGGCGACGAGCAGTTGGTCACCGATGCCGGGTTGGACAGCGTGACGCTGCTCGACCTCAACGGACTGCGCGCCGGTGCCTCGGCCCGCCGCAGCTTGCAGCTGGTTGTCGAGGGTGATGACGTGGCCGCGCGCACCGCAGTGGGCGTCGAACGGTTCGCCACCCCGGACACGATCACGATCCCCGAAGCCGAGACCACTGCCCGGCGGATCGGGCGCTACCGCCCGGCCAACGCCGCGCACATCGTCAGCCTGGAAGCTGATTCGCGGGCGGTCGACCCCGGCCTGATGTCGCTTCTGAAGATTCCCGACGCCGCCGGGATCGTGCCTGAACAGGTGTGGCGGCAGCGGTCCCCGCGCGAACGGCTGCGGGTGCCGATCGGTATTACCCCGAACGGTCAGCCCATCGAACTCGACATCAAAGAGGCCGCCGAGGGCGGGATGGGCCCGCATGGGCTGTGTATCGGCGCCACCGGATCGGGAAAGTCGGAATTTCTTCGCACCCTGGTGCTTTCGATGATCACGTCGCACTCGCCCGAGCAGCTCAACCTGGTGCTGGTCGACTTCAAGGGCGGGGCGACGTTCCTCGGCCTGGACGGGATCGCCCACATCGCGGCCATCATCACCAACCTCGAAGACGAACTGACCATGGTGGACCGCATGCGCGATGCCCTGGCCGGCGAGATGAACCGCCGCCAGGAACTGCTGCGCTCCGCCGGAAACTTCCCGAACGTCACCGAATACGAGCGCGCTCGGGCGGCGGGTGCCGACCTCGAACCACTGCCCGCACTGTTCATCGTCGTCGACGAGTTCTCCGAGCTGCTGTCCCAGAAGCCGGATTTCGCCGAACTGTTCGTGATGATCGGCCGGCTGGGCCGGTCCCTGCACATGCACCTGTTGCTGGCCTCGCAGCGCCTGGAGGAGGGCAAGCTGCGCGGCCTGGACTCGCACCTGTCCTACCGGATCGGTCTCAAGACGTTCTCGGCCGGTGAATCGCGCAGCGTGCTCGGCGTCCCCGACGCGTATCACCTACCCAGCGTGCCGGGTTCGGCCTTCCTGAAATGCGATGCATCCGAACCTATCCGGTTCAACGCGTGCTACGTCTCGGGCGACTACGTCAAGCCGCGGATATCGGCCCGCACCGGGCGGGTGACCCAGTTGGGTGCGCTGGCACCGAAGCTGTTCACCGCGACGCCGGTCAAGAAGGACGTGCTACCCGCGAGGGTGCCGATGCCGCACGAAGTGCCGGAGACCGAGCCGGAGCGAGCCAGTTCCGGGCCGACGAAAACCACGTTGCTCGACATGGTGGTCAGCCGGTTGCGCGGCCACGGCAGGCCCGCCCACGAGGTGTGGCTGCCGCCGCTCGACGACAGCCCCGCGGTGAACGAGCTGCTGCCGGAATCGGATTGGTCGGCACCGGCGAACGTCAACGGCCGGTTGTGGATGCCGATGGGCGTGGTGGACCGACCCTACGATCAGCGCCGCGACCTGCTCATGGTGGACCTGTCCGGGGCCCAGGGCAATGTCGCCGTGGTCGGCGGGCCGCAGTCAGGCAAGTCCACCGCACTGCGCACACTCATCCTGTCCGCCGCCGCCACCCATACTCCCGAGCAGTTGCAGTTCTACTGCCTGGACTTCGGCGGCGGCACCCTGACCAGCCTGGCCAAGCTGCCGCACGTCGGCGGGGTGGCCGGCCGGATGGATGCCGACGCGATTCGGCGCACCGTCGCCGAGGTGGCCGGGGTGCTGCGGTCCCGCGAGCAACTGTTCCGTGAACTCGGTATCGAATCCATGCGGGATTTCCGTCAGCGCAAGGCCAAAGGCGAGGTGAGTCAGGACAACTTCGGCGACGTGGTGCTGGTCGTCGACGGTTGGGCGTCGATCAAGAGCGACTTCGAGACGCTCGACCCGGTGATCCAATCGCTGGCCATCCAGGGCCTGTCGTACGGCGTGCACCTGGCCATCACGGCGTCACGCTGGATGGAGATCCGGCCCGCGGTCAAGGACATGCTCGGCACCCGCGTCGAGCTCCGTCTGGGCGACCCGATCGACAGCGAGGTGGCGCGGCGCTCCGCTGAGCTGGTGCCGATCGGGCGGCCCGGACGCGGTATCAACTCCGAGCGGCTGCACATCCTGATCGGGTTGCCCCGACTCGACTCCAGTTCGGGGGTGGAGGATCTGCCCGCCGGGGTGTCCGGCGCCGTCGAGGTGGTGCGCGCGCACTACCAGGATCGCGAGGCACCGAAGGTGCGGATGCTGCCGCATGACGTGAACCGCGACGACGTCGTCCGGGTGGCCCGCGATACCGGGCAGCTGAGCAAGGCCCGAATTGCGATCGGTATCAACGAAGAAGAACTGGCCCCCGTCGTGCTGGATTTCGATTCCCAGCCACACCTGGTGGCCTTTGCCGACACCGAATGCGGGAAGACCGGCCTGCTGCGCAACATCGCGGCGGGCGTGATGGAGAACGCCGGCCCGGTGGAGGCCAAGATCATCCTGGTCGACTTCCGCCGCTCGATGCTGGGCGTCGTCCCCGACGAATACCTCGGCGGCTATGCCACGGCCCCGCAGTCCTGCAACGATCTGATGACAGCACTGGCCGGTGCGCTCAAAGAGCGCCTGCCACCCGACGACATCACCCAGCAGCAGCTCAAGGAACGCTCCTGGTGGTCAGGGCCGGATCTGTTCGTGATGATCGACGACTACGACCTGATCCCCGGCGGATCGCTGAGCCATCCGCTCGGGCCGCTGGTGGAGTATTTGCCGCAGGCCCGTGACATCGGTCTGCGCGTCGTGGTCGCCCGGCGCAGCGGTGGTGCCGGCCGGGCGATGATGGATCCGATCATCGGGCGTCTGAAAGACCTGTCCTGCAACGGTTTGGTGATGAGCGGCAGCAGAGACGAGGGCGGACTGTTCGGCGGATACAAGGCCTCCACGATGCCTCCCGGCCGCGGCATGCTGGTTTCCCGGACCACCCGTAGCGGCGTGGTCCAACTGTCCCGGATGCCCGACCTGTGACCGGGGTCGAGGAGCTTCGCGAGGTGCACGTGGTGTCCGCGGCGCCCGAGGCGATCCGGGTGTCCGTGGTGGGCGGCCGCACCCAACTCGATGTCGCGCTACCTGCCGATGTCCCGGTGGCGGCGTTCCTGCCGGAGTTGGCCCGGTTGATCAAGTCCCGCGACGCCGAACGCAACGACGACCTGGCCGACCGCGACGAGCGACGGACGTTCTGGGTGCTCAGCCGTGCCCGCGGGACTGGTGCGCTGGAGCCGGATCGGACCCTGCGCGCTGCTGGTGTGGAAAACGGTGAGCTGCTGCATCTCTCGGCCCGCCAGGCGTTGTCCCCACCCACTCTGTACGACGATGTGGTGGACGCCGCCGCCCGGCTGAACCGAGCCTCATACGCGGCCTGGGGTGCCACCGCGGCGCGGACGATGGCCTTCGCCGGGTTGTGGCTGTGCTCGGCGGTATGGGTGGCGCTCCTGCTGGCGCCCGCGTTGTCGGCGCACCGGTCGGTGGTCCTGGGCGCGGCGGCACTGACGATGGCGGCGTTGGTCTCCGGCGGCGCACTCGTGCGCCGGACGCTGGCCCGGGCCGACATTGCCGCAGCGGTGGGGCCGCCGGTGATCGCCATCGGCACGGCAGCGGGCTGGGTACTGGCCGCGCCGCGCGGGGCGATCGGCCTGGCCTGCGGATGCGCAGTGTTGTTGGGGCTCACCGCGATCTGTTACCGCGTGATCGGTGCGGGCCACTGGTCGTACGTCACGGCGGCGGTCGTGCTGGGCTTCGGGACGGTGGCGTTTGCGGGCCGCGCGTTGGGCGCGCCCGTCGTGGTGGTGGCCACCGTCGCCGCGGTGGTTGCGCTGTTCGGGTGTCTGGCCGTGCCGAGACTGACGGCACGGCTCGACCAGTACCCGGTGGCGTCGGTCGAGACATCGCGCGGGGACGATCCCTTCGCTGCGTCCGCCGCCGCGGTTGAACCCGGCACCCCGATGCCCAGCGCCGAGCAGGTCTGGGCCAGGGTGCATTCGGCGGTGCTGACCCGCTCGGGCCTGTTGACCGGTGCGGCTGCGGTGGCGCTGATCGCCGCGACCGCGCTGATGCGGGTCGAGACAGGTTGGGCGGCATTCGCTTTCGCTCTGATCTGCGCCTCGGTGTTGGCATTGCACGCGCACCGGGCGGCCACCTGGCCCGAGCGTGTTGCGCTTGCGGTGCCCGCCCTGGGGCTCGTGCTGATCATCTGCGTGCAGGCCCAGACCGGGGTGTGGCCGTTGCAGCTCACCGGGGTCGTCGTGCTCGCCGCGCTGGCGGTTGGCGGTGCGGGCTGGGGCGCTGTCCGTGACCGACGACGGCTGCGCTCGGCCGCGGTGTATCTCGAATATCTTGCGGTGGCAGCGGTGATACCGCTGGCACTGTGGCCGCTCGGACTGTACGAACGGCTGGGCCGGTAGTGAGCACCCGACGGTGCGCGGCGGTCGTGACCGTCGTTCTGACGGTGGTGTTGGCCGGCTTCGGGGCACCTACGGCCGGTGCCGTGACACCGCCCGTCGTCGAACCCGGTCCGCCGCCGAGCGGGCCCGTCGCACCGGCACAGCCCACCGAACTGAAGGCGATCTGCGGTATCCCCACCGGCGTGCTGCCGGGCACCGACTTCAGTAAACAGACCAGCGCCGAAGCGATGCTCGAATACCGCAGGGCCTGGCGCTTTTCCCGCGGCGCCGGACAGAAGGTGGCGGTGATCGACACGGGCGTCAACCGTCATCCGCGGCTTCCCGCGCTCGAGCCCGGCGGCGACTATGTGTCGAGCAGCGACGGCCTGGTCGACTGCGATGCACACGGCACCCTGGTCGCCGGGATCATCGCCGCGACGCCCGCCGACAATGACAGTTTCGCCGGGGTCGCCCCGGAGGCCTCGATCCTGTCCATCCGCCAGAACAGCGGCGCCTACAGCGTCGCCGGCACGAGCAGCAGCCAGAACGACGATCCCAATGCCACATCGATCGGCTATGGCAACACGCACACCCTGGCGCTCGCGATCACCCGGGCGGTGGATCTCGGTGCCACGGTGATCAACCTGTCCGAGGTGGCCTGCGCGCCCGTTTCGGCCGGGTTGGACGACCGCGAACTCGGGCGCGCGGTGCGCTTCGCCTACGAACGCAATGTCGTGGTGGTGGCTGCGGCCGGCAATTTCAACAGCCAGAGCATGTGCAACGCGCAGAACAACATGAACGATCCGAACCAGCCGCTGCACAACGGCTGGAACAGCGTCAGCACCATCGCCAGCCCGGCCTGGTTCGCCGACTACGTCCTGACGGTCGGAGCCGTGACCACATCGGCCACCCCGGCTGATTTCAGTCTGCACGGGCCGTGGGTGGCGGTGGCCGCCCCCGGTGAGCGGGTCACCTCGCTGGACCCGGGCGGCCCCGGATTGAGCAACGCCCAGCTCGGCCAGCAGGGGCTCGCTCCGCTGAACGGCACGAGCTTCGCGGCGCCGTTCGTCTCGGGTGTGGTGGCGCTGATCCGGTCGCGGTATCCCGGTCTGACCGCCGGCGAGGTCAAGGATCTCGTCGAACGCACCGCCCGTACCCCCGGGAATGGACCCAATCAGGCCACGGGTTATGGAGTCGTGGACCCAGTCGCGGCACTGACCTACCAGCTCCCACCTGCGGCCGACGGTCGCGATGTCACTGCCTCTTCACCGATCAGCGGGCCACCGCAACCTGACCCGGGTAATGTGCGGGCCCGCAGGATCGTCTTCACCGTCACCGCGGCGTGTCTTGCGTTGATGGTGGCGGCGGTAGCGATGGCTGCTGCCCGGCGACGGACCAGGTGAGTTAGGGGAAAGATGCCGGACGAGAATCGGCCGATCGGCGAGGCCACCTCGCTCGACGACATGGCTCCTGGGGAATTGGACGAGGTGGAGGCCCGGGCTGCCGCGTTGCTGGAACAGATTGCGGCGCAACGATCGGCCCGGCAGATCCATACCGCCACGTCGCCCGCGGACGACGTGACCGATGCTTTTGCGAAGCCGGCTCCGGCTCCGGCTCCGGAGCCTGAACCCGAGCCCGAGCCCGAGCCGCCGGCCGCTGCACCGGTCCGGAGGCTGGCCCCGCCGCCGTGGCAGATGCACAGCTCGATCGGGTCCAGGGAATTCGCCGAACGGTTCGACCTCGACGAGCCGCGCAAGCCGGAGCCCGCCGCGCCTGAGCGTTCGGCGCCTGAACGACCGGAACCGCTGGTGCCGATCCCGCCACTGCCGCCGGAGGCGGCCAGGCCGGTACCGCCCCCGCCCCCGCCGCCGCCTCCGCCCTGTCTCCTATTCACCACCTAAGCTGCCGCAGAAGAGGAGATGGTCAGCCTC